>JAPLPS010000070.1 GCA_026400075.1 Polaromonas sp.
ACGAGCAGATGTTTGGCCTGAAACTCGCTTTTGACGCCAAGGGGCTGCTCAACCCCGGCAAGGTGATCCCGACGCTGCACCGCTGCGCCGAGTACGGAAAAATGCTGGTGCGCGGCGGGAAGATCGCGCACCCCGATTTGCCGCGCTTTTGACGCGCATGACCCACAGCGTCTGCGCTTTCGGCCTGAAAAGGTCTCATCCATGAGAGGTTTTCTGCCATGAACGGATTGCACGGGCTGGCCTGGCTGCTGGTGTTTCAATCAGTCGGCGAGCTGCTGGCGCGGGGCCTGCATTTGCCGCTGCCCGGCCCGGTTATCGGCATGATGCTGCTGATGGGCGCGCTGCACTGGCGCGTGGTGCGCGAGCCGGTTGCTATATGCGCGGGCTTTTTGCTGTCGCACCTTTCGTTACTCTTTGTGCCGGTTGGCGTGGGCGTAATGACGCATCTTTCGCTGGTAAGCCAGTACGGCTTGCGCATGCTGGCGGTGCTGGTGCTGTCCACGCTGGCGGGCCTGGGCGTGACGGCGCTGACGCTGTACGGGCTGCGCGAGCGCCCCGACGTCGCTGGTTCCGGCCAGCCGCCAAAAGACGGAGCGCCCGATGCCTAAATTTGTCGAACTGTGGATTTACCTCTCGGCCACGCCGCTGTTCGGTTTGACCGCCACGCTGGTGGTCTATCTGGCGGCGCAGGCGGCTTATAAGCGCAGCGGCTACGCGTCCTGGGCCAATCCGGTGCTGCTGTCGGTGCTGACGCTGGCCTGCACGCTGCTGGCGACGGGCGTGTCGTATCCGACTTATTTTGCCGGCGCGCAGTTTATTCACTTTCTGCTCGGGCCTGCCGTGGTGGCGCTGGGCTGGCCGCTGTGGCTGCGCCGCGCCGAGCTGCGCCAGCGCTGGGGCCGCTTGTTAATCGCGGCGCTGGCGGGCGGCAGCGTGGCTTCCGTCAGCGCGCTGGCGCTGGGCTGGCTGCTGGGCTTGCCGCATGAAGTGATTTTGTCGCTGGCGCCCAAATCCGTGACTGCGCCGGTGGCGATGGGCATTGCCGAGCAGATCGGCGGCATTCCGGCGCTGGCGGCGGTGTTTGCGGCGATTACCGGCCTGATTGGCGCGCTGGGCGCCAAATACCTGTTTGCCATTTTGCGCATTCCTGACGATGCCGACGGCCAGGCAGCCAGAGGCTTTGCGCTGGGCACCGCCGCCCACGGTATCGGCGCAGCCAGCGCGATGCAGGCCAACGCCGACGCGGGCGCTTACGCCGGGCTGGCGCTGGGGCTGCAGGTGGTGCTGGCCTCGCTGCTGCTGCCGCTGGCGTTCAAGGTGTTTTAAGCGCTGAATTTGAAGAAGACTTCAGACAACTGGCGGGCCTGGTTTATCCAGCAAGGCCGATTTGGGGCTGGCTCCCGGCGTGGTCAGCGTGATGTCACCGGCAATCTGGCCGCCGTCTTCGACCACCAGCTTGCCGTAGCGTATCGTTCCCGTCACCTTGCCGGTGGCGTAAATCATCAGTTTCTGGCGCACCGTCAGGCTGCCGTCAAATTCACCCCGGATTTCGGCCTGCTCGACTTCGGCCACGCCCTTGAAAGCGCCCTGCTCGGTGATCTGGATGACGCGTGAATTCATCGTCGCCTCGACCAGGCCTTCAACCATCAGCGTGTCGCAGTCGGTGATTTCGACGCCCTTGAGCTTGATGTTCGGGCCGACCATCAGCCGACTGCCGCCTTCTTTGATGGTGCTGCTGAAAGCTGCGGCGTCACCGGCAGATTTGAGCGAGCCTGGGCTGGATAGACCGGAACCACCGTAACTATTCACTGCAGCGGGACGGGCAACTGCCTGGGCCTCGTCTCGTTTGCCAAAAAACGGTGTTGCCATGTCTGTTTCCCTTGAAAAAATCGGATGGTACGTCGCCACTTGCTTAAAAGATGGGCGCCCATGCAAGAGAGGTAACAAAATTAACTGAGCTGGCGCGCGCTGCCACCATCAGCCGTGCAGGCCGCTGGCTGAGCGCTGCCCGCCCTCCCCGAGCGTGCTCCATTGGGGCGATGGGCTCTCGGCGTGGCTGCTGTCGGCCAGGCCAAGATCAAACACCAGCACGACCTCCCCGCCAAAGCGCCCGACGCCCAGCGCCCGCATCAGCATCTGCTCCTTTTCCGGGCTGTCCAGCCGCAAAAAACAAATCGCCTGCCGGGTTCCCTCGTGAACGGAAGTCAGGACATCGAGCCGGGTGATCTTTCCGAATTTTTCACACAAACTGTGCAGCTCGGGCTTGAGCGTGGCGACATCAGGGCAATTCTGGAGCCTGTCAAGTGGGTTCATGGTGGATTTCCTCTGTTGGGTGGGAGCTGATTTTTTTGGCGGCACTTTGAGTGTGCGCGGCTGCCATAAGGTATTGCTTACCCCTAGTTACCCCCGTTGATGTACGGCAACTCAAGCAGCGTTGAAAAAAATGGCCTCTTCCTGCGCCAAAAATGGCCCCGAAAACGCTGCCAATTGCGCTTCCGGCGGGCACGAAACCCCTTGGGGCTCCGCCCCCCGGACAGCCCAAAATACCGATCAGTTGATATGGCACAACAGCAACCGAACTGACTCCCGCCCGTCCGGCCCAGCTGGCGCGCAGCGCTTATAGACTGTGCGCATGCAAACCCGCCGCGAACCACAACACCGCGCACGGCGGCGGGTCGCGGTGATTGACTTTTTTACTTCATGCAACGATTTTTTTGAGGAAAAAACGATCCCATGAGAAGAAAACTCCCTCTGCTTTTCGCTGTCCGCCCGGCCTGCACACCGGCAAGCGGCCCACACCTTGGCCCCGGCAGGCCCGCCAGAAACAATTCATGTAACGGTGAGCAGCGTGATTGACGCCCGGTTACAGGTGCTGAAAAATCCTCTGCCATCGGCCGCTGCCAGCACGACTCTGAGCGGCCAGATGCCTTGCGCGGCGCTGCCGCAGGCCAGCCTGCTGCTCATGACCGAGCGCACAGCGCGCATCGGCAGCTGGAGCCTGACGCTGGCGCAGCAGCAATTGCAGCATTCGCGCCAATGCGCCGCCATCCTGGCCCTGCCGCCGGGCACGCCGCTGACGCTCAAGGCGCTGGTGGCACGCTTCACGCCCGAAGCGGGCGAGCGGCTGAGCGCGCTGCTGCAGGCCTGCAGCCACGACGCAGCGCCTTTTGACGAGGAAATGCAGCTGCTCGCCCCGGCCGGGGATTGCCAGTGGGTGCGCGCCGTGGGCCAGGCCGTGCGCAGCGAGGACGGCCAGATCACCGGCCTGCAAGGCGTGCTGCAGGACATTTCGGCGCAAAAGCAGGCCCAGAGCGACACCGTGCGCCTGACCATGCGCCTGAGCACCACGCTAGCCAGCATCACCGAGGCCTTTGTCACGCTGGATCGCCAGTGCGCCTTCACCTACCTGAACCCGGAAAGCGAGCGCCTGCTGCAGCGCCCGGCGGGCGAACTGCTGGGCCAGAAAGTCTGGAAAGATGCGAACCAGGGCGTCGGCCAGCGCCTCAAGCAGCAGCTCGAAAACGCCCTGGCCAGCGACCGCCGCACCGAGTTCGAGGATTTTTACCCGCACCTGGGCCGCTGGCTCGAAGTGCGCGCCTACCCGTTCGCCGAAGGCCTGGCGGTGTACCTGCGCGATGTCACGAAGCGACGCAGGGCGCAGGAGCAGCAAATGCTGCTGGAGACCTGCGTGTCCCGGCTCAACGACATCGTGCTGGTCGCCGAAGTCCGCAGCGCCAGCCTGCCCCACATCGTGTTTGTCAACCACGCCTTTGAACACCACACCGGCTACAAGCGCCACGAGGTGCTCGGCCAGACGCCGCAGCTGCTGTTCAACCCCGACACCGCGCCCGGCGAGCTCGAACGCATGGCCGCCACGTTGCAGCACCAGCGCCATATTCACCGCGAGGTGCTGATTTACCGAAAAAACGCCAGCAGCTTCTGGCTGGAGCTGGAAATCGTGCGCGTGCGCGCCCCGACCGGCGAGCTGACCCACTGGGTCGCCGTGGGCCGCGACATCACCCAGCGCAAGAACGCCGCCGACGCCATCCACCACATGGCTTTTTACGATGCACTCACGTCGCTGCCGAACCGCCTGCTGCTGCTCCAGCGGCTCGAACACCTGCTGACCCAGAACGCCCAGACCCGCACCCAGGGCGCGCTGATGTTCATCGACGTGGACAAGCTCAAGGTGCTCAACGACACGCTGGGCCACGCGCATGGCGACCGGCTGCTGCAGCAGGTGGCCATTCGCCTGAGCAGCTGCGTTCCCAAGACCGACACCGTGGCGCGTCTGGGCGGCGACGAGTTCGTCATCATGCTCAACAACCTGGGCGACGATCCCGGCGCCGCCGCCCGCCGGGCGCGCAGCCTGGCCGACAGGGTGCTGATGCAGCTGCGCGAACCCTTCGATCTGATTGGCCACCAGCACTACACAACTTCCAGCATTGGCGTGACGCTGCTCAATGGCCAGCACGACAACGTCGGCGATGTGCTCAAGCAGGCCGATCTGGCGATGTACCAGGCCAAGGCCAGCGGGCGCAACGCCGTGTGCTTTTTTGATCCCGAAATGCAGCAGGCGATCAACGCCAGCGCCGCCGTCAGCACCGAGCTGCATATCGCCCTGCGCGAACACCAGTTCCGGCTGCACTACCAGCCCCAGGTGAACCGCCAGGGCCGCCTCGTCGGCGTCGAGGCGCTGCTGCGCTGGCAGCACCCGACGCGCGGACTGCTGGCACCGGATGCCTTCATCCCGATGGCCGAAGAAAGCGGCCTGATCCTGCCGCTGGGCCACTGGGCGCTGAAGACGGCCTGCGAACAGCTGGCCGCCTGGTCGCGCTGGCCGCTGGCCTCCAGCCTGAGCATGGCAGTCAATGTCAGCGTCTGCCAGTTCCGCCACCCCGAGTTTGTCGAGCGGGTGATGGCCGAAATCGAGCGCACCGGCATCCGCCCGCAGCGCCTCAAGCTCGAACTGACCGAAAGCGTGCTGGCCGACGGCATGGAGATCACGCTGGCCAAAATGGGCACGCTCAAGGCAATGGGCGTGACGCTGGCGCTGGACGATTTCGGCATGGGCTACTCGTCGCTGTCGCTGCTCAAGCGGCTGCCGCTGGATCAGCTGAAGATCGACCGCAGCTTTGTCAGCGATGTGCTCAGCGACCGCAACGACGCAGCCATCTCGCGCACCATCATCACGCTGGCGCACAGCCTGAACCTGCAAGTCGTCGCCGAAGGCGTGGAAACCCAGGCCCAGCGCGACTTTCTGCTCAACGAAGGCTGCGACCTGTTCCAGGGCTTTTTGTTTGCCGAGCCGCTGACGCTGCAGGCGCTGGAGGCCTATCTGGTGGCGCAGGCGGCGCGCAGCCACCACTGAGTGGCCGAAAGGCGACGTATTCAGCCACCTTGTGGAATTCGGCTCAAGTACCTGATGGGTATTACTTTTTTCTACACATACGTAGATATTTCAACCCAACATCCATCAGTTACGATAGTTGAGCAACACCCACAGGATCGGAATGGCATTTTCACCAAACATGAAGGCAGCAGCCCAAAGACACTTGAACGCTGCAGAAGAATTGAACGCAGGGCATCGTCGTGATGTTGCTGGCTACTTATACGGAATAGCGGATGAATGTGCTATCAAGGCCATGATGATTGACGTGGGCTTTCGACCTACCGGTGCTCGTGGCGACCCTTTTTATCTGCACTTTCCTCATTTACGTACTGCACTTCTTGACAGTCTGGAAGGCAGGAGAGCAGCTCCGCTGAGCCACTTCGCCATGGACGCTTCATTTTTTAGCCATTGGGCCATTGATATGCGCTACTGCAAAGGCGATGAAATATTGGCTGCATGGGTGGAAAGCTGGGCAGGCCAAGCGCGACAAACGGTTGCTTCAATCGGAACTTAAAGGACTTTTATGACTGTTCGATTTGACGACAGCCTTCCCGCACTTGTATCAGTTATTGAAGCTGGATTTGGTAGCGCTGCACTTGCGGACGGTGTTGCTGTGCGTGACATCACGGGCCGCCTTGCATTCGTGCTTCCTACCGAGTTTGACGCTGAACTTGTCGAGCGTATCGGGAAACTTCTGCAAGAAGCGCTAGGCCCCTATGCGCGCAGTGATCGCCTGCTAGTGGCCTCCACCGACTTCGGCGCAGAAGCGTTGCTGACAGCGCCATCGGTTTTATCAGTCAGCGTCACCGGCCGAAGCATACGGTTGATAGATCGACGGCTGGTTGGCGCAGACTGGCTGCGCACACCCGCAAAGAAGGCGTTGCCGCCACCCCGTTTCGTTTTTGCAAGTCTGAAGGGCGGCGTTGGCAGATCAACAGCCTTGGCCATAACGGCCGCTCATTTAGCATCTACCGGGAAACGCGTATTGACCATAGACCTTGATATGGAGGCGCCGGGACTCGGTTCATTGTTACTCGACGATGGCACTTTGCCCGAGTTTGGACTCATTGATGCGCTCGTCGAAAATGGACTGGCACCATTGGATGAAACATTCTTAGCCGACCTTGTCGGCCCTTCTGATCTCGCAGACCGGCGTGGACAAATAGACGTTATTCCTGCGTTTGGGCGGCGCTCTATCAACAATCCGGGCGACGTGCTTTCAAAGATTTCCCGTGCGTACACGGAAGATATCCGACCAGATGGCAGTATGGCGTCAATTCTTGATCAGATAAGCGATCTGGTTGACCGCTTTTCCGACCCTATGCGCTATGACGCCATTCTTATCGATGCACGCGCTGGATTGCATGAAACCACTGCAACGGCAATTCTTGGTTTAGGTGCAGAGGTCTTTCTCTTTGGTTTGGATGAGCGTCAAACCTTTCAAGGCTACGCAGCATTACTTGGTCATTTGGGGCGTTTTGCTAAATCTTCTACAGACGAAGTTCCAGAATGGTTGGGCAGGTTGTCCATGATTCAAGGCAAGGCTCCTGCTGATGCCAGTGCCAGAGATGCGTTTGCGGAAAAATGCAAACAGCTATTTATTGACACTGGACTAGAACCGCTCAGTTCACCACCAACTATTGAACCTCGCCCTGCCGCCGGATCTTTTAGTAATGTTCCATGGGACGACGAACAGAACGATGAGGATGTTTTACCCAAGGAACTTCGCGTTTTTCGAGAGCCAGTGGCAATTTTGAATAACGAGCAATTCATGCAGTTTGATCCTCGACAAAAAAGAAATTTACTTTCGGCAGAGGTTTATCGATCCTCCTACAGCATGTTTTTAGATCGTGTGAATGAATCGTTCCCTGAGTCGAAGAAAATTGATCATGCTGCAAACTGATTTCAAAGCCTTACGCGATGCAATTTCCTCCATTCCTGCTGATGTATCGAATGATGCTGTAGGTGAATATGCGCCAAAATTGCAAGATATCTTTGCACCAGAAACGCATGCAGCCGCCCTCGCCCCTGGAGTACCGATTGTGGTTGGATCACGAGGGGCTGGCAAAAGCTTCTGGTCAGGCGTTTTGGGTCAGGACGAAACACGCCATGCAGCAGCCACAGCCTATCCGAATCTTGGCCTAGATCGAGTTCAGGTAGGTTTTGGTTTCACAGGTGCTGTCGGTGGCAGCGAAGGCGTCACGCCTGAAATGCTCAATTCATACGTCGGGACTAATGCGACGCCAGACGAAGCAAAGGGTTTTTGGTGGGCCACGATACTGCGCGCAGCCATCAAAGGAGCAGGCGAGACGCCCCTCAGTTTCAAGGACGCTGTACGAATGGCTTTCGACTGGGAGGAACGAAACAAGTCACTGGATAGATTAGAAAAACATTATCAAGATCAAAACACAACATTTCTAGTTGTTTATGACGCCTTGGACACGGTAGCTACTACATGGCCAAGGAGGCGACTCCTGACCGAGGCACTACTGGAAATCGTTTGGGCCATGCGCGCCTATCGCCGGATCAAGGTCAAGTTATTTCTTCGGCCAGATCAAATTGATGATGATGCGCTGCGATTCGTCGAATTACCTAAATTACGTAGTGGCGCCATTCTTCTAAAATGGTCTGGCGCAGATTTATATGGACTTCTTTATTCCCGGTTGATTTTATCGCAGCTTGACCCGACCAAAAATGCATTCGATCAGCTACTGCGAAGTCTCAACATACCAAGCGCTAATCAAGAAATGATCCTAGCCCGACAATGGGCGCTTGCTCATAACATTGAAAACCAATCGCGTGTCATGGCTGTTCTGGCAAGTCCGTTCATGGGAGATGGTCCGAATGGTTTTAAAAAAGGCAAGACATACGGTTGGCCGATAGAACATCTTGCCGATGCTTTTTCCGAAGTAACACCGAGAAGCTTTTTAGGACTAATGATTGCAGCATCAAAATTTGGAGGTATTCCTGAGGATCGGGCCATTACATCCGAGGGTATTCGTCATGGATTGAGAGCAGCTTCAAAAACCCGTGTAGATCAACTACATCAAGAATTTCTCTGGATTAAGGGAGTACTCGCCCCGTTGGCAGGCTTACTGCTTCCACAGGCCGAAGAAGAAGTTTTTAAAGCATGGCGCAAGACAAATACATTGGCTCAATTAATTATGGACGCCGAGAATAACAAATACCTTCCACCCTTTGAGATCACCAAATCAAACAGTGAGCGAGATATATTTTTAGCATTGGAAAGAATTGGCGTAATGTTCAGTCGCAAAGATGGACGCCTAGACATGCCCGACTTATTTCGAGTAGCTGCCAAGCTTCTAAAAAAAGGGGGGACGGCACCCGCCTGACGCGTTTAGTTACATCAATCAAATTCTCCTGCGAACTGATTGTTCGCCACAAGCGGCAAGCGGCAGGCGCCTAATTTCTGGCGCCTCAAGCCTTCACGCCGCGCCCGCCAAAAATCGCCGTCCCGACTCGCACCATCGTGCTGCCTGCCTGCACCGCCGCGTCCAGATCCCCCGTCATGCCCATCGACAGCGTATCGAGCGGCGCGGGCAGCAGGCCGCTGGCGTTGAGCTGGTCAAACAGGGCTTTGGTGCGCGCGTGAACCGCGCAGGCGGCGGCAAAATCGGCCGACGGTTCGGGAATCGCCATCAGCCCGCGCAGCACCAGGCGCGGCAGACGGGCCACTTGCTGCGCCAGCGCCAGCGCGTTTTCGGGCGCCAGGCCCGATTTGTTCGCGCCGCCGTCGATGTTGACCTGCAGGCAGACCTGCAGCGGCGGCAAATCCGGCGGGCGCTGCTCGCTCAGGCGCTCGGCGATTTTCAGCCGGTCTAGCGACTGCACCCAGTCGAAGTTTTCCGCCACCAGCCGCGTCTTGTTGCTCTGAATCGGGCCGATGCAGTGCCACTCCAGCGTCGGCGCGGCCACGCCGGTGCGCGCTGTTTCAGCGTCCTGCCAGCGGCGTAGTTCCGCGATTTTTTCGACGCCTTCGGCGATGTAGTTTTCGCCAAAAGCGCGCTGCCCGGCGGCGATGGCTTCGATGACGGCGTCGGCGCCAAAAGTTTTGGAAACCGCCAGCAGGCGCACGCCCGCCGGGTCGCGCCCGGCGGCCCGGCAGGCGGCATGGATTCGGTCATGGACAAGGCAAAGTTGGTGCGCAATCGTGGTCATAATCCTGACTGTAAACTCAGATTCAACTTCCAAGGATTTGCCGGATGGACATTACCCAATTGCTGGCCTTCAGCGTCAAGAACAAGGCCTCCGATTTGCACCTCTCGGCCGGCCTGCCGCCGATGATCCGCGTTCACGGCGACGTGCGGCGCATCAACATCGAGCCGCTAGACCACAAACAGGTTCACGCGATGGTGTACGACATCATGAACGACACCCAGCGCAAGAACTACGAAGAATTCCTGGAGGTCGATTTCTCGTTTGAAATTGAGGGGCTGGCGCGCTTTCGGGTCAATGCCTTCAACCACAACCGGGGCGCGGGCGCGGTGCTGCGAACGATTCCGTCAAAAATCCTGTCGCTGGAGCAGCTGAACGCGCCGAAGATTCTGGCCGAGCTGGCCATGAAGCCGCGCGGCATGGTGCTGGTGACCGGCCCGACCGGCTCGGGCAAATCGACCACGCTGGCCGCGATGGTCAACTTCCTGAACGAAAACGAATACGGCCACATCCTGACCGTCGAAGACCCGATTGAATTCGTCCACGAATCGAAAAAATGTCTGATCAACCAACGCGAAGTCGGCCCGCACACGCTGAGCTTTAACGCAGCGCTCAAATCCGCGCTGCGCGAGGATCCGGACGCGATTCTGGTCGGCGAAATGCGCGATCTGGAAACCATCCGCCTGGCCATGTCGGCCGCTGAAACCGGCCACCTGGTGTTCGGCACGCTGCACACGTCGAGCGCGGCCAAAACGGTTGACCGGATCATTGACGTGTTCCCGGCCGCCGAAAAGGAAATGATCCGCGCCATGCTGTCCGAGTCGCTGCAGGCGGTCATTTCGCAGATGCTGTGCAAGACCAAGGACGGCCAGGGCCGGGTCGCGGTGCATGAAATCATGCTCGGCACCCCGGCGATTCGTAATCTGATCCGCGAAGCCAAGGTGGCGCAGATGTACTCGGCCATCCAGACCGGCAGCGGCATCGGCATGCAGACGCTGGATCAGAACCTGACGGATCTGGTCAAGCGCAACATCATCTCCCCGGCCGAAGCGCGCAGCAAGGCCAAAATCCCGGAAAACTTCCCCGGCTGATCGCCCCGGAGGCGCTCGAAACTCGCATGAAAAGCCTGCTCGGACTCCTTGGGCTCTCGCCCGCCCCGCAGCAGGAGGGCCAGAGCGCCGAGTCGGAGTTTTTCTCGACCGCTTTTGCCGATCAGGGCGTGGATCCGGCCATGCTGGTGCCCTGGGAGGCGCGCGCCAACGAGGTGGGCGCCAAGCGCCTGCCGCCCGAGCGCGGCAGCCAGCAGCTCCAGCAGCTGTGGCGCAAGGACAAATACATGTCGCGCCTGGCATCGGACTCGGTCGCCGCCCGGCTGGAGCGGTTTTTTGATTTCGCCAGCCTGCCCGCCGGGCGCGACGTGATCCGCCAGGACGAATACAGCAACTTCATGATCGTGCTGCTCAGCGGCACCATCGCCGTCGGCCGGGCGCAAGCCTGGGGCGAGCAGCTGCGCCTGAGCCAGGCGCGCCCCGGCAACATCCTGGGCGAAATGTCGCTGCTCGACAGCGGCAGGCGCTTTTCCGTCTGCACCTCGCTGAGCGAGTGCGACATCGCGGTGCTCAGCGCCCAGT
This sequence comes from Polaromonas sp., assembly GCA_026400075.1. Classification (GTDB taxonomy): domain Bacteria; phylum Pseudomonadota; class Gammaproteobacteria; order Burkholderiales; family Burkholderiaceae_C; genus Polaromonas. The sequence continues at coordinate 11,200 of JAPLPS010000070.1, forward strand.
CGCTTGACGAGATGATGGCCAGCGACCCGGCGCTGGCGGCGCTTTTAATTGCCGTGCTGGCGCGCAAACTGTCGGTGCGGCTGCGCATGGCCAGCACCCGGTCGGGTGGAAAAAAAGGCTGAAGCGGCGCGCAGGCGCGGCCCCGGCGGATAAATACATAACCAGGAACTCTCATGGAACGCGATCAGGCCAGTAAATTCATCAACGATCTTCTCAGGCTGATGGTCAGCCGGGGCGGCAGCGACATGTTCATCACCAGCGACTTCCCGCCCGCCATCAAGGTCAGTGGCCAGATGACCAAGCTGTCCTCCCAGCCGCTCAACGCGGGTCACACGATGACGCTGGCGCGCGCCATCATGAACGACAAGCAGGCCGCCGAGTTCGAGCGCACCAAGGAATGCAACTTCGCCATTTCGCCGCCGGGCATCGGCCGTTTCCGGGTCAACGCATTCATCCAGCAGAGCAAGGTCGGCATGGTGATGCGGGTGATTCCGGCCACGCTGCCGACGCTCGACGGCATGGGCATGCCGCCGGTGCTCAAGGAAGTGGTGATGACCAAGCGCGGTCTGGTGATTCTGGTCGGCTCGACCGGTTCGGGCAAATCGACGACGATGGCGGCGATGGTGGACTGGCGCAACGAGCAGTCGCACGGCCACATCATCACGATTGAAGACCCGGTGGAGTTTGTCCATCCGCACAAGAACTGCGTCATCACCCAGCGCGAAGTCGGCCTGGACACCGACAGCTGGGAAGCGGCGCTGAAAAACACGCTGCGCCAGGCGCCTGACGTGATTTTGATGGGCGAAATCCGCGACCGCGAGACGATGGAACACGCGCTGGCCTTTGCCGAAACCGGCCACCTGTGCCTGGCCACGCTGCACGCCAACAGCGCGAATCAGGCACTAGACCGGGTGATCAACTTCTTCCCCGAAGAGCGCCGCATCCAGCTGCTGATGGACATGTCGCTCAACCTCAAGGCCTTCGTGTCGCAGCGGCTGGTGCCCAAACAGGACGGTAAAGGCCGTTTTGCCGCCGTCGAGATCCTGCTGAACTCGCCGCTGATTGCCGACCTGATCATCAAGGGCGAAGTCAGCGAGATCAAGGAGATCATGAAGAAAAGCCGCAACCTGGGCATGCAGACCTTCGACCAGGCGCTGTTTGACGCGTTTGAAAACAACCTGATCCACTACGAAGACGCGCTGCGCAATGCCGACTCGGTCAATGACCTGCGCCTGCAGATCAAGCTCAATTCCAAGCGCGCCAAGTCCACCGACCTGTCGGCCGGCACCGAGCATTTTGCGATTGTTTGAAGCGCGCAGTCCATGCCTTCGGCCATGAAAATGGCGCGACCCCCTCAACCTTTTCCAGACGCACCTGAAAATGTCCCTCACGCCTAAAACCTACGCCGCCTGCGCGCCCGCCCCTGTCGCCTTTCTGGGCCTGGGCGTGATGGGCTACCCGATGGCCGGCCACCTGGCGCGCGCCGGTCATGCGGTGACGGTGTACAACCGCAGCCCGGCCAAAGCGCAAGCCTGGCGCGCTCAATTCGGCCAGTACACGGCGGCCACGCCGCGTGAAGCCGCGCTCGGCGCCGCCATCGTTTTTTGCTGCGTCGGCAACGACGAGGATCTGCGCTCGGTCACGCTGGGCGCCGACGGCGCTTTTGCCGGCATGGCGCCGGGCGCGGTGTTTGTCGATCACACGACGGCCTCGGCCAGCGTGGCCCGCGAGCTGTACGGCGCGGCGAAAAACATCGGCCTGCAATTTATCGACGCGCCGGTCTCGGGCGGTCAGGCGGGCGCGCAAAACGGCGCGCTGACGGTGATGTGCGGCGGCCAGGCGGCAGCGTTTGACGCCATCAAACCGGTCGGCATGGCGTTTTCAAAAGCCTTCACGCTGATGGGCGAGAGCGGCGCCGGTCAGCTGACCAAAATGGTGAATCAGATCTGCATCGCCGGGCTGCTGCAGGGTTTGAGCGAAGCCGTGGCTTTTGGCCAAAAAGCCGGACTGGACATGAACCAGGTGCTGGACGTGATCGGCCAGGGCGCCGCCCAGAGCTGGCAGCTGGACAACCGGGGCAAGACGATGGCGGCGGACAAGTTCGACTTCGGCTTTGCGGTGGACTGGATGCGCAAGGATCTGGGGCTGGTGCTCGACGAGGCCAGGGGCAACGGCGCACGCCTGCCAGTGACGGCGCTGGTAGACCAGTTTTACGCCGATGTGCAGGCGCTGGGCGGCCAGCGCTGGGACACCTCCAGCCTGATCAAGCGGCTGAAATAGGCGGCGCGCCGCCCGCGTGGCGGCGTTACAGCGACGAGCGCAGCCGCGCCAGCTCATCTTCGCTGATGATCTCCAGCACCCGGACGACTTTTTGCACGCCCGGCGTGGCGCGCACCACTTCGGTGGCGCGGTCTGCCTCGCGCTGCGTGACACGCCCCATCAGGTAAACCGTGCCACGCTCAGTGACCAGCTTGAAGGCGTTCAGCTTCAAATCGGCGGCATCAATCAGCATCGCCTTGACGTGGCCACTGAGCAGCACATCCGAAGAGCGCACCGCAAACGAAGGACTGTCGAGCACTTCGAGCTCGTTGACCACCGAGTTCACGTTCTCCACCTGCGAGACAAGCTGCTCAACCCACTCTTTGTCCTTGAGGCTGGGCACTTCGCCAGTCATCAGCACCTTGCGGTTGTAGCTGGCCAGATTGACGCGCACCCGGGTGCCTAGGTTGGCGCGGATCTGGCTGGCTCCGCGCAGCTCTATGCCTTCATCTTCGAGCTGGGTGCCGGAGGTGCGGCGGTCTGCCACCACCATGCCGCCGCCGACCACGGCGCCGCCAACCAGCAGCGGCCCGACACAGGCGCTGAGCGAGCTGCCCAGCAAAATGGCCGCACCCAGGGCGCAGACCAATCGGTTCATTGAAGCAAATTTCATGAAGACTCCTGATCGCCAAGTAATTGGGTGTCCACGCCATCACAGATGCAGTGGAGCACTAAAAGATGCACCTCCTGGATGCGGGCGGTGCGCTCATGCGGCACGCAGATATGCACATCGGTTTCGCGCAGGGCGTCGTTGATCTTGCCGCCACCATGACCGGTCAGCGCCACGACCGTCATGTCGCGCCCGTGCGCCGCCTCAATCGCGGCCAGCACATTGGCCGAATTGCCGCTGGTGCTGATGGCCAGCAGCACGTCACCCGCGCTGCCCAGCGCACGCACCTGCTTGGAAAAGATCACGCTGAAGTCGTAATCATTGGCAATGGCGGTGATGATGGAGCTGTCGGTGGTCAGCGCGATGGCGCCGAGTTCGGGGCGCTCGCGCTCGTAGCGGCCGACAAATTCGGCGGCGAAATGCTGCGCGTCCGCCGCCGAGCCGCCGTTGCCGCAGGCCAGCACCTTGCCGCCGCTGGTGACGCTGGCCAAAATGGCGTTGACGGCGGCGGCAATCGGCGCCGACAAGACCTGCGCCGCCTGGTATTTCAGGTCGGCGCTGTCGATAAACTGCTGTTCGATTCGTTGTTCAAGCATGGGCAGATGATAGCGGGTCAGAAAGCATCGAAAGCCGCCTGCAACCACTCGATACAGGCGCCGCAGTCCTCGGGCGCTGCGCCTGCCAGCGGCGTGCCGTGAATCAGCAGCGCGTCAAAACGGCACGGCGGCGGGCTGGCCAGGCGCATCAGGTAGTGGCGCGCCGCAAAAATGATACGCCGCTGCTTGGTCGCCGTGATGCTGGCGCCCGCGCCGCCGTGGGACTGGCTGGCACGCTGGCGCACCTCGACAAACACCAGCGTGCCGTCGGGCGCGCGCATGATTAAATCAATCTCGCCGCCGCCGCGCCCCGGCGTGGCGTAATTGGCCTGGATCAGGCGCAAGCCGCGCTGGCGCAGATAGGCCAGCGCAAGGGCTTCGGCGACATCGCCCTTTGACTTGGTGGTAACCTGCTTCGTTAACTTCGGCGCGGCAACTGCTGCGCCCTGGACGAGCTTTTTGGCAAGGCCCGCTTCCCCGCCCTGCGGCAGCGGAGCCAGCTGTTTTCTGGACAACGACATTGAACGCCTCTTTTGACCTGGCACTGGATGCGGCACGCGCCGCCGCCGGCATGCAAACTTACCCCGAAGCCACGCTGTATGTCGTGGCCACGCCGATTGGCAACCTGGCCGACATCAGCCTGCGCGCACTCTACGTGCTGCAGCGGGTGGACGCCATCGCCTGCGAGGACAAGCGCCACACCCAGCCGCTGCTGCGCCAGTATGGCATTGAAAAACCACTGCTGGCCGTGCATCAGCACAACGAGGCCGAGGCCGCCCAGCTGGTCGTCGAGCGACTCCAGCGCGGCGAGCGCGTGGCCTATGTCAGCGACGCGGGCACGCCCGCCGTCAGCGACCCCGGCGCCCGTCTGGTGGCCGCCGTGCGCGCCGCCGGGCTGAAAATCATGCCGCTGCCCGGCGCCAGCAGCGTCACCACCGTCTTGAGTGCCGCTGGCGTGACGCGGGCCGAAGGCAGCGGCGACAGCGGCAGCAGCTTTGTCTTTGCCGGTTTTTTGCCGAGCAAAGCCGCCGAGCGCGACCAGGCGATTGCCGGGCTGCAGCGCGACACCCGCGCCATCGTGATTCTGGAAGCGCCGCACCGCATCGAAGCGCTGGCGCGTGCGATGGCCGTGCTGCAGGGCCGCCTGATCACCGTCGGCCGCGAGCTGACCAAGCAGTTCGAGGAAATCGCCACCATGCCCGCGCAGGATTTTGCCGCCTGGCTGGACGCCGGGCCGCAGCGCACACGCGGCGAATTCGCGCTCGTGCTGCACGCCACCAGCGCCTTTGAAGGCCCGGACGACAGCGTGCGCGTGTTGAAACTGCTGCTGGCCGAGCTGCCGCTGAAAACCGCCGTCAAGCTGGCCGCCGACATCACCGGCGCGCCCCGCAACGAACTCTACGATACCGCCTTGAAGCTAAAAAACGAATGAATCCAAACGCCGCTGAACTCTGGCCCGGCCCGCGCTGGGCGCTGGCCGTGTTGCTGGCGGTGCTCGGCATGCTGGGGCCGTTTTCAATCGACACCTATATTCCGGCCTTTGCCGGGATGACGCAGTCGCTGGGCGCGACGCCGGTGCAGATGCAGCAAACGCTGTCGGCTTATCTGTTCGGCTTTGCCTTCATGAACCTGTTTCATGGCGCGATGGCCGACAGCTTTGGCCGCCGCCCGGTGGTGCTGTGGGGCATTGCGATGTTCACGCTGGCCTCGGCGGGCTGCGCGCTGTCGCAAAGCGTTGGCCAGTTGGTGTTTTTTCGGGCCATGCAGGGTTTATCGACCGGCGCCGGAATTGTTGTCTCGCGCGCGGTGATCCGCGACCTGTTCCCGCCCGCGCAGGCGCAGCAGGTGATGAGCCAGGTGACAATTTACTTTGGCGTGGCGCCCGCGCTGGCGCCGATTGTCGGCGGCTGGTTGTTTGTGCATCTGGGCTGGCACAGCATTTTCTGGTTTTTAACCGCAGTGGGCGTGCTGCTGTGGACGGTCAATTTCAAATTTCTGCCCGAGACGCTGGCGCCCGAGGCGCGCCAGCCTTTCGAGGTGCGCGATCTGCTGCGCGGCTACTGGCAGCTGGTCGGCTCAAACCCGCGCTTTTTGCTGCTGGCGCTGGCCAGCGGTGTGCCGTTCAACGGCATGTTTTTGTACGTGCTCGCGGCACCGGCTTTTCTCGGCGAGCATCTGGGCCTGGCGCCGACGCAGTTTTTCTGGTTTTTCGTGCTGACCATTTCCGGCATCATGGCGGGCGCCTGGCTGAGCGGGCGCCTGGCCGGAAAAATCGCGCCCAAGCGGCAAATTCGCCACGGCTTTGTCATCATGCTGGTGACGGCGCTGCTGAATCTGGCGGCCAATTTGCTGCTGCCCGCGCATGTGTCCTGGGCGCTGTTTCCGATTGCGCTGTTTGCCTTTGGCTGGGCGCTGATGGTGCCGGTGGTCACGCTGCTGGTGCTCGATTTATATCCCGAGCGGCGCGGCATGGCCTCGTCGCTGCAGGCTTTTGTCGGCTCGACGGCGAACGGGCTGGTCGCCGGTGTCATTGCGCCGCTGGTGATGCACTCGACGCCCGCGCTGGCCGCCGTGTCGCTGGGCATGCTGTGCATTGGCCTGTTCGCCTGGCTGTACCTGCACCACCGCTGGCCGGAGATTGGCCGCACGCCGGGCTGACGCCAGCACCGCTTCAGCAAAACATCAAGGCGATCAGCGCGGCATCCTCACCGAGGTTGAGCAGCGCATAGCTGGCAGCGCGCAGCAGCAGGTAAGCGGCCGTGTCGAGGTAGGAATCAAGATTCATCAGGAAAAAAGCTGCGCCCTGTGCGCTTGCCTGCCCAGCGTGGGCAGGAGACATCTACGGGATGTGTTTGATGGTGCGGCTGGCGGGGATCGAACCCACGACCCTTGGCTTCGGAGGCCAATACTCTATCCACTGAGCTACAGCCGCAACGCTGGAAGAATGGATTCTACCAGCCTGTACAGGCGTCAGTATCATTACAGACCCCGTGGCTATAATGCGGCGACCCTGCAGCAGCCTGCGGCAGCCCCCTGATCTCTCGTTTTTTGAGGAAGCCATGAGCGAAAACGCCCCCAATACGGCCCACAACGGCCCGATCAAGACACCCAAGCAGTTTCTGTCGGCAGTTGCGCTGTCTTTTATCGTGGCTGTTTTTGCCATTATCGGTCTGGCTTTTTACGTCGCTTCGGCCAGCAAGCCAATGGCAGGCGCGGACAATTCCGAGCGGGCCATCGCCGGGCGCATCCAAAAAGTCGGCATGGTTCAAATCAAGGAGGGCAACCGTCCTCTGCGCACCGGCGAAGAGGTCTATAAGGTTCAGTGCTCAGCCTGCCACGCCACCGGCGCAATGGGTTCGCCAAAATTTGGCGATGCGGCGGCTTGGGCACCGCGTATCGGCACCGGCTTTGCGGCACTGCTCAATTCGGCCCTCAAGGGCAAAAATAACATGACGGCGCAAGGCGGCGGCGACTTCCAGGATGTCGAAGTGGCCCGCGCCGTCGTTTACATGACAACGGCCGCTGGCGGCAAGTTCCCGGAACCCGCAGTGCCTGCAGGCGCTGGCGCCGCGCCCGCCGCAGAAGCCGCTGCACCAGCAGCCGCCCCGGCTGCCGCCGTAACCCCAGCCGCTGCTGCAACGCCGCCTGCCGCCGCAGCAGCACCCGCCAAGGTCGCAGCTGCTGGCGCTGGCGCCGGTGAAGCGCTGTACAAGCAAGTTTGTGTGGCCTGCCATGCAGCTGGCGTGGCTGGCGCGCCCAAGTTTGGCGACAAGGCCGCCTGGGAGCCACGCATCAAAACCGGCCTGGATATGCTGACGACCAGCGCCATCAAGGGCAAAAATGCCATGCCCGCCAAAGGCGGCTCGGCAGCCTCCGATGCCGACATCCGCTCGGCTGTTGAATACATGGTGAGCGCAGCCAAATAAAAGGCGCGCTGTCTCCCCCCAAAAAAGCCGGTCATAGACCGGCTTTTTTCATGGGTGCCTGCAGCGCCAGAATTCGGGAGGCGCCAGCGCCAGCGGCACAAAAACTATTTTCTCTGCCGCGCCTCGGGGCTGAGCACATAGCCGAAGCGCGTCGGCAAGTCTGCCGCCAGGCATTCTTCAGGAAGCCACGAGCCCTGCTCGATGGCCTCGGCCGCATAAAGCATGTCCTGCGAGTGAACCAGGCCAAAGCCCAGATCGGTGTCCAGGTACAGGCGCCCCAGCTCATCAAGCACGCAGCACTGCACGCGGGCGCTGCGGCCGGTGTGGGCGGTGACAGCCCAGCCATAAGCGGCATCGACGCGCCAGACCAGCGGCGCCGCTTCAAGCTCCACATAGACGCGCTGCGGGCCGTTCTGGAAAAACCACTGGCCGCTGGCGTCGCTCTCGTAATTGCGCGCAATGAAGTCGATCAGCTTGTCGTGCAGCAGCAGCGAACCCTTGCTGACCCGGTGGCAGCCATCGGCTGGGGAAGCAAAAGGGCCGGCCGCCTGGGCCTGGTCGTCGCGCATATACCAGTTGCCACGCGCATCGAGACCAAGCCAGCCACAGCAGGCGGGAACATGCGGCCACTTCGCGATGGCCTGGCGAACAATATCATCCATGCGGCTATTTTCCGCGAAAACTACAGCTGCGCCGCCAGAAAGGCCGCCACCGCTTCGGGCATCGCCTGCACATGGCCCGGAAAGCAAGGCCCTTGCGCCGACACAGCCGGAAAGCCGACATGGCCGCCCTGCGCGGGCTGCCACAAACTAACCTGGGCACTGACATCGGCAGGCCGGGGCAGGCTGCCCGCCGGTATGAAAGGGTCGTTGACCGCATTGAGCACCAGCGCTGGCACGGCAATCTGCGTCAGATGCGGCTTGGCCGAGGCGCGCCGCCAGTAGTCTTCCACGCCCTTGAAGCCATGCACCGGCCCGGTGAAAATCTCGTCAAAGGCATAAAGATCGCGGGCTGCCCGCAGCGCGTCGCCGTCAAACAGGCCGGGGTGCTGGGCCAGTTTTTGCAGCGCCTTGGGCCGCATCGACTGCAAAAACATCCGGGTGTACACCAGCCGGTTAAAACCCCGGCCAATCGCCAGTCCGCTGGCCGCCAGATCCAGCGGCGCGCAGACCGAGGCGATGGCGGCCACCGCTTGGCCCGCCTGCGCGCCCATTTCACCGGCCCAGCGCATCAGCGCATTGCCGCCCAGCGAAATGCCGACGACGACGACCGGCCCGGCATGCAAATCGGCAAAGCGCTGCAAAAACCAGTCAATTTCGGCGAAATCGCCCGAATGGTAGGCGCGCGGCGCCAGGTTGATCTCGCCCGAGCAGCCGCGAAAATGCGGCACCGCGCAGGCCCAGCCGCGCCGACTGGCGACATCGGCAAACGCCTGCGCGTAGTGGCTGCCAGAAGAACCCTCCAGGCCGTGAAACAGCACCAGCAAGGGCGGCTTGGCGCCAGCGGTTTGGCCCGGTGCGCCGCCAGGGGGCACCAGCCAGTCCACATCGACAAAGTCGCGGTCGGGCGTAGTCCAGCGTTCGCGGCGGAACACCGGCGGCAAATTGCTGAAGCGGCGCGCCCGCAGCGCCGCCCAGATGGTTTGCAGATTGCCGCCGGGCAGCCACCAAGGGGCTTGGTAATCCATCACCACCAAGAGAGTCTCAATGCAGCACCAGCGGAGTTGGCGAGACTTCCTGCAGTTCGTGCGCGCTGCCGGGGCTGGCATGGTGAGCCACCAGGCGCCAGCCCTGCGCCGTCTGATGGTACACATTGGTGGCCATCACATAGACATGGTGCAAGCCTTCCTGCGTCAGCACCTCGATGCGTTCCAGCACGCTGTGGACGCTGCTGCCCAGACCATCGAGCTTGCGCACCTTGACGGCCTGAATGCGGATCGTGCCATTGGCAAACATGGCCTCAAATCCCTGGCGAATCGCGGCGGGGCCAACCAGCCAGGCGCCGCCCGGATGTATGCAGACCATCTCGTCCTCGTCGCTCCAGCAGACCATCAGCCTGTCGATGTCGCCAGCCTGCAACGCGTCGTAAAACGCCGCTTCAATGTCGTCGGGACTGCCGCTGCTGACAGGAGGAGGTTTTGATTTGAGCATGAGATCCCTCAAGTTTGCGTCAGACACGGGCCGATAAAATCCCGCACAGGATTCACGGCTTGATTTTGTTTCAGATTACACACCCTCATCAAGCCCTGCCCGGCTAAAACTCGACTATGGTAGTGTTACTGCCTGAATTTTGGAGACTGTTTCATGCACTCACGTTTTTTAAGCTTCGCCTTCGCCGCTATGCTGAGTTTGCTGCTGACGGGCTGCGGCTACAACCATTTTCAGACGCTGGACGAGCAAACCAGCGCGGCCTGGTCTGAAGTGCTGAACCAGTACCAGCGCCGCGCCGATCTGGTGCCCAACATCGTCGCCACCGTCAAGGGCGAGGCGGCTTTCGAGCAGGAAACGCTGACCAAGGTGATTGAAGCGCGCGCCAAGGCCACCTCGATTCAGGTCACGCCCGCCACGCTGAACGACCCGGCCGCCTTCAGCAAATTCCAGGCCGCGCAAGGCGAGCTCGGCAGCGCCCTGAGCCGCCTGATGGCCGTCAGCGAACGCTATCCCGACCTGAAGGCGAACCAGGGTTTCCGCGATTTGCGGGTGCAACTCGAAGGCACCGAAAACCGCATCACGGTGGCGCGTAACCGCTACATCAAGACGGTGCTGGAATACAACGTGCTGGCGCGCAGCTTTCCGAGCAACCTGACGGCGATGCTGTTTGGCTACAAGGTCAAGCCCAATTTCACCGTCGCCAACGAAGCCCAGATTTCTGCGCCGCCGGTGGTTGATTTCAACAAAAAATAGGCCTCCTTCCCGATGACGGCAGGCCGTTTTTTTGATCCAGCCATGCTTGACGGCTGGCGCTGGCAGACGGCCCGGCTGATGAGCGGCCTGCTGCTGGCTTGCTGGTTGCTCTTGGCCGCTTTCGGCGCTTGGGCGCAGGGCGTGCAGCCCGTCCCGGCGTTGACCGCCCATGTGATAGACCAGACCGCCACCCTGACGCCCGCGCAGCAGCAAGCACTGGAGGCCAGACTGACAGCCTTCGAGCAGTCGCGCGGCGCGCAGCTGGTGTTTCTGATCGTACCCAGCACCCAGCCCGAAGACATTGCCGCCTACGCCCAGCGCATCGGCGACAGCTGGAAAATCGGCCGCAAAGGCATAGGCGACGGCCTGCTGCTGGTCGTCGCCAAAAATGAGCGCAAGGTGCGTATCGAAACCACCAAGGCACTCGAAGGCGCGATTCCCGACCTGGCGGCGCGCCAGATCATCGAGAGCGCCCTCACCCCGCGCTTCAAGCAGGGCGATTTTGCCGGGGGGCTTGACGCCGCCGCCAGCCAGCTGATGGCCCGCATCAGCGGGGAAAACCTGCCGCTGCCCGACAAGCGCCCGGCGGACAAGCCAGGCTTTGACTGGGGCAATCTGGCCATCTTTCTATTTTTCGCGGTGCCGATTGGCGGGCGAATTTTGTCGGGCTTGCTGGGGCGCAAGCTCGGTTCTGTGGCGACCGGCGGCGCTGTCGGCGCGCTGGCCTGGCTGGTGAGCAGCAGCCTGCTGATTGGCGTTATCGCCGCGCTGGCGGGTCTGCTGCTGGCGCTGATTAGCAGCCTGGACCGAAGCCGCAACGGCCACTCGTCAGGCTGGGGCGGGGCGGGCGGTTTTGGCGGCGGCTTGGGGGGAAACGATGGCGGCGGCAGCGGCGGCTTTAGCAGCGGCGGCGGTGGCAATTTCGGCGGCGGCGGCGCTTCCGGGGACTGGTAGGCATGTTGAACAAGCTCGAACTCCTGCTCAGGCATTTGTGGCTGGACGCCTCCGACACCCGGCGCGCCATCGCGCCCGACATGCTGGAGCGCCTGGCCGCCAGAGTGGCCGCCAGCGAGCGCCACCATAGCGGGCAGATCCGCATTTGCATAGAAGCCGCCCTGCCCGCCAGCTATCTCTGGCGGCTCAACAGCCAAAACCCCCTCAACGAGCTGATTCGACAGCGGGCCATTACCTTGTTCGGCAAGCTGCGCGTCTGGGACACCGAGCACAACAATGGCGTGCTGATTTACCTGCTGCTGGCCGAGCAGGCGATTGAAATCGTCGCCGACCGGGGCTTGATGCAGCATGTCAACGCACAGCAATGGCAGGCGATGATTGCCCGGATGAGCAACGCTTTCCATGAAAACCGCTACGAAGACGGCCTGGCCCAGGCACTGGAAGAAACCTCCGCCATCCTGATGACGCATTTTGCAAGGCCGGACGACCTGGAAAACGGCCAGACACCCCCCAACGAGCTGCCCGACTTGCCAATGCTGCAATAAGTCCGGGCGCAACCAGCGCTGGCACCGCTCGCGCCAGCCTGAAAAAGAAAAAGCCCCTGGCTTGCGGCAGGGGCTGGAGGCAGCCTCCCTTGCGGGAGTGACTGCAATGGCGAACCGGAGTCCGCTGGGCTTGCTGTTATTTTTTCTGGCGGTATTTGCGCAGCGCGGCAATCTGGGCCGCCATGACGACCAGCTCGGACTGGGCCATGGCAATGTCAATATCGCTTTTGGCGTTCTTGAGGGTTTCTTCAGCCTGTGCCCTGGCAGCCGTGGCCTTGGCCTCGTCCAGATCCTTGCCGCGAATGGCGGTGTCGCTCAGCACCGTCACGCAGTTGGGCTGCACTTCGAGCAGGCCGCCAGCAACGAAGACAAACTCTTCCGTGCCATCGGCTTTTTCAATGCGCACAGCACCGGGCCGGATGCGGGTAATCAGCGGCGTGTGGCGCGGGTAAATTCCCAGCTCGCCCGCTTCGCCGGGCAAAGCCACAAACCGGGCTTCGCCGGAGAAGATGGACTCTTCTGCGCTGACAACATCGACGTGCATGGTGGTAGTCATATCAACCGCCCGTTAAACTTTTTTCGCTTTTTCGAAGGCTTCGTCAATGGTGCCGACCATGTAGAAGGCCTGCTCTGGCAGGTGATCGCACTCACCGGCAACAATCATCTTGAAGCCGCGAATGGTTTCAGCCAGCGTGACGTACTTGCCGGGCGAACCGGTAAACACTTCAGCAACGTGGAAAGGCTGGGACAGGAAACGCTGGATTTTACGGGCGCGAGCCACGGCCAGCTTGTCATCAGGGGCCAGCTCGTCCATACCCAGAATCGCGATAATGTCGCGCAATTCCTTGTAACGCTGCAGCGTGCCCTGCACCGCACGGGCGGTGGCGTAATGCTCTTCGCCGACGACGTTGGGGTCGAGCTGGCGGCTGGTCGAGTCCAGCGGATCGACCGCAGGGTAGATACCCAGCGAAGCGATGTCACGCGACAGCACCACGGTGGAGTCCAAGTGAGCGAAGGTGGTGGCAGGCGATGGATCGGTCAAGTCATCGGCAGGAACGTAAACGGCCTGGATGGAGGTGATCGAACCGACCTTGGTCGAGGTAATACGCTCTTGCAGGCGGCCCATTTCTTCGGCCAGCGTTGGCTGGTAGCCCACGGCGGAAGGCATACGGCCCAGCAGTGCGGACACTTCGGTTCCGGCCAGCGTGTAGCGGTAGATGTTGTCCACGAAGAACAGCACGTCGCGGCCTTCGTCACGGAAGGACTCGGCAATCGTCAGGCCGGTCAGCGCCACGCGCAGACGGTTTCCTGGGGGCTCATTCATCTGGCCATAGACCATCGCGACTTTGGAGTCTTCGAGCTTTTCCCTTGCCGACACCGGCGCCGCCGAACAGACCGACCTTGCCGCCCTTGGCGAACGGGCACACCAGGTCAATCACCTTGATGCCGGTTTCGAGCAGCTCTTGCGAAGGGCTCAGTTCGTCGTAGGCCGGGGCCTTGCGGTGAATCGGAGCGGTCAGCGTCTGGTCCACAGGACCGCGCTCGTCGATGGGCGCGCCGAGCACGTCCATGATGCGGCCCAGCGTGGCTTTGCCGACCGGAACGGTGATGTTGGCACCGGTGTTGTACACCACGTTGCCGCGACGCAGGCCGTCAGACGTGCCCAGCGCAATGGTGCGCACAATGCCGTCGCCCAGCTGCTGCTGGACTTCCAGCGTCAAGGTGGAGCCTTCCATCTTGAGCGCGTCATAAATCTTTGGCATCTCGTTGCGGGCAAACTCCACGTCCACCACCGCACCAATACACTGAACAATCTTGCCTAGGGCTTGAGCCATGATTGAATCCTTTTCGTTCTTTAATCTTGGGAATCGCGGCTTAAACCGCTGCGGCACCGGCAACGATTTCCGAAAGTTCTTTCGTGATCGCCGCTTGACGCGTTTTGTTGTAAATCAGTTTGAGCTCGCCAATCACGCTGCCAGCGTTGTCGGTGGCAGACTTCATGGCAACCATGCGGGCTGACTGCTCGGAGGCCATGTTTTCGGCCACGGCCTGAAACACCAGCGCTTCGACATAGCGAACCAGCAGATCGTCAATCACGCTCTGCGCGTCGGGCTCATAGATGTAGTCCCAGCCGTGCTGGTTCTTGTCACCCTGCATGCGCTCTGCCGTCAAGGGCAGCAGCTGCTCGACCACCGCCTCCTGCTTCATCGTGTTGATGAAGCGGGTGTAGCAGATGTACACGGTCTTGATCTTGCCTTCGCTGTACGCGTCGAGCAACACCTTGACCGGGCCGATCAGCTTGTCCAGATGCGGCTTGTCGCCGAGCTGGGTGGCGTGAGCCACCACCTTGACGCCGACGCGATTGAGAAAACCCAAACCCTTGTTGCCAATGGCAACAGCCTGCGCATCACTGCCAGCAGCCTGAATCTCCTTGAGCCGGGCCGTCAGAATGCGCAGCACGTTGGTGTTCATGCCGCCGCACAAACCCTTGTCCGTCGTCACCACGATAAACCCGGTGTCCTTGGCGTCGTTGGACTCCATGAACGGATGGGTGTATTCGGGATTCGCCTCGCTCAGGTTTGCTGCGATATTGCGGATCTTGTCGCTGTAAGGACGGGCTGCGCGCATCCGGTCCTGCGCCTTGCGCATTTTGGAGGCGGCCACCATTTCCATGGCCTTGGTGATCTTCTTGGTGTTTTCCACCGATTTGATCTTGCCCCGTATTTCCTTGCCTGCTGCCATATGGGTTCCTAATGGGTTCTAGACACTTGCCAAACTTGAATAAAGCCGGACAAGCTTAGGCAAACGACTTCTTGAACGCCGTCACTGCCGCCGTCAACTCAGCCTCGGAATCCTTGTCCATCGCTTTGTTGGCTTCGAGTTTTGCCATCAAGGCAACGTTCTTGTCCTTGAGCCAGGCGTGCAGGCCGTGCTCGAAAGCCAGCACGCGCTTGACATCCACATCGTCCATGAAGCCCTTGTTCACTGCGAACAAAGTGGCACCCATGGTGGAGATGGACAGCGGCGAGTACTGAGCCTGCTTGAGCAGTTCGGTCACGCGGGCGCCACGGTCGAGCTGCTTGCGGGTCGCTTCGTCCAGATCGGAAGCAAACTGCGCAAACGCAGCCAGTTCACGGTACTGGGCCAAGTCGGTACGGATACCGCCGGACAGGTTCTTGATCAGCTTGGTCTGGGCAGCACCACCGACGCGCGACACCGAGATACCGGCGTTGATCGCAGGACGGATACCGGCGTTGAACAGGCTGGTTTCCAGGAAAATCTGGCCGTCCGTGATCGAAATCACGTTGGTTGGCACGAAAGCGGACACGTCGCCAGCTTGCGTTTCAATGATCGGCAGCGCCGTCAGTGAGCCGGTCTTGCCTTTGACTTCGCCTTTGGTGAAGTCTTCGACATACTTTTCGTTCACGCGGGCAGCACGTTCCAGCAGGCGGCTGTGCAGATAGAACACGTCGCCAGGGTAGGCTTCGCGGCCTGGTGGACGGCGCAGCAGCAGCGAGACATGGCGGTAAGCCACGGCCTGTTTGGACAGGTCGTCATACACGATCAGCGCGTCTTGACCGCGATCGCGGAAATACTCGCCCATCGTGCAACCGGAGTAGGCGCTGACGTACTGCATCGCAGCCGATTCGGAAGCCGATGCGGCCACAACGATGGTGTATTCCATCGCGCCAGCTTGCTCCAGCGAGCGCACCACGTTCTTGATCGAGGAAGCCTTCTGGCCAATCGCAACATAGACGCAGGAAACGCCGGCGCCCTTTTGGTTGATGATGGCGTCGATGGCAACTGCGGTCTTGCCGGTCTGGCGGTCGCCAATGATCAGCTCGCGCTGGCCACGGCCGACGGGCACCATCGCGTCAATCGACTTCAGGCCGGTCTGCAGCGGCTGGTCGACCGATTTACGGGCGATCACGCCGGGAGCGACTTTTTCGATCACGTCGGTCAGCTTGGCATTGATCGGGCCTTTGCCGTCAATCGGCTGGCCGAGCGCATTGACCACGCGGCCGAGCAGCTCGGGGCCGATTGGCACTTCCAGAATGCGGCCCGTGCATTTGACGGTGTCGCCTTCGGCAATGTGTTCGTACTCGCCCAGAATCACGGAGCCGACCGAGTCGCGCTCCAGATTCAGTGCCAGACCAAAGGTCGGCGTGCCATCGGCGGTAGCGGGGAATTCCAGCATCTCGCCCTGCATCACATCGGACAGGCCGTGGATGCGCACGATACCGTCGGCCACCGACACCACGGTGCCCTGGTTACGGATGTCGCTGCTGGCGGCGAGGCCTTCGATACGGCTCTTGATCAGTTCAGAAATTTCTGCGGGATTGAGTTGCATGACTCTTTCCTTCTTTCTAGGTTGTTGGCTAAAGACTTGCGTGACAGGGCGCTTGAGCGCGCCGGATCATGAAATCAGCGCCACTTTCATTTGTTCTAAACGGGCTTTGACCGAGGTATCGAGCACCTCGTCACCCACGACCGCGCGAATCCCGCCAATCAAGGACTGATCGAGCTCCAGCGTGACGTTGAGCTTGCGCCCAAAACGCTTTTGCAGGGTCGCGGCAACGTCAGCCAGGGCTTGCGCATCAAGCGGAAAAGCACTGTACACGACGGCATCGGTGGAGCCACTGGCCGCGTTCTTCAGGGAACGAAACTGGTTGGCGATCTCAGGCAGCGCGGACAGGCGATTGTTTTCAATCACGAGGCGCAGGAAATTCCTGGCCGCCTCGGGCAGCGGGTTGGCCGCATCGCTGGCCACGCCGACCATCACGTCAAACACCTGCGCCACTTCCACCTTGGGGCTGTCAGCGAACTGGAGCAGCTGGGCGTTTTGCGCCACAGCTGTCAGCCGGTCAAGCCAGAGGGCGGTTGTAGCCAGATCGGAGCCCTGCGCCTTGAACAGCGCATCCGCGTAGGGGCGGGCAATGGTTGCAAGTTCAGCCATAGTGTTGTCTGCCTTGCTTTGCTTAGAGCTCGGCTTTGAGGCGGCTCAGCAAATCGGCATGAACCCCGGCATTGACTTCCTTGCGGAGAATCTGCTCGGCGCCTTTGACAGCCAGCAGGGCGACCTGCTCGCGCAGCGCCTCACGAGCCTTGACCGTTTGTTGAGCGGCTTCAGCCTGGGCTGCCGCAATGATCTTGTTGGCTTCTTCGACGGCGCGGGCCTTGGCATCTTCAACGATGCTTTGACCACGGCGGTCTGCGTCAGCCAGACGGGCGGCCGTTTCGTTGCGCGAGGTAGCCAGTTCGGACTCGACGCGCTTGTTGGCAGAGGCGAGTTCCGATTTGGCCTTGTCGGCAGCGGCAAGGCCGTCAGAGATTTTCAGTGCCCGCTCGTCCAGCGCTTTTGTGATTGGTGGCCACACGAACTTCATCGTGAACCAAACCAGGATCGCAAAAACGACAGCCTGCAGGAACAGGGTGGAGTTAATGTTCACGGCTTATTTCCTTATCCAACTTGCCAGAGGGTTGTCGGGGAATTAATGCAGGACAAAAGGATTGGCGAACGCGAACAGCAGAGCGATAGCAACACCGATCAGGAAAGCAGCGTCGATCAGACCAGCCAAAAT
The DNA here is from genome assembly GCA_026400075.1 of Polaromonas sp. Taxonomy (GTDB): domain Bacteria; phylum Pseudomonadota; class Gammaproteobacteria; order Burkholderiales; family Burkholderiaceae_C; genus Polaromonas. Next base: position 28,635 of record JAPLPS010000070.1, read on the forward strand.
GAACATTTTGGTTTGCAGGTCATTCATCAGTTCAGGCTGGCGAGCCGAAGCTTCCAGGAACTTGCCACCCATCAGGGCGATACCGATAGAGGCGCCGATAGCACCCAGACCGACGATCAAACCACAAGCCAAAGCCACGAGACCGAGAACGTTTTCCATGATTGCTCCAAAAATGAGAGGAAAGGTAAAAAAAGAGAAAAGAAAAGCTAACTAAGAAAAGAAAGCTCAGTGTGAATCGTGGGCCTGTCCCACGTAAATCAGCGTCAACATCATGAAGATGAAGGCTTGCAGCGTGATCACCAGAATGTGAAAGATACTCCACACGGTTCCGGCGACAACATGCCCAAATCCCAGCCAGAACATACCCGAGAGGGGGTTGAACTGCCAGGCCCATGTGCCACCCATCAGGGCGATCAGCATGAAAACCAGTTCACCGGCAAACATGTTGCCGAACAACCGCATACCATGAGACATGGTCTTGGCGGCGAATTCAATCATTTGCATCAGGAAGTTGACCGGGTACAAAAACCATTTGTCGCCGAACGGCGCGGCAATCAGCTCGTGCGCCCAGCCGCCAATGCCCTTGATCTTGATGTTGTACACCAGGCAGACCAGCAGCACGCTCGATGACAGGCCCAGCGTCGTGGACACATCAGCCGTCGGCACGACGCGCATGTAATTATTGAAGCCCAGTGCTGGACCGGCGCTGTGCCACAGGGTTGGAATTGCATCGACCGGCAGCATGTCCATCGCGTTCATCAGGAAAATCCAGACAAACACGGTCAGTGCCAATGGCGACACCAGCTTGCGGCTGGTAGCGTTGTGAATCACGCCCTTGGCCTGGTTATCGACCATTTCGGACAGAATTTCAACGGCAGCCTGAAAGCGGCCGGGTACGCCGGACGTGGCCTTGCTGGCGGCGCGCCAGAGAAAAAAGCAGCCGATCGCGCCAAGCAGAATGGAGTAAACCAGCGAGTCAAAATTGAACAGGCTGAAGTCAATAATGCCTTTTTGCTCAACGTTCTCAAAGGAGAAGTTTTTCTGCAAATGATGCAGGTGATGCTGGATGTACTCTCCAGACGTCGGGGCATGTGTTCCAGCGTTTTCAGCAGCAGACATAGGTCACCAATTCGTCAATTTTCAAAAATTTTTGATCGAGTCTTTGCGCGCCGAGCGAAACCACATGGCCGCCCAATACACCTTCATCGTCACCACAAAGCCGGCCAATAAAGCCAGCCAACTTAATTCCGCAATCAGCCTTGGCGCGGCAACCAGCATTGCCACCGTCAAGGCAATCTTGACCAGTTCCCAGACAAAAAATCCAGCCAGCGCAGCATTTCCCTGCATCGCTGACTTCTGGCGCGACAGCCCCCGTGCAAACAGGGCCGCAGGAAGCACCACCGCCAGCGCACCGTAGCCCGCCGACCAGGCCATCCGTAGCTGCCCTGTCAAAATCCAGGCCGCCAGTGTCACAAGGACACCCACGCCCACCTGTCCCGCTACCACTTGCCATAAAGAGACTGAAGGATTCGACTGGCGAATCTTTTCAGCTTCTTCACGCGTCAGGGGCTTGAACCCTTCATCCTGCGCCTCATCTACCAGATCATCTGCACCGTCCAGTGCCCTTGATGCATTCTGGACGGTTGGGTTTTGGCCCTGTTTCGTTGATTTCACCGATGCACCGTTTGTTGCATCAGTTGCCGCGTTTGCCATTTTGGACCTCACAAATTACATGAAGGTTACGGGCGCCGTCCTCAGCAAAGCCTCTAATTATACGTAGAAACCCCCATAAATTGATAAAAATTTCCGATGGGCGGATGCTTTGTGCCTGATGAGAATTCGCCAGTGCTGCAGAGCCGACCGGCAGGCGACAATAGCACCCTCCCGACGCCCTGAATTTTCTGAAATAGCGCGCCTCGGGGGAGCCTGCTCCTTGCTGTTAATGAAAGACGCGCCATGCCCGCCCTGATGAAATTTCTCCACCTCCTTGCCGCAATCGCTTGGCTCGGCGGCATCGGTTTCATGCTGCTGGCGCTGCGCCCGGCCGCCGCCCAATTACTGGCGCCACCACAGCGTATGCCCCTGATAGCGCAGGTTCTGCAGCGGTTTTTTGCGCTGGTGTGGGCCAGTATCGCGCTGTTATTGCTGACCGGCTTGAGCATGCTGCTGTCCACCGGAATGAAGCAAGCGCCGGTCGGCTGGCACCTGATGCTGGGCCTGGGATTGGTGATGTTTGCCCTGTTCGGCCATCTTTACTTTGGCCCTTTTCGTCGCCTGAAACAGGCGGTCAGCGCCGCCAACTGGCCCGAAGGCGGACGCCGCGCCGGACAGATTGCCACCCTGGCCGGCATCAATCTGATGCTGGGCGTGCTGGCCATTGGCGTAGTCATTTTCATAATCTGAAATTACCTGCCATCTTATGATTACGAATAAAACCCGGCCAGCCCGCAAAGAACTCTCCCCATGACACATCCCACCCTCCCCGGCGCCGCGCCCGAGCCAAGCCGCACCGAGTCGCTGATTGAGTACCCCTCGCTCTTTCCCATCAAGGTCATGGGCCTGAAGGTTGAGAGCCTGGTCCACACCATCACTCTGATTGCCCACCAGTTCGACCCGACATTCGACGCCAGCACGATCACGCTGCGCGAGAGCAAGGGCGGCAAATACCTGAGCGTGACCATCACCGTGACGGCCACCAGCCGCGAGCAGCTCGACGAGCTGTACCGCACGCTGTCCACCCACCCGATGATTAAATACGTGCTGTAAGCCAGCCGCACCGACCCAGGCCGTACAAGCCCGCACAAGCCCGCAAACGAGTGGCGCCCGATGGTCAAGCCGCGCAGGCGTTACGCTATCGCCCCATCGGCATGACTTTTCCTCTTTTATTGCCATGAACGACTTCCTCGACTACACCGCAGCGCATCCTCTGGCGCCGCAAGAAGCCCTCCAGCCGCTGACCCGCGCAGAATGCGACGAGCTGCTTGGCCTGTTCAATGACGCCGGTCTGCCCGCCAGCGCCATGTCCGCCGAAATGGCCGATGGCTACCTCACCGCCTGCGCGATTGGCCCTGTTGACGTACCCAGCCACGAGTGGATGACAGCGATTTTTGGCCAGTCCAAATTGCCGGTTTGCGCCGATGAACGCCAGCAACAGCGCCTGCTGCAACTGCTGCTGCGCCGCCGGAGCGACATTGAAACCCTCACCTCGGCGGCGCGGGACACCCTCGCGCCCGGCCAGCTGTTCACGCCCTTGACCACAAAAGTGGACGACGCAGCGCGCATCACCCCCTACCAGCTCGACAAAAACGAAAAACGCCTGGGCCGCTGGGACTACCAGGACTGGAGCGCAGGCTTTCGCCGCGCCATGCTGGCCTATCGGGAATGGAATATCGTCGTCCACAACCTCGACTACTTCAACCTGATCACTCCCATCATTTTGCTCGGCGAGGGCTACAACCCCGACCAGCCTGCGCTGCAGATCGAACAAGACAGCGAGCTGCCCGGCCAGCTGTCGCAAAGCATCCACGACATCCGCGACTTCTGGCTGGCCCGCAAAAATACGCCCGCCCCGATGCCCTATCAGCGCGAAGACAGCAAGGTCGGGCGCAACGACCCCTGCCCATGCGGCAGCGGCAAAAAATACAAGAAATGCTGCGGCGCCTGACGCCCCAGGCAGCGCGCAGCCCGACGGCCTTCACGCATGGCCGCCCGGCTGGCGACTTTTGATTGAAGCAAAACTGTGATAAGCATTGAGATACACCGGCTAGGCCGCCTCGATTACCCGGCCACCGTCCAGGCGATGCAGGAGTTCACCGCCGCGCGCGATGAAACGACACCCGATGCGCTATGGATTTGCGAGCACGCCCCAGTCTATACACAAGGTCTGGCCGGAAAAACCGACCATATCCTGAACCCCGGCGACATCCCCGTCGTGCAGACCAACCGGGGCGGTCAGGTGACGTTTCACGGCCCCGGTCAGGTGGTGGCCTATCCGCTGATTGACCTGAAACGGGCTGGCTACTTCGTCAAGGAATATGTCTATCGCATCGAAGAAGCCGTGCTCAACACGCTGGTGCATTTTGGCGTGACCGGCCACCGCGTGAGCGGCTCGCCCGGCATTTACGTGCGGCTGGCCGACCCGTTTTCCCATGCGGCGCTGACCGGCCCGGCGCACCCGTCCGACCCGTTTCGCGGCCTGGGCAAAATTGCCGCGCTCGGCATCAAGGTCAGCCGCCACTGCACTTACCACGGCGTCGCGCTGAACGTCGCGATGGATCTTGAACCCTACTCGCGCATCAACCCCTGCGGCTACGCCGGGCTGACGACCACCGATCTTTCTACAATCGGCGTACCCGCCAGCTGGCAGGAAGCGGCAGACGTGCTGGGCCACAAACTCGCCACCCACCTGTCGCCTTGACTTGGCCAAAACACTCGCAAAAAATACCCCACACCATGAGCCATCCAGACGCCCTGCAACCCGCAAATCCTGCCGCCCCCATCAACCCCGTCGTCCGCGAAGCCCAGAGCCAGCAGGACTACAACCCGCTGGCCAAGCAAAAAGCCGCCGCCAAACTCTCGCGCATTCCGGTCAAGGTCGAGCGCGGCGAGCTGCTGAAAAAACCCGAGTGGATCCGCGTCAAGGCGGGCAGCCCGACCACGCGCTTTTACGAGATCAAGGACGTGCTGCGCCAGAACAAGCTGGTGACGGTGTGCGAGGAAGCCAGCTGCCCGAACATTGGCGAATGCTTCGGCAAGGGCACGGCCACCTTCATGATCATGGGCGACAAATGCACGCGGCGCTGCCCGTTTTGCGACGTGGGCCACGGCCGCCCGGATCCGCTGGACGTGAATGAGCCGGAAAACCTGGCCAAGACGATTGCCGCGCTGAAGCTGAAATACGTCGTCATCACCAGCGTGGACCGCGACGACCTGCGCGACGGCGGCGCCCAGCATTTTGTCGATTGCATCGCCCGCATCCGCGAACTCTCGCCGACCACGCAGATCGAAGTGCTGGTGCCCGACTTCCGGGGCCGCGACGACCGCGCGCTGGAAATCCTCAAAGCCGCGCCGCCCGACGTGATGAACCACAATTTAGAGACCGCGCCGCGCCTGTACAAGGAAGCGCGCCCCGGCTCCGACTACCAGTTCTCGCTGAACCTGCTGAAAAAATTCAAGGCACTGCACCCCGACGTTCCCACCAAGAGCGGCATCATGGTCGGCCTGGGCGAGACCGACGAAGAAATCCTGCAAGTCATGCAGGACATGCGCGACCACGGCATCAACATGCTGACGATTGGCCAGTACCTAGCGCCTTCGACCAGCCACCTGCCGGTGCGCCGCTACGTCCACCCGGACACCTTCAAGATGTTTGAGGAAAAAGCTTACGAGATGGGCTTTAGTCACGCCGCCATCGGTGCAATGGTGCGCTCCAGCTACCACGCAGACCAGCAGGCTGGCCATGTGCTGGCAGCGGCGCCGGACGCCTGAAGCTGACTCAGGCGGGCGCGAGTTTTTCCCAGGCTGCGATGGTCTCGGCGGCATACATCAGCGCCGGGCCACCGCCCATATAGACGCACACGGCCAGCATTTCCTCCAGCTCAGCGCGCGTGCATTGCAGCTTGTGCAGCGCCTTGACGTGAAAACCGATGCAGCCCGAGCAGTGCTGCGTGATGCCTATCGCCAGCGCCATCAGCTCCTTGTGTTTGGCGCTGAGCGCGCCTTCGGCCATCGCCGCGCGGGCCAGTTGCCCAAAGCCAGCCATCGCTTCAGGCTGGGCCTTGCGCAGCGGCGACAAGCCTGCGCTGATGTCCTGAATCAACGTGGCGTGGTCAAACGTAGTCATGTCAATATCCCCGGATGGCGCCGCCCGGCGGGCGGCTCAAAGCAAAGTGCTGGGCTCGTCGCTGTCGAGCACTTCTTGCGCCCACAGCTTGAGCTTGGCGGTGTCGGCGCGCAAAATCTGCTGCTTGACCGCGAGAATCTGCGACGGGTGCATCGAAAAACTGCGCAGCCCCAGCCCGAGCAGCAGCCGCGTCATGCCGACATCGCCCGCCATTTCACCGCACACGGTGACGCCTTTTCCCTGAACCTGGCACTGGGCAATCGTGTCGGCAATCAGGCGCAGCACCGCCGGGTGGCAGGGATCGTACAGATGCGCCACCGCCTCGTCGGCCCGGTCAATGGCCAGAACGTACTGAATCAGGTCGTTGGTGCCAATCGACAGGAAATCAAAATGCTTCAAAAATAGCGGCACCGTCAGCGCTGCCGCCGGTATCTCGATCATCGCGCCCAGCCGCACCGGGCCATAGGGAATGCAATGCTTGTCCAGCTGCTCGCGGGCCAGGGCAATCATCGCCAGGGTCTGGCGAATTTCACTGACATGCGCCAGCATCGGCACCAGCAAATTGACCCGGCCATGAAAAGCCGCCCGCAAAATGGCGCGCAGCTGCGCCAAGAACATCGGCGGATCCGCCAGGCTCCAGCGAATCGCACGCAGCCCCAGCGCCGGATTCAGCTGGCCGTCCTGGGCCTTGCCGGAAAAGCGATCCAGCGGCTTGTCCGAGCCGATATCGACCGTGCGTATCGTCACCGGCATGCCCTGCATGCCGTCGATGGCCTTGCGGTAAGCCTGGTACTGCTCGTTTTCGTCAGGCAGCTTGCCTTTGCGGCCCATGAACAGGAATTCGCTGCGGAACAGCCCCACGCCGACCGCGCCGGCCTGCACCGCGCCCAGCGTGTCCTCGGGCAGTTCAATATTGGCCAGCAGCTCGATGCGCTGGCCGTCCAGCGTCAGCGAGGGCGTGTTCCTGAGCCGGTTCAGCCGCTGGCGCTCCAGCTCGCCCTGACGCTGTTTAAAACCGTATTCAGCCAGGATGATCGGCGAAGGATCGACGATCAAGACGCCCGCCTCGCCGTCGATGATGACCCAGTCGTCCTGCTTGATCAGCTGGCTGGCGCTGCGCGCCCCGACCACCGCCGGAATGTCCATGCTGCGCGCCACAATCGCCGTGTGTGAGGTCTTGCCGCCCACATCGGTGGCAAAACCGGCAAACAGGCTCTGCTTGAACTGCAGCATGTCGGCGGGCGAAATATCGTGCGCCACCAGCACCAGCGGCACATCGAGCGTGTCGTCGAGCAGCAGATCCTGCGACTGCTTGCGGCTGCTGCCAGCGCGCACGCCCGGATGCTGCAGCGGCGAAGCCCCGCCCTTCATGTGGCGCAGGATGCGCTCAACCACCTGCTCCAGATCGGCCTTGCGCTCGCGCAGGTACTCGTCTTCCATCTCGTCGAACTGGCGCGCAATCAGCTCGTACTGGGTGATCAGCGCCCACTCGGCGTTGTAATGCCGGTCAACAATCCAGTGCTTGACGCCGCCAATCAGCTGCTCGTCCTGCAGCAGCATCAGATGCACATCAAGCAGGGCGGCGATTTCATGCGGCGCGTCCGTCGGCAGCTCGTGCTGCAGGCGGGTGATTTCCTCCATCACGGCGTTGCGGGAAAGGCGCACCCGCTCGATTTCGGCCTCGGTTTTTTCGGGCTCGATAAAGTACTGGCCGACATCGGCCCGGCTGGAGGCCACCAGCACCGCGCGGCCAATCGCCACGCCGCGCGAAACTACCAGACCGTGGACTGAAAAAGTCATACCGCTGGCCTCACTCCCCTTCGCCGAACTTGTCCGCCACGAGGGCCAGCAAGGCCTCCATTGCGGCCTGCTCGTCGGGCCCGCTGGTTTCGATTTCGACCGTGCTGCCCAGCCCGGCGGCCAGCATCATCACGCCCATGATGCTTTTGGCGTTGACCCGGCGCTCGCCCTTGCTCATCCAGACTTCGCAGGAAAAGCTGCCCGCGAGCTTGGTGAATTTGGCCGAGGCTCTGGCGTGCAGGCCGAGTTTATTGCTGATGCTGGTGTGCGTCTTGATCATGATTTTTACGGACTTGATTTTGGGGTGCGGTGATGGCGACCTGCATCACGCCCTGGGTGGCGCCGACCAGCGCCCGCGCCACCAGGGCGTCGAGCGGCTCATTGCGGTACGAGACAGCGCGCAGCAGCATCGGCAGATTCAGGCCGGTGACCAGCTTGACGCTGACGCCATCGACCAGTTTTTGCGCCACATTGCAGGGCGTGGCGCCAAAGATATCGGTCAGGATCAGCGCCTGGGCGCTGCCCAGCTGCGCCAGCATAATGCGCGCCTGGGCCAGCGTTTCTTCGGGCGGCATGTTCGGCTGCACATCGAGCGCGGCCACATCGGCGGCTTGCTCCGGAAACACATGCAACGCGCCCGCCCGGAAAGCGGAGGCCAAAGGCGCATGGGCGATGATGAAAATGCTGTTCATTGCGATCAATTATCAGCGTTTAAGCGGGTGCCAATCGATGTACCGCGATGCCGTGCCCTGGAAAACAACGCAAAGCCCCCGCCTCGGCCGTCAAGCACTTGCCGTGTGCGGCATACCGCTGGCGCAAACGCGGCAACTGACCTGCCCGAGCCGACGGTGGTAAGCCACAGTGGTACCGGCGGCAATTTCAGCGCCGCAATGGTCGCAAACGGTGGCGTCCATCAGGGTTTCGCTGGCAAAACCCTCGATAAAAATTTCTTCCTCGCCGACCCGGCGCGGCCAGACTTCGGTCTTGACCATGTCGGGGCGAAAGTGTTCCTCGATGCGCACCCAGCGGCTGATCTGCCCAGGGCTCAGCTTCTGTGCCTGCAGGGCCTGCAGCATCAGCGCCTGGCGATGCTCAAACAGGGCCTCGGAAATAATCATCCAGTGGTGCGCGTTGCGCGGGCGGTCGCCAAAATAGACTTTTTCGCCAGTCACGCACTGCTTCATGAAGGAATACTGCTTGTCAGTCACCCTGTCCTTGGTGACGCGCCCAAAAAAAGGACTCAGCAAGGGGTCTGCATACACCCGCTCATAAAAATCTTCCAGCACCCGGCGCACAGTCTTGCCGTCTTCGAGCTCCGCCCAGAGTTCGGGGTCGGGCTCCGGGTAAGGCAATTCCGCAGAGGCAGCGGCGCAAGTGGCGGCGGCGACAGGCTCGTCAAACAGCGCCGGATCGACCAGGTCGGACTCCAGCGCAGGCGCAATGCTCATGTCGCTCACGGCTTTGCATTTACAGGGAAGAAAATAGCGCTTTTCCAGCAAATGAGCCGCCAGTCCGCGCTGGGCCTTCTCGGGAACGTTGCCCTCTATGCACAAGGACAGACAGGTATGGCAAGCCCCGGCCTTGCAGGAAAACGGCACATCAATGCCCGCCCGCAGCAACGCGTTCAGCACCGTTTCACCGGCCAACGGCGTCACGGCCCGATCACCATAGCGCAGCGTCAGGCTCATTTCAGTCTTTCTGCAACGCGGCCAGTTCGGACAAGGCCCGCGCCGTATTGCGGGTTTCAAGAATCAGCTGACCGAGTTTGGCCGCCGGACTGGCCGCCACCGCCAGCACGCCGACATCGCCGGCGCGGGTCAGCAGCATAGGCCCCAGGCTGCCGTCAAGGATGATCTGGCGCAGATCGCCCCGGCTGACCTCCTTGGCCGCGCGATTGGCCAGCGCCAGCAAGGAAGCGCACATCGCGCCGAACCGGTCGGCATCCACTTCTTGGGACATGACGGAGGCGATGATCAGCCCGTCGTGGGAGACCAGCGCAGTCGCCTCGACGTTTTCCGATGCCGCGCACAGGCCGCGCAAAGTGGAGCGGGTTTTGCTGGCAAGGACTTCGGCAGAACTTTTTTCAGAATTCTCAAAATTCATCAGTTGACTTCCCGGGAAACCCCGGCCTTCAGGCTAGGGAGGTAGAGGGCGGCAGCGAAGCTGTCTGGCTGTTGGATTTTCCTTTGGCTTTGTTTGACCATACGTGTCTTTCCTGTGTTTAAAATCGGCTGCGCTGGACTTTTGCGGTGACGCACCCAGCGCAAAAACTTGTATTTCCCCGTTTTTCCGTTGGCTGCGAGTGCTCTCGTGGTTCCGGCTGGCAGGTAGTAATACTGGAAGCCAGCGTGAAGTAAGGTGCTTAACAAGTCAAGCGCCGGTTCCGGGCATGGAACCCCGTACCAGGGAATCCCCTTCCTTTCAGGAGGGGAGGATGTCAAAAAACCCATTCAGTTATAAAACCGCAGATACCGCCTGAACTGCAGCCTTTTTCCAAGACGACTCAGGCGGCCCCGCCTGAAGCTTACAGAGCCCCTTCAATCTCCGGCATAGCCATGCGCGACTTGGTCAGCACCATGCCCAGATTGGCACCCTTGCGGCAGACAAAGCAGGCAACTTGCTGCTGGCGTTTGCCGCGCAGGAAGATGTGGATCAGGTTGTTGCTGTTGACGATGATTTCCTGGAAATAATGATCGTCATTGTTCTCGGGCAGGCCACGGGCCTTGCGGAAAATCGCTTCAATCGCCGACACGTTCGGGCCCTGGAACAGGTCGGCCGTTGCAGCGGCCAGCAGGTCAAACACTTCGCCGGGATGCGAATCGACCGTTTTCATGCTCAGGATCATGCCGGAAGACAGGTCAACATAGCCAGCAGCGACACATTCAGGAATGCTGGTAACGGCTTTTTGCAATGCGGTGTCAAGAGTGCTCATAGGGAACTTTCTTTGGAGGGGTTGCTTTAAAAATCTGCATCAGGTTCCAGAGAAGGAACTGAAGCTATTGTGCCTGCGGAAAGCTGAGCTACCAGCCCCGGAAACTCTTTTAGAAAATTCTCCTGCGCCAGCGACTGAATCATGCCCGCTTCCTGCTGCCTGACGTATTTCATCGCGGCCTCGCCGCTGACCTGCCCGGCCTGGAGCCAGATCCAGTAGAGACCTAGCACCGTTCCGGTGCGCCCCAGACCGGCTTTGCAATGCACCGCCACCGTTTCTCCATTCTGCAGGTAGCGGTCTATTGCATGGCACAAAAAACAGGCATCTTCCAGCGAAGGGGCATGCATGTCAGGCATCGGCACAGCCGTGCATTGAATGTCGTAGTTGGCCGCCAGCGCTGCATCAAAAGGCGTTTCAGTGAGCGAAATAAGGCGCGTAATGCCCGCGTTGCGCAACGCTTGCAGGTCTTGATGCACGCTGCGCAGGATGCCTGGAAAAGGCGTTCCCGCCACCTTGCCGCCAATCAGCCAGACAAAGCCGCGTGGCCCGCAAAACGCACTTTTTGCTGCCGGGCTGGGCTGCAAATGCTGCAGGCGCTGCCACGACTCCAGCGCGGGCGCGGGCGCTGGCCCGGCCGTGGACGGCGTCACGGCCACAACCTCCAGCGGCGCCCTTGTTTGTTCGACCGGTGGCTTTGGCGGCGGCTCGCTGCGAACCGGTGGGACGGCATCCGCATCCGCATCGGTCTCTGTGCTTTGCCCGCTTATGCCTGACTCAGGGCAGGAACCAGTGCGCACATAGTGCTGCGCGGCGACGGTCTGCGGGCGCAAAAAGAAATCGTCTTTCGCGGCGCTTTCCTGAACTACGCCATCGGCAAGCAGGATCACCTTTCCGGCGATCTGGCGCGTCTGGGCCAGATGATGGGACACCATCAGCACTGCCCGGCTTCTGGCCAGAATTTCCAGCGTGGCTAAAACGGCCTGCGCACCGTCAGGCGACATTTTGACGGTCGGTTCATCGACCATCAGCAGGGCTGGCGCTGGCAGCGCCTGCCTCAGAATGGCAATGATGCGCTGCTCGTGCAGCGGCAGATCAATCACCGGCATGGTCAGCTTGTCCGCCAAAATTTCCTGTCCGTTTTGCAGCAGAAAATCGCGCACATGCTCAATCTGCAACACCCGCGTCAGGCTGGAGCGGTGCGGCAATTTGGCAATCATGTTGTCCTGCACCGTAGCCATCAGCAGATACGCTTTTTGCGTCACGATCGCTGGCCTGCGTGCAGGGCACAAAGGCACGCCCCGGTAAATGGCCCGCCCCCAGTTGCGCATCGAAGAGTTGGCATCGTTCAAGCCCGCCAGCGTGCGAATCAGCGTGGATTTTCCGGTGCCCGAGGGGCCGAGCAGCACCGTGCAGCCCTGCGCCGGAATGGACAAACTCACATCAAGCAGGATGGTACGTGCAGCAAAAGCGACGCCAAATCCCTCCAGTTCCAGAACCGGCGTCACCGGGCAGCGGTCGCCGTCAGCGGGGAGGAGATGGCAGGAAAGCGTGCCGCCATCTCAAACTGGGCCACCATGACCAGCAGCAGGCTGCGAACATGGCTGGCAACGCGCGCATCGAGCTCAATCACCGGCGGCGTCACGCCGCAAAAGACAATTTTTTTCTTGCGCAGGTAATCGTCGTACAAACCCAGGGAAACTCCGGGATTCTCATCAAGGTGCGTCACCCCGATGGCCAGGGGCAGGCGATTGCCGGGAACGCGCTCACTGATGGCTTGCAGGTAATGCTCCAGTTCGGCCAGCGCGTTGGGGCTGGCGTGATTCAGGATCAAGGCCACCCCTTTGGCCTGCTGCAGCAAAATGTCCCACATGAAGTCAAAGCGATCCTGGCCCGGTGCGCCGTACAGTCGCAGCTTGTCGCTGCCCGACAGGTGCAGCACCCCCACATCCATAGACACCGTCGTGTGCGTCTTGAGGCTGCGGGTTTTATCGGTAGCCTCTACATCGGTAGAGACAACATCAATGTCCGAAATGCTTTGAATCGCCTGGGTTTTTCCTGCACCCACAGGCCCCATGAATAAAACGCCCCATTCCATGCGCTACCTACTTTCTGTCCATCAAACGCGACCATACCTTGCCCAGAAACGAGGCCGTTGCCGCTGGCAGTTCAGGACTTGCGAGTGGATCGGATTTTGGCAAAGCAGCCTGCTCAGACGTCAACACGGCCCCCACAGGGCTGATATGCCCCTTCGCATACAAGTTTTCCAGCAGCGCATAAGCCACTTGAGGCTGCATATCCAGCATGGCTGGAATCAGCATGCCAACCGAAGGTTTTCTGGCTAAAAGCGCGCAGATGCGGGTTAGATTCGGGGCCGTATCCTGCAGCAGTTCGGACAAGCCAGGCCAAGAGGTGAGCTGCAACAGGCTCAACTGCAGGTTTTGTTCCAGAAAGGACGACTTGTTAGCGAGAGTTTGCATATTTCCCTTGTGGATTTTTTGACTGTTTTCATTCGCACCAGTAAGCCTGAAACTGCAGCTATTTGCAACAGGTGTAACACTAGCACTTTATTGTTCCGCTTACAAAGTAAGCAATGCAGCTTTCGTGCCCAGTCATCAGTTTGCGCGTGAAACCTCGGCCGTCAGGCCGGGGGGAGGCAGAGCGTGGAACACGAAGTGTTCCTTGGCTAGCGGTGGCGTACCTGTCGCGTCCGTTCTACCACCCGTTGAAAAAGGTGCAGGCTTCTCACCTGCTCGGCCTTTCGGCTAACCCGTAAGGGTCTTGTGCCCCACGCCTTGCGGCGTATGTCCCCTCGGGAATGTCAGCAACCGGCTCCTACTCTTGCGAGTAGCGACTAAAACCTTCGCCCCTTTACCTTTGGGCTGCATGATTAAAGCCTTGCAGAGCAGCAAACTGAGGAAGCATTTGCTGGTGCGTCTGAACGACCTGTGACTAACGTAGCGGACTGGATACCGCTTTCCCTGCTTCAACCTGGCTTTTTGGATTTCTCCTCAAGCTCCGCCTTTTAGGGCGGGGTAGTTGACGATGTGCAATGAATAAGGAAGGCATCGGGAAAATCCCCGAGCCTCATTGGACTATATCGCATGCGTATAAATGATTGATTTGGCGCAAACCCTTCTCCGCTTGTCACATTTCCGACTACAAGCTTGCGTCAAATCAAACTTTCCAATGCCATACCAGCCCGCAGCTGTTGCATCACAACAACGATACGGGCCGACAGGTTTACACCGCTGCCAGTGCCTGGGTCAGGTCAGCCAGCAAATCGTCGATATGCTCGATGCCAACGGACAGCCGCACCATGTCGGCGCTGACGCCGGCTTTGGCCAGTTCCGCCGGGTTCAACTGGCGGTGCGTGGTCGAGGCCGGATGGCAAGCCAGCGACTTGGCGTCGCCGATGTTGACCAGACGCGTAAACAGCTGCAGCGCGTCCTGAAAACTCGTTCCGGCAGCAATCGCGTCGCTTGACTTCAGGCCGAAGCTGATGATGCCCGAGGCCTTGCCGCCCATGTATTGCTGCGCCAGCGCGTGGTCGCGGTGCTCGGGCAGGCCCGCGTAGTTGACCCAGGCGACTTTCGGGTGATCCGCCAAGAAATGCGCGATGGCCAGCGCGTTGTCACAGATGCGATCCATGCGCAGCGCCAGCGTTTCAATGCCCTGCAGAATCTGGAACGCGGCCATTGCGCTCAGCGCTGCGCCCATGTTGCGCAGCGGCACGACGCGGGCGCGGCCGATGTAGGCCGCCGCGCCCAGCGCCTCGGTATAGACGACGCCGTGGTAGCTCACGTCCGGCTCGTTCAGGCGCTTGAAACGCGCCTTGTGCTCGGCCCAGGGAAACTTGCCGCTATCGACAATCACGCCGCCCAGCGTCGTGCCGTGGCCGCCCAGGTATTTGGTCAGCGAATGCACGACGATGTCAGCGCCGTGCTCGAACGGGCGGCACAGGTAAGGCGTGGACACGGTGTTGTCCACAATTAGCGGCACGCCGCCCGCATGGGCGACGGCGGCCAGCGCAGCGATGTCGGTGACATTGCCCAGCGGGTTGCCGACGGACTCGCAAAACACAGCCTTGGTGCGCTCGTCGATCAGCGCGGCAAACGAAGCCGGGTCGCGCGGGTCGGCAAAACGCACCTCAATGCCCATTTGCGGGAAAGTGTGGGCCAGCAGGTTGTAGGTGCCGCCATACAGCGTCGAGCTGGAGACGATGTTGTCGCCGGTCTCGGCAATCGTCTGGATCGCGTAGGCAATCGCCGCCATGCCCGAGGCCACGGCCAGCGCGCCGATGCCGCCTTCAAGCGCCGCCATGCGCGCTTCCAGCACCGCATTCGTCGGGTTCATGATGCGGCTGTAAATGTTGCCCGCCACCTTCAGGTCGAACAGATCGGCGCCGTGCTGGGTGCTGTCAAAGGCGTAGGCGACGGTCTGGTAAATCGGCACCGCGACGGCTTTGGTGGTCGGGTCTGGCGTGTAGCCGCCGTGAACGGCAATGGTCTCAATTTTCATGGGCGCTCCTGGGGAAAAACCACAAGGCTAACAGGCCAATTCGCGCCCGTCCAATACCCAATCGTTGCAAGCGCATGCGCGCCCTGAATTTCGACCTCGCCGCCTTATTTCAGCGCGCCAAATACCTTCTGCAAAATCGCGCTGCCGGTGCCGACCGGATCCTGGCGGATTTTCTTTTCCTCCTCGCCAATCATCAGGAACAGGCCGTCCAGCGCCTTGCCGGTGACGTACTGCTGGATGTTGGCATCTTCCTTTTTGACCAGCCCGAAACTGGCGGCCTTGCCGGCGAATTCGTTGTACTGCCGGGCCAGACCGACTTTTTCCGTCGCCTCAGTCACGACGGGCAGGAATTTGACGCCCAGCGGAACGCGGGTCTTGTCGGCAAAAAACTTTGTCACCGAGTTGTCGCCGCCGGTCAGAATGCTCTTGGCATCGTTGACATTCATAGACTTGACGGCGCCAACCAGCAGGTCCTGGCCCATAGGCACGGCCGCTTCAGCCGCCCGGTTCAGGGAAGTGACCAGCTCGTCGATGCGCCGGCCCTGGCCAAAAGTTTTCAGCAGTTTGGAGGCGTCTTCCAGATAACCCGGCAACGGGATGTGAACTTTCGGATTGGCCAGGAATCCATCGGGCCTGCCCAGCATTGCCACGGCGGCTACAGCGCCTTTTTCCAGCGCGGTTTTCAGGCCGCTGCTGGCTTCGATGTTGCTGATCCCGCCGAGGTCGCCCAGCGACAGCGCGTGCGCCTGACCGTAAACGGCTGCAATCAGCAGACCCAGCGCGCTGGCACCGGCCTGGTTAAAATTTCGACGTTGCATGACAAAGGCCTTTCAAATGATACAAATTACTTCCGTGGCAGTATGCCGTATGGTGCTGACGGGCGCACTGGTACTGGGAGCCACAGTGTTTTTATCGGGTTGCAGCGACGCGCAGTCAGCGCCCGAATCGACCTTTGTGCTGCTTGACGGCAGCCAGAAAACGACCGCCGACCTCAAGGGCAAGGTGACACTCGTCAACTTCTGGGCCACCAGCTGCGTGACCTGTGTCGCCGAAATGCCTAAGCTCGTGGCCACCCACCAGAAATACAAAACCCAAGGCTACGACACGCTGGCCGTCGCTATGAGCTACGACCCGCCGAGCTACGTCGTCAATTACGCCCAGACGCGCCAGCTGCCGTTCCCGGTGGCCATCGACAACACCGGCGCGGCGGCCAAGGCCTGGGGCGATGTGCAGCTGACGCCGACGACCTTCCTGGTCAACAAGCGCGGCCAGATCGTCAAGCAGTTCGTCGGCGAGCCCGATTTCACCGCGCTGCACCAGTTGATTGAAAAACTGCTGGCCGAAACCTGAGAAGCCTTGCAGCTGCTGGAAAACCCGCCTGACGCCCTTGCGCAAAGCGCGTTAAACTGGCCAGCGTTTCCTCATCGCCGACCCCGTGCAACGCCCTTCCATCCAATTCATCACCCCCGACTCGCCCGAGGAGTTGGCAGCAACGCGCCAGATATTGGCCGAGTATGCAGCGCAGCTCGGCGTTGATCTGTGCTTTCAAAATTTCGAGGCGGAGCTGGCCAATTTGCCAGGCGAATACGGCCAACCAACGGGCGCGCTGCTGCTGGCGCTGGTCGATGGCGAAGTGGCCGGTTGCTGCGCGCTGCGCGGCCTCGATTCGACCGACTACCCGAACGCCGCCGAAATGAAGCGCCTGTATGTGCGCAAGGCTTTTCGCCGCTTCGGCCTGGGCCGCCAGCTGGCCGAGGCCATTCTCGACGCGGCGCGCATGGCGGGTTACCACAACGTCCTGCTCGACACGCTGAACGACATGGAGTCAGCCCGTGCGCTGTATGCCGAGCTGGGCTTTGTCGATATTCCGCCGTTTTACTACAACCCGCTTCCCGGCGCGCACTACCTGCGAGTCGATCTGGAGCCGGCCTTTCAATGCGCCACGTCGGCGCGGCATGTTTATTGAAACCATAAAAAAAGCCGCTGCTCCTGCGAGCAACGGCTTTTTCAGACGCTAAAAGCCTCAAGCCTTGGCTTGTGCCAGCAGCGTCTCGGCATCGCTGACTTCAAACTTGCCCGGACCTTCGTTGTTCAGGCTCACGACCTTGCCATCCTTGACCAGCATCGAATAACGGTTGCTGCGCAGACCCAGACCCTTGCCGGTCAAATCCAGCGTCAGGCCGGTGGCCTGGGCGAAGGCGGCATCGCCGTCGGCCAGCATGCGCACCTTGCCGTCGGTTTTCTGGTCGCGCGCCCAGGCGCCCATCACAAAGGTGTCATTGACGCTCAGGCACCAGATTTCATCGACGCCAGCGGCCTTGAATTCGGCAGCCTTCTCGACATAGCCGGGCACATGCTTGGCCGAGCAGGTCGGCGTGAACGCGCCGGGAACGGCAAACAGCGCAATGGTTTTGCCCGCGCTGGCGGCAATCACATCGACGGGATTGGGGCCGAGGCTGCAGCCGCCGCCTTCAACTTCGACATATTCCATCAGCGTGGCTGCGGGAAGGGTGTCGCCTACTTTAATCATGGGTGCTCCTGGTTAGATGTCAGCGAGAAAAACGCTGTGGCCGGTATTTTGACTGACAGCCAAAGTCATCGGGCAGCCACGGTCTTTACGCCAGAAACAAAAAAGCCCACCGAAGTGGGCTTTTCTGGATGACGTCATGTCAAAGTCGTGGAGACTTAAACCAGCGCGCCTTTTTGCACCAAACGGGTCACAACCCAGTTCTTGGTCTTGGAGATAGGACGGCTTTCGGTGATCTCGATCACGTCGCCCATCTTGTACTCGCCCTTTTCGTCATGGGCGTGGTACTTGCTGGACAAAGACACAATCTTGCCGTACAGCGCGTGCTTGACGCGACGCTCAACCAGAACCGTGACGGTCTTGGCGCGCTTGTCGCTGACAACCTTGCCAATCAAGGTGCGCTTGAGGGATGTTTTAGCTTCCGTCATTATTTGGCTCCTTGCTTGACGATGGTTTCGGCCAGGATAGTCTTGGCACGAGCGATGGCACGGCGCGTCGAACGCAGCGTGGCGGTGTTGCTCAGTTGCTGCGTCGCCTTTTGCATGCGCAGGCCAAAGTGGGCTTTTTGCAGCTCTTTGACTTCAGCTTGCAGGGCGGCAACGTCTTTTTGGCGCAGTTCAGTCGTATTCATTTCTTCATTCTCCTGATTACTGGCCGATCATGCGGGCCACGAAGGTGGTGCGCAGCGGCAGCTTGGCAGAAGCCAGGCGGAACGCTTCGCGGGCCAGTTCTTCAGTCACGCCGACAATTTCAAAAATGATCTTGCCGGGCTGGATTTCAGCCACGTAGTACTCTGGATTGCCCTTACCGTTACCCATACGCACTTCAGCAGGCTTTTGGGAAATTGGCTTGTCCGGGAAGACACGGATCCAGATACGGCCGCCACGTTTGACGTGACGGGAAATCGCACGACGTGCGGCTTCGAGTTGACGAGCAGTCAGGCGACCACGGTCGGTGCATTTGAGACCGAAGTCACCAAACGCCACCGAGTTACCACGGGTGGCAACACCAGTGTTGCGGCCTTTTTGCTCTTTGCGGTATTTTCTGCGAGCGGGTTGCAGCATATTTATTCTCCGTTATGAGGCCGATTACTCGGCCTTGGCACCGTCAGCTGCTGCAGCTGGCGCGGCTTTGACGCGCTTAACGGTGTTGTTGTCGGACGCCATTGAAGGCTTGTCGCTGCCATCGGCCGGTGCGGCATTGCCGCGTGGCGCGCGCGGTGCGCCGCGAGGCGCGCCACGGTCAGGACGGTCACCACCTGGGCGGCCATCGCGGCGCGGGCCGCGTGGCTTGCGCTCTTCTTCGGACGGTGCGGCATCCAGGCGTGCGCCTGGAGAGTCGCCACGACCGAGGTTGTCACCCTTGTAAACCCAGACCTTGACACCGATGATGCCGTAGGTGGTCTGTGCTTCGGAGGTGCCGTAGTCGATGTCGGCGCGCAGCGTGTGAAGGGGCACGCGACCTTCGCGGTACCACTCGCAACGAGCGATTTCAATGCCATTGAGACGGCCAGACGACATGATCTTGATGCCCAGGGCACCCAGACGCATGGCGTTTTGCATGGCGCGCTTCATCGCACGGCGGAACATGATGCGCTTTTCGAGCTGCTGGGTGATCGAGTCAGCGATCAGCTTGGCATCGATTTCAGGCTTGCGCACTTCTTCGATGTTCACAGCAACCGGCACGCCCAGCTGGCGGCTCAGTTCTTTTTTCAGCGCTTCGATGTCTTCGCCCTTTTTGCCGATCACGACGCCCGGACGTGCCGAGAAAATCGTGATGCGGGCATTCTTGGCCGGACGCTCGATCAGAACGCGCGACACAGCGGCATTCTTCAGCTTTTTCTTCAGGTACTCGCGCACCTTGATGTCTTCGGCAAGCATGCCGGCGAAATCACGGTTGCTGGCGTACCAGCGGCTAGACCAGTTACGGCTGATGGCAAGGCGAAACCCGGTTGGGTTGATTTTTTGTCCCATATCCTGCTGCCTTTAGTTACCAACGACCACGTACACATGGCACGTAGGCTTGCTGATGCTGTTGCCACGGCCTTTGGCGCGCGCGGAGAAACGCTTGAGCGTAGCGCCCTGCTCGACGTAAATGGTCTTGACCATCAGTTCGTCGATGTCGGCACCGTCGTTGTGTTCAGCGTTGGCGATAGCGGACTCAACCACCTTCTTGATGATTCCAGCAGCTTTTTTCTGCGTGAAATTCAGGATGTTGAGCGCTTGATCCACTTTTTTGCTGCGAATCAGGTCAGCGACCAGACGGCCTTTGTCGACCGACAGACGAACGCCCCGGAGGGTTGCACGTGTTTCCATGGTCTTTCCTTACTTTCTCACAACTTTTTTGTCAGCCGGGTGACCTTTGAAAGTCCGGGTGAGTGCGAACTCGCCGAGCTTGTGGCCAACCATTTGATCAGTGATATAGACGGGGACGTGCTGCTTGCCGTTATGCACGGCGATGGTCAGGCCGATGAAGTCGGGCAAGATCATGGAGCGACGCGACCAGGTCTTGATCGGCTTTTTGTCTTTATTGGCAACGGCTTTTTCAGCCTTGGCTACCAAATGAAGGTCGACAAACGGACCTTTTTTGAGTGAACGGGTCATTTCCTGGCCTTACTTCTTGCGACGCGAAACAATCATCACTTGCGTGCGCTTGTTGTTACGGGTGCGGTAGCCCTTGGTCAGGTTACCCCATGGATCGACTGGATGACGGCCTTCGCCGGTCTTGCCTTCGCCGCCACCGTGTGGGTGATCGACCGGATTCATGACCACACCGCGAACGGTTGGGCGGATACCCATCCAGCGCTTGACACCGGCCTTGCCGAGACGGCGCAGGCTGTGTTCTTCGTTGGCGACTTCACCCAGGGTAGCGCGGCATTCGATGTGGATCTTGCGAACTTCACCGGAGCGCATACGCACCTGAGCGTAGGTGCCTTCACGGGCCAACAGCGTCGCGGATGTACCAGCGGAACGTGCAATTTGCGCGCCCTTGCCGATTTGCATCTCGATGCAGTGGATCGTGGAGCCCACGGGGATGTTGCGGATTGGCAGCGTGTTACCGACGCGAATCGGGGCTTCCGAACCGCTCAGAATCGTGGCGCCAACTTCCAGACCGCGCGGGGCGATGATGTAAGCGCGCTCGCCGTCAGCGTAGCAGATCAGTGCAATGTGAGCCGTGCGGTTAGGGTCGTACTCGATACGTTCGACCTTGGCCGGAATGGCGTCCTTGTTGCGCTTGAAATCGACCACACGGTAGTGGTGCTTGTGACCGCCGCCTTTGTGGCGAACGGTGATGTGCCCGTTGTTGTTACGGCCGGAATGCTGGAACTGGGGTTCGAGCAGCGGCGCGTAAGGTTCACCCTTGTGCAGGTGATCCCGGGAAATCTTCACCATGCCGCGCATACCCGGCGAGGTGGGTTTCATCTTAATGACGGCCATTATGCGGACTCCCCACCGATGTTCAGCTCTTGACCGGGCTGCAGCGTCACGTAAGCCTTGCGCAGGTTATCGCGGCGGCCGACAGACTTGCCAAAGCGCTTGGTCTTGCCTTTGATATTCACGACAGCCACTGCCTTGACATCCACCTTGAACATCAATTGCACAGCGGCCTTGATTTCAAATTTGGTAGCGTCCTGCAGGACCTTGAAAGTCACCGAATTGGATTTCTCGGCGATCATCGTGGCCTTTTCGGACACGATGGGAGCGACCAGCACCTGCATCAGGCGGCCTTCGTCAAATTTGACTCGGGTGCTATTGAATTTGTTGGCTGCACTCATGCGAACATCTCCTTGAGTTGGTCCATGGCGGCCTTGGTCACGATCACCTTTTTGTAGTGAACGAGCGACAGCGGGTCGGCATAGCGGGGCTCAACAACCAGGATGTTGACCAGGTTGCGCGATGCCAGGTACAGGTTTTCATCAACCTGATCAGCAATCACCAGCACCGAGTTGAGGTTCATGGCCTTGAATTTGTCAGCCAAAACTTTCGTCTTGGGCGAATCCACGGTCAGGGAATCAACCACAGCCAGGCGGCCTTCGCGTGCCAGCTGCGAGAAGATGGAGGCCATACCGGCGCGGTACATCTTC
This sequence comes from Polaromonas sp., assembly GCA_026400075.1. GTDB lineage: Bacteria > Pseudomonadota > Gammaproteobacteria > Burkholderiales > Burkholderiaceae_C > Polaromonas. The sequence continues at coordinate 50,338 of JAPLPS010000070.1, forward strand.
TTGTTGATTTTGTGCGTGAAGTTTTCATCAGGCATGTTCGGGAAAATACGACCGCCTCCGCGCCACAGCGGGGAAGATGTCATACCAGCGCGTGCGCGGCCAGTGCCCTTTTGTTTAAAAGGCTTCTTGGTCGAGTGACGAACCTGCTCGCGATCCTTCTGGGCGCGGGTGCCTTGGCGGGCATTGGCCTGGAAGGCCACGACCACCTGGTGAATCAGGCTTTCGTTGTATTCGCGACCAAATACGGTGTCCGGTGCTTCCACGGTGGAAGCAGCCAGACCTTGGTCATTCAGGAGTTCGACCTGCATCAGTTCGCTCCTTTAGCAGCGGTTGCTTTGGCCTTGATGGCGGCACGAACCGTCACAAAACCACCTTTGGAACCAGGCACAGCGCCGCGAATCATCAGCAGTTGACGGGCTTCGTCAATGCGCACGATGTCGAGGTTTTGCGTGGTCTTGGTGACATCACCGAGGTGACCCGTCATGCGTTTACCAGGAAACACACGGCCAGGATCCTGCGCCATACCGATGGAGCCGGGAACGTTGTGCGAACGGCTGTTACCGTGCGACGCGCGCTGCGAGCTCATCTTGTGACGCTTGATGGTGCCGGCAAAGCCTTTACCAATGGAAGTACCCTGCACGTCCACCAGCTGGCCGACAGCAAAAATATCAGCGGCAGGCACAACAGCGCCAGCAGCATATTTGCCAGCGACGTCAGCCGTCACGCGGAATTCTTTCAGGATTTCACCAGCTTCAACACCTGCTTTGGCAAGGTGGCCGGCTTCAGGCTTGGTCACGCGCGATGCTTTGCGCGAACCGAATGCCACTTGGAGGGCATCGTAGCCGTCGTTTGCTTGGGTTTTCACCTGGGTCACGCGGTTGTTAGACACATCCACCACTGTGACAGGAACTGTGTCCCCATCATCAGTGAACAGACGCATCATGCCCACCTTGCGGCCCAGCAACCCGAGGGCGTTGCTCAGACTCATTGGTTTTCTCCGTTACTTTCACCGCTGCGACTTCAATTGGCCACAGACGTTTTGACGTGAAAGAGGGTTAATAAAACTTGGCCCGGATCTGCATGACAAATCCGGGACAGCCAAAAAGTATAACGCAGACTGCCATAAATGGCAAATCTGCGTCAAAAACTTCAATGACCAGCAAACCTGGGGCGTTGGTTTTTTACACCAGCGCCACCCGGCTTGCCGATTTTTGCTTACTGCAGCTTGATTTCGACGTCCACGCCAGCGGGCAGATCGAGCTTCATCAACGCATCGACAGTCTTGTCGGTGGGGTCAACGATGTCCATCAGACGCTGGTGCGTGCGGATTTCCAGCTGGTCGCGGCTCGTCTTGTTGACGTGGGGCGAACGCAGGATGTCGAAACGCTTCATGCGCGTTGGCAGGGGCACGTGGCCCTTGACAATCTCTCCGGTGCTCTGGGCGGTGTCCACGATCTCGGCGGCTGACTGGTCAATCAGTTTGTAGTCAAACGCTTTGAGGCGGATACGGATTTTTTGCTTGGTGGCCATGTGAATTCCTTTAATGTTCTGGAATTACGCGAGGATCTTGGCAACGACGCCAGCGCCCACGGTGCGGCCGCCTTCGCGGATAGCGAAACGCAGACCTTCTTCCATAGCGATCGGGTTGATCAGCTTGACGGTGATCGACACGTTATCGCCTGGCATGACCATTTCTTTGCCTTCTGGCAACTCAATCGCGCCGGTCACGTCCGTC
>JAPLPS010000362.1 GCA_026400075.1 Polaromonas sp.
GGCATGGCCAAAGAAGGCTTTGACTGGATCTGGTGCGAACACGCGCTGACGATTGGCTACCGCAGCAGCCTGACCGAAATCGTGCAAATCATTGGCCGCGCCACCCGCGACGCCCAAGGCAAAGAACGGGCGCGCTTCACCAACCTGATTGCCGAGCCTGCCGCCGAACAGTCCGCCGTGGCCGAGGCGGTGAACGATATGCTCAAGGCCATTTCCGCCAGCCTGCTGATGGAGCAGGTGCTGGCGCCACGCTATGAATTCACCCCCAAAAACACCGGCCCGCTGCCGGGCTTCGAGTACGGTGAGAGCGGCTACAAGGAAGGCGGCCACAACGTCGGGGTGAACCAGACTACCGGCCAGTACCACGTCGAGATCAACGGTCTGGTCACGCCGAAAAGCCCGGAGGCCACGCGCATCTGCAAGGAAGACCTGAACGAAGTCGTCACCAGCTTTCTGCAGGACAAAACCGTGCTGGAGCGCGGCCTGTTTGACAAGGAAAACACGCTGCCCGAAGAGCTGACCCAGCTGCGCATGGGCAAGATCGTGCGTGATCGTTACCCGGATTTGAACGCGGACGACCAGGAAGCAATCCGCCAGCACGCCATTGCCGCCATGAACATCACCCAGCAGGCCAAACTGGCGCTGGCACTGGCCGATGCTCAGGGCGGCGGCACGGTGCAAACCAATACGGCCTTGCTCGATGGGGTGCGCAAGTTCGTCAACGTGCGCGACCTGGACATTGACCTGATCGACCGGATCAACCCATTTGACGCCGCCTATGCGGTGCTGGCCAAAGCGATGGATGAGAAATCGCTGCGCCAGGTGCAGGCCAGCATTGCCGCCAAAAAACTGAGCATTCCTGAAGACGAGGCCCGCGATCTGGCCAAACGCGCCTTGCAATTCAAGAACGAGCGTGGTCGGCTGCCCGACCTCCATTCCGCTGACCCGTGGGAAAAACGCATGGCTGAAGGTGTGGCCGCGCTGGCGCGTTACCGCGCCCAAGCCAAAGCAGCAGCACAAGCACAAGGAGAACCGACGCATGGCTGACATGGACGATGACGACCTGCTAGCGGCGTTGGGCGTAGAAGCCGCCCCACTCAAGACCACCAGCCGAACCCCGCGCGAAGAACGCATCATCGCGGGCTTTGAGGACATTTTGCGTTTTCATCAAACGCATGGCCGCGCCCCGCAGCATGGCGAGGGCCGCGATATTTTTGAGCGCCTGTATGCCGTGCGCCTGGATCAGCTGCGCAAGCTGCCGCAAGCCCCCGCCCTGCTGGCGGCGCTCGACGGCCCCGGCCTGCTGTCGGGCGCTGCAGCAGCCACCCCAGCGGATATTGACGCTTTGGACGAAGACGCCTTGCTGGCCGAACTGGGAATGGGCGAAGAGCCTGCCGACCCCGGCGACATCACCGTGCTGCGCCATGTGCGCTCCACGGCTGAAAAACGTGCGGCTGAAGAGGTTGCCGACCGCACGCCATGCGCTGACTTTGACCAGTTCAAGCCGCTGTTCGAGCAGGTAGAACGGGAACTCAAATCCGACGTTCGCAAGACGCTGCGTTTCGGGCGCGATACCAGCATTGCCAGCGGCAATTACTTTCTCGTCGGCGGGCTGCTGGCCTATGTGGCCGAAGTCGGTGAAATCATCAGGGCACCGAACGGCGAAAGCGATGCGCGCCTGCGCGTCATTTACGCCAACGGCACGGAAAGCAACCTGCTGCGCCGCTCGCTGCAGCGGGCGCTCTACAAGGATGACACGGGCCGACGCCTGACCGATACCGACATGGGGCCGCTGTTTGGCGATGCGCCAGAGCCTGACGACATGGAAAGCGGCACGATTTATGTGCTGCGCAGCCTGTCGGGCCATCCCTTTGTCGCTGAGCACCGCGAGCTGATTCACAAGATAGGCGTGACCGGCGGCAAGGTGGAGACCCGCATCGCAGGCGCCAGCAAAGATGCCACCTATCTGCTGGCCGATGTGGAGGTCGTGGCCACCTACACGCTGCACAATCTGAACCGCATCAAGCTGGAAAACATCTTTCACCGCCTGTTCGGCGCAGCACAGATCGACCTGACCCTCGAAGACCGCTTCGGCCAGAGCGTCAAACCCAGGGAGTGGTTTCTGGTGCCGCTGCATGTGATTGACGAAGCGGTTGAGCGTATCCGGGACGGGTCAATCACCGAGGTGGTTTACGACCCGAAGACGGCCCGCCTGATAGCTTAGTTTGTATCCAGCAGCCCAGCTAACCGCCCAAAGAACCCCATGACCCTCACCAAAAAACTCCTAAAAGCCGTGATGTGGCTGGGCCTGGCCAGCGCTGGGTTGCTCATCGTCGCCTACCTCGTCCTCATCGGCGTCAACTGGCGCGACCAGCCGCCCTCGCAGGCTGCCCTGCGCCTGATGAAACTGTCCGCCAGCCAGTCAGCTCGCCAGCTAACCGTCGCGGATCAGGACAACGCCTATGTGTACCTGATGGGCTTTTCGGCCGACCCGGCGCAGGAGCCGCAAGCGCTGGGCGCCAAGCGCATCGCCTGGTTCCAGGCGCAGTTTGAAAAATCTCCCGATGATTTCGCCGGAGATTTACCGGACAAAGGCCGCGACTTCAAGCCGCAGCGTTCCGCCGAACTGCAAGCCCTGCTCAAGACCTGCAAAAGCGTCGATGCGCCCTGCCTGAAGGCGCTCGAAAATGGCGACAAAACCCTTGCCGCCTGGCTCGCTTCGGAGCCGCTGCTGCTGGCGCGCTACAAGGCGTTGCTGAACCGCCCGGCCTACGTTCACCGTTTGCCATTCAACATTTACACGCCGCTCCCGCCCTACGCCCAGGTTCATGAAGGCCAGAAGTTGCTGCTCACCCAGGCCTGGCAGCTGGCCGCTCAAGGCGACGCGGCCGGGGTCAAGCAGCTGCTGGCCCAGGACATCGAGTTCTGGCGGCAGAACCTGGCGGCCAGCGACTCGCTGATCGCGAAGATGAATGCCGCCAACGCGCTCCAGCGGCACTTCATGTGGGGCAATGCCGTTCTGCGGCGGCTCCCGCCTGCGCTGATGACGCAGGGCCTGCCGCAGCAATGGAGGGCGCCGATGTCCGACGCCGAGCGCGCCATGCTGCCCAGCCTGACCAGCGAATGGCAGGTCTCCAACAGCATCTTCCAGCACGCCAAGGAAGGCGGCAGCACGGCGCTGCCCGAGATGGACGGGACGCTGAACAATCGCCTGTTCACGTCGATGTTCAAATCGCTGCTGCAGCCTCAAGACAGCAGCAACAAATTCGCCGAACGGCTGACCGCCAGCGACGCGGCGCTGCAGGTGCCGTATGCGCAATACCCGGCGGCCGTCGAGCGCGCGCAGTCCCTCTGGGACATCAGAGCCGAGGAATCCGAGTTCCTCTTTTTCGCCAGGCGGCTTTACAACCCGGTCGGGGAGTTTTTTCTCACCTTTGCCAGCTGGGATCCGATCTGGTATGCGGTGCGCCTGTCCGACCTGGAAGGGCTGCGCCGGATGGCCGTCTTGACCACCGAGCTGCGCAGCCAGGGCGTGGCCACCGGGCAACTGGCGCAAAAACTGGCCGAAGCGCCAGCCCGCAACCCCTACACTGGCCAGCCTTTCGTCTGGGACGCCAGCGCCAAAACGGTGGTGTTCACCGGCCTGCAAAAGGGCGAGCGCGGGCGCCACGCGCTTTTTTACTGAGCAGCGAAAATAAGCCCACTCAAGGCAGCGCCAGCCGCGCCTTGAAGAAGTTCTGCAGGGCCGTGTGGCCGGTGGCCTCGTCGGGAAAGCCGTACAGATTGGTGTGCAGGCCGAAGATCGTGCCGTGGTAGTTGAAGTAGTTGTAGTTGCCGCCCTTGCTGTCGATCAGGTCCAGCACGTCGGCCAGCCAGGTCAGGCCGCCCTGGTTTTGCGCCACATTGGCGTAGCTGACGCCAAACTCGCCGACGTTGAAGGGCACGTTGTGGTTGACGTAGTAGTCCACCTGCGACCAGTCGCGGAAAGCCGTTTCGACAAACGCCTTGGTCAGCGGCTTGGGCAGCTGGCCGCTGCCGCGCTTGCGCAGCTGCAAGCCCAGCGCGCCTGAGCCGCCGGTCACGGCCTCGCCCTTCATCCAGCCGCTGATGCGGTAGCTGTAGCCGTAGCGCACGCCAAACTGCAAGTTGGCGTTGATCAGGCCGTAGGTGCCGCCCGTCACCGGGCCTATCGACAGCGCGCTGGTGCCCAGGTGGCCCGCCGCCTCGTTGCGCTTGCTGGCGCTGCCGCCGGTGGCCGCGCTGGCCCAGTTGGCGGTGGTGGCAATGAAGGGGTCGCGCATCGGCGCGGCGTACTGCCACAGGGCGGGCAACTTGGCGGCGTCTTCGACATCGGCGGCGATGATGCGGCGCGAGAACTGGCCAGCGGGGTCAAACTCCTCGATCAGGAAATCATCAAAGTACACCCGGCCCGCGTTGTTGCTGGAGAAAAAAGCGGGCACGGCGGCGTAAATCCCCGCGTCGGTGATCGGCGTGAATTGGCCCTGGTAGTAGCTCCAGCCGGTGCTGCCCGCCGGAATCGGGGCGTTGCTGGCATAGGTTTTGGTGAACGACGCCGCAGGCAGCGACACCAGCGGGTCCGGGTAGCGGCCGTAAAAACCCCGGCCATATTTGGGCGAGAGCTGCGAGCTGTAGTCCCACGGATCGTAGAGGTGGAACTCGTACATCACGTTGCTGTCGCTGACCAGGAACGGGGCCGCGTCGCTGGCAAAGCTCTGCTCGACGATCAGCAGGTGGTTGGGGTCGGCGGCGCGCACGGCGCTGACGACGCTCCGGGCGTAAGCCTGCCAGGCGGCATCCTGGGGCGGATTGGGTTCATTCAAAATGTCGTAGCCCGCAATCACCGGCTCGTTGCGGTAGCGCGTGGCAATGGCCACCCACAGGGCTTTGAGCCGGTCTTGATACGCCTGGTTGCTCCAGAAGCCAGTGTTCGAGCCCGGCCCCTGAAAGCCGCCGGGCGGCGCCTGCATGGTCAGGTTCAGCTTGATGCCCGCCTGCCTGGCCCAGAGAATGGTCTGCTCCAGCCACTGCCAGCCCTCGGGCTTGTAGAGATAGGGCGCGCTGCTGTCTTCAAACACCTTGGCCCACATATTGAGCCGCACGGTGTTAAAGCCCAGCGCCTTGACGCGCTGGAAATCCACCGCGTCATAGACCTTGCCGTTATAGACCACGCTGGCGGCGCTGCTTTCGTCGTCGTAGGCGCCAAAGTTGGTGCCGCGCAGCCGGATCGGCTGGTTCGCCGCGCCCTGCACCAGCTGGCGGCCCTGGGCGCGAATGAAATCGGCCGGGGCCGGGCTGGCCGGTGGCGCGTAGGCCAGCGGCGGCGTGAAGCTCACATCATCGACATAAAAATCCACCCCCGCCGCCGGGCCGGTGACATAGAACTGCAAGGC
>JAPLPS010000408.1 GCA_026400075.1 Polaromonas sp.
AACCTGCGCCCGGCCCGCCCTGAAGCGGCCGGGAAAGCCGCTTCACGCACGCCAGACCAGCCACCGCGCCCTGACAGACGCGCCGCCCGAGCGCCGATGGGCGGGCGCTTTCTGGTAGCCTCAAGCGATGTCTGTTTCTTCTGCTCCGCTTCCTGCCCTCTTCACGGCGCCCCCTGCTGTGCCCCTGACTGGCGCATGGCCTGTCCCAGCCTCCGGCGCGCCGCACTGGCCTCCTATCGCGCTCGCTGGCCCGACCGCCTCGGGCAAAACGGCAGCCGCGCTGGCCATTGCCAGCCGCTGGCCGACCGAAATCATCAGCGTCGATTCAGCCCTCGTTTATCGCAGTATGGACATCGGCACGGCCAAGCCCAGCGCCGCCGAACTCGCCGCCGCGCCGCACCATTTAATCGACATCCGCGACCCGCTGAACGCCTACAGCGCCGCCGAGTTCGTGCAGGATGCGCAGCGGCTCATCGGCGAGATTCAGGCGCGCGGCAAGCTGCCGCTGCTGGTCGGCGGCACCATGCTGTATTTCAAGGCGCTGTTTGACGGCCTCGACGACATGCCGCCCGCCGACCCGGCCATTCGCGCCGCCATCGCCGAAGAAGCCGCCGCCCAAGGCTGGCCCGCGCTGCACGCGGCGCTGGCGCAGGTCGATCCGGTCACGGCGGCCCGGCTGGCACCCAACGACTCACAGCGCATCTCGCGGGCGCTGGAAGTGTTCCGCGCCTCGGGCCAGCCGCTGTCGTTTTTCCACCAGCGCAAGGCGGCGCCCGCACCCCAAGCCATGCCGCTGATTTCGCTGGAACCGCTAGAGCGCGCCTGGCTGCACGGGCGCATCGCCCGGCGCTTTGACGCCATGCTAGCAGCCGGTTTTATCGACGAGGTCAAAACCCTGCGCCAGCGCGGCGATTTACACCCCGATTTGCCGTCGATGCGCTGCGTCGGCTACCGCCAGGCGTGGGAGGCGCTGGACGCGCAGGAAGCACTCGAAACGGCGGCAGCGGGCGGAACCGTCACCGCCACAGTGAACGCAGCAGCCACCGCCACAACGGCGGACGAAACAGCCGCGACAGGCGTAAACGACAAGCCGCGCAAACCGCACGGCAAGCCCGCCCCAACGGCCTTGAGCGAGCTGCGCGACAAGGGCGTTTTCGCCACGCGCCAGCTGGCCAAGCGGCAAATCACCTGGCTGCGCTCCATGCCGCAGCGCGAAGTGGTCGCCTGCGACGCGCCCGATGCGCTCGAACAGGTGCTGGCGCGGATTCAGGCGCATATTGAAGCCAGCAACGCTAAGGCCGCTGCGTGAACGCCGCCAGCCAAATCACCGCCAGCCCCACGCCTACCGGCCTGCAACTGCGCAACTTAAGCAAGCGCTACGGCGCCACCGCCGTGTTCAGCCATGTCACGCTCGACGTGGCGCCGGGCGAATTCGTCGCCATCGTCGGCGAGTCGGGCGTGGGCAAATCGACGCTGCTCAACTGCATGGCCGGGCTCGACAACTGGGACGAAGGCACGGTCACACTGAACGGTGCCGATCTGGGCGCGATGGGCGACGACCAGCGCGCGCTGCTGCGCCGCCGCCATGTCGGCTTTGTTTTCCAGGCGTTTCATGTGCTGCCGCATCTGGACGTGGCGCAAAACGTCGCGCTGCCGCTGCTGCTGCTCAAGCAGCCGGACGACGCCCGCGTGCAGGCGCTGCTTGAAGCCGTGGGCTTGGGCGGACTCGGCCAGCGCCTGCCGCAGCAGCTCAGCGGCGGCCAGTTGCAGCGCGTGGCGATTGCGCGGGCACTGATTCACCGCCCCAGCCTGCTGCTGGCGGACGAGCCGACCGGCAACCTCGATCCGACCACCGCCGCCAAAGTGATGGATGCGCTGCTGGCCCAAACCCGCCAGCACGGCGCGGCGCTGGTGCTGGTGACGCACTCCGAAGCCGCCGCCGCCCGCGCCGACCGGGTGCTGCGTCTGGGCAGCAGCGGCATTTCAGGCTGAGAGCTGAAGCCTGATATCTGAAGGCTAAAACGCTCAGTCCACCCGGCGCCAGCGACCAGAATCCGGGCAGAGGCTGGCCGGTGCGCCATTGAACCAAACCTGCTCTTCATCGAGCCGCAGCGAAGTCGAAGCGTCAATGTCGAAAACGATTTGAAGCACCTGCCCGACAGCGGCATCCTCAATGGGCAGCTCCCAGGTCAAAAAGACCTGGCTGAAATCCTGGCCGCTGGGAAAGTCAGCCACCTCAAAACCGCTGCTGTGGCGCGCAACGACGCCGTGCGGCTGGCCGGTATCGAAGATCACCGCCGTCCCCCGGCGCAGCGGGATGCGCTGGCCTGTCGCGGGGAAATGCAAGTCCAGACCCCGGTCTTCGCTAATGAACAAATTGCAAAAGGCTGCCGCGCCATAGTGCGCGCCGTCGTGGTGGTAGGTGGCGCCACGGCAGGCCATCAGCGCCACGTCGCTGGCGGCCAGCACCTCGCGCAGGCCGAGCGCATGCGTCCAGTCGGCCAGCGCCTGCACGCAGTGCTGGTAATCGGGCCAGCGCATGCGCGCCCGCGCCAAAGGCAGTTGATCGACATCGCCGGGCTCCAGGCGCTGCGCGATGTCTCTGTCCCAGTCGGCGATCAGCCGGGCCGGGGGCGCGGGCAGGTCCAGCGTGGTGAAAAACACAACATCGCTGACGCTGCGGCTGCGAATAGCATCGCCGCTCCAGAAATAGGAAATCAAGCGGTTTGGCACGCGAGCCGGTTCAGGCGCGTGGGTCATTCGATGACAAAAGCGCGCCTGACTTCTTGCGCGTCAATCGAGCGCGCCGCGCCGAAACCGGCGACCTGGCGGGCCGCGTTCGGCGCGATGGCGACAAAGCGGAAGTCGCCCAGCTGCGTCATGAATTCGGCCTCCGGGAATCTGGCCACGTAGGCGGCACGGCAGGCCTGCCACGCCGGGCTTTCAGGCGTCGGCACCGAGGCCAGTCCATCGAGCGTGACGCGTGGCAAGGCATGCACCGGCTCGCCCGCCTCTTCGGCGCGCATCACCAGCAGCGACACCTCTGGCCGGGCCTGCAGATTTCCCGTGTGGGCGGCCAGGCCGCTGACGTGGATGACCAGACAGCCCAGCGACGGCTCCAGCGCATAAGGCACCATCGAGACAAAGGGCTTGCCGTCGTCGCCGACGGTTCCCAGGGCCGCGACCCGGCTGGAATGCAACAGAGCGCGCAGCTCAACAGTCAGTCTGGATTCGTGCGGCATGGGGGCTTTCCTGAAAAACGAAGGGTTGAAAAAGTCGGAGCGGCATTTATAGCAGGCAGGCGTTTTAGCATCCGGTTTGCTCCTTGAAGTCCATGCCGGTAAACACGCGCGCCGCATTGCCGCGTTCGCTGTGGTGGTGCTGCAAGCGGCGTTCGGCCTTGCCCTCGTCTTGCGCCTGCTGGCCCAGCGCAGCGAGCCGGGCGGCCAGCCATTGACCGGCCAGACGCTTGTTGGCGTGCTGGCTGCGCTCGCTTTGCACCTTGACCGACAGGCCGGTGGCCACATGGGTGGCGCGCACGGCGCTGTCGGTTTTGTTGACATGCTGGCCGCCCGGCCCGGAAGCGCGGGTGGCGGTGTAGCGGATTTCACTGTCCGGCAAAGGCGCGGCGGCGCTGTAAATGGCTCCGCTGAGGAACCAGTTTTTGCGCTTGTGCAAGGGCCGATAAGGACTGGGGCAGACCCAGAGCAGGCTGCCCGACCAGCGCCGCGCCAGCCGCCCGGCGGCAGCGGGTTCGAGCGCATCGGCGCTTTCCAGCGTCAAGAACACCGAGCGCAGCGTACCGGCCACCGGGCCGGGAATCTCTTCGATCACGTTGACCTCGACTTGGGCCTGGCGGGCCTCCTGCAGCAGCCGTTTCAATGCTTTGTGGACGGCCAGGCAGCACTCGGCTGGGCCAGTGTTGGCGGTGATTTGCAGCCAGATCATCAGCAGCACTCCCCGCGTGTTTTGTAGGTCAGCACCGGCTTGCTTCTGGCCACGGCGCGCACCAGGCCTGCGCCTTCCAGGCAGTCGAGCACGCTGTCCACGTTTTTGTAGGCCTGCGGCGCTTCCTCGTAAATCAGGGCTTTGTCGTTGCAGATGACGCGGCTGCCGATGGGTGTGCGGCTGAGATTGTCCGGGCTGAACAATTTGAAAAGGCGCCCCTTGCAATCGGTGCGCGCCCACTTGCGTCCGGCGCCGTGCGCCAGCGACGACAGGCTGGCTTGGCCCTCGCCGATAGGTTCGAGCACATAGCTGTAGTCGCCGCGCGAGCCGGGCAGCATGACCAGACCCTGATCACTGGGCGTGGCGCCTTTGCGGTGCAGCCAGCCGCTTTGCCCATTCACCTGCGCGGGCGTGAGCAGATTGTGGTGAATGTCCATCACCAGGGCCGCGCTGCAATGCAGGTGGCTGGCCACGCGCAGGCTAATCACGGCCCGGTTCAGCCGGGCAAAATCCAGCGCCGCGTCGTGCCGGGCCAGATAATGCGCGGCGTCTGCGCCGCTGTCCGGCAGTCCGGCGTGGCTGAAAGCATCGACATGGGCGCGCAAAATTTCCTGGCCCAGGCCACGCGAGCCGCTATGCACCAGGATTTGCAGCTTTTTCAGGCTCAGGCCCGAGCGCTCGAACGCCGCCGCATCCCTGACTTCGTCAATCACTTGCAGCTCGACAAAGTGGTTGCCCCCGCCTATGGTGCCCAGCGAGCGCAATTGCGACGAGTCCAGCCCGGCTTGCGCCATGCGCAGCGTCAAGGCGTCGAGCTGCGCCTGCAAACCGGGCTCCCGGTTTTTCAGTACCGCCCATTCGTCGTCGTCGATGGCGCCGTCGAGGTTGCCCAGTTGCTTGTCGAGCTTGTCCAGCTTGACTTTGCTGATGGAAATATCGGTTTGCGCCAGGCGCATGCCGCAGCCGATGTCGTTGCCGACCAGCGCCGGGTAAAGGCGCCCGCTGGAAAAAAACGCGGCCCCGACCGGGTAGCCGCGCCCCGGATGCAGGTCGGGCAGGCCCACGACCTGCTGCATGCCGGGAAGTTGTGCGGTGGTCAGGAGTTGCTGCACGGCAGCATCCTCCAGCCACAAACGCGCTGACGCAATCACACTGACGCGATCAGAAAAAATCTTCAAAAAATTGCCCATGACAAAGCGATCCCAAATTCAAACAAAAGAATCGGGCGCTGGAGCATTCGCCACCTCGCAAAAGTGCGAAAGCGACGCGAGGGCGTTGGCGATGGAAATGGGCTGCGCCAGTCGGGCGCAGCAGGAAAGACTATCGCGACGCGCGTGAATCCAGGCCCGTGGAGGAGGAGTTCAGGATGGATGCGGTCATGATGGCGCCTTTTAGAGTTATGGGGTGAAGCGGGCGATGCTAATGGATTGCGCCCGCTTCATCAACGCCAGCGCAGCAAACTGACGTTTTTTAGCCATTGCGCCGATAGCCGGGCGCTGTCACCAAGGCTTGATCGCCACCTTCAGCTCGCCGTCGCGCTGGTGCGCAAACAGCTCGTAGGCCTCAACAATGTTGTCCAGCTTGAACTGGTGCGTGACCATCACGCCCAGGTCCAGCCGCGACGACGCCACCACATTCATCAGGCGGCGCATGCGCTCCTTGCCGCCGGGGCACAGCGCGGTGCGGATGGTGTGATCGCCCAGCCCGGCAGCAAAGGCCGACATCGGAATCGTCAGGTCGTGCGAATACACGCCCAGGCTCGACAGCGTGCCGCCCGGCTTGAGCACCCGCAGCGCCGACTCAAACGTCGCCTGCGTGCCCAGCGCCTCAATGGCCGAATCCGCGCCGCGCCCGCCGGTCAGCTTCATGATCTCGGCGACCACATCGGAATGATTGAAGTTGAGCGTGACATCGGCGCCCAGCTTTTTCGAGATGCCGAGGCGGTGATCGTTGCCATCGACGGCAATGATGGTGGTCGCGCCCAGCAGGCGCGCGCCGGCCGTGGCGCACAGGCCAATCGGCCCCTGCGCAAACACCACCACCGTGTCGCCGATGCGGATATTGGCATTTTCCGCGCCCTTGAAGCCGGTGGACATGATGTCCGGGCACATCAACACCTGCTCGTCGGTGAGGCCGTCGGGAATCGGCGCCAGATTGGCCTGCGCGTCGGGCACCAGCACGTACTCGGCTTGCGTGCCGTCAATCAAATTGCCAAAGCGCCAGCCCGCCGTGGCCTTGTAGCCGTGGCAGCCGCACAGGCCCAGCGGAATCAGGTAGCTGCCGTCCTGCGAGGCCACGCCATCCTGCGCCGCGTAGGAGTTGAAATTCGGGCAAATCGCCCCGGCAATCACGCGCTGGCCTTCGCTGTAGCCCTGCACCGCGCTGCCGAGTTTTTCGATCACGCCGACGGGCTCGTGGCCAATGGTCAGCCCCTTGACCACCGGGTATTCGCCTTTGAGAATATGCACATCGGTGCCGCAAATCGTCGTCGTGGTGATGCGGATCAGCGCATCGTTTGGCCCGACATCGGGAATGGGTTTGTCGGCCAGTTCAATGCGGCCTGGTTCGATAAAAATAGCGGCTTTCATCATGGCAGTCATAGCTCTGTCCTTTTGAATGGTC
>JAPLPS010000100.1 GCA_026400075.1 Polaromonas sp.
AGAGCTGCGCCGAATTCGGCGTTTCGGTGCAGGCCCATGCGCGCGGCCGTGGCTATGGCGCGCGCCTGTTCGAGCGCGCTGCGATTCATGCGCGCAACGAGGGCGTCGAAATGATGTTCATCCATGCGCTGAGCGAAAACACCGCCATGCTGAACCTGGCCCGCAAGGCCGGTGCTCTCGTCGAGCGCGACGGCGCCGAGAGCGAAGCCTACCTGAAGCTCGCGCCCGCCGACCTGGACTCGCACATCAGCGAGCTGCTTCAGGAGAAGATGGCCCAGACCAATTACCGCCTCAAGCTGCAGGCCCGAAAGTTCCGCGATTTTCTGGCCCGGCTGCAAGACATGCGGCGCGGCGCGCAGGGCGGCGACGACAACGCGCAGCGATAGATTCAGCGGCCTTTGCAGCGGCGGCAAAATTTCCGCTATCCTAGACAGCTTCTCCACTACCGGCTCTGATGTGTCCGACGTTCCTTCCCGTCGATCTTCCAAACCGGAAGACAAGCGCGGCTTTTTACAAAAGCTCGCCGAAATGCTCCATCCCGGCCCCGACTCCCGCGACGAGCTGATCGAAACCCTGCAAGAGGCCCAGGACAACGATGTCATCGGCCAGCAAAGCCGCGAGATGCTCGAAGGCGTGATCCGCATGGCCGACATGACTGCGGGCGATGTCATGGTGGCCGCGCCGCGCATGGACTTGATCAACATCGACGCGCCGTTTGACGAGCTGATTCACCTGATCATCGACACGGCGCACTCGCGCTTTCCGGTCTATGAAGGCAACAAGGAAAACATCCTCGGCATCCTGATGGCCAAGGATTTGCTCAAGCTGCAGCGCGCGCCCGAACTCAACATCAAGGCGCTGCTGCGCCCGGCGGTGTTCGTGCCCGAGAGCAAGGGGCTGAACCAGCTGCTGCGCGATTTTCGCGACAACCACAACCACCTGGCCATCGTCATTGACGAGTTTGGCCGCATGGCGGGTCTGATCACGATTGAAGACGTGCTCGAACAGATCGTCGGCGAGATCGAGGACGAGTTCGATATTGTCGAAGACGAGGGCGATATTTTCGGCCTGAGCGACCACACTTACCGCGTCAGCGGCGACACCGCCATCGAGCGGGTCAATGAGGCCTTCAAGGTGATGCTGCCGGAAACCGATTTTGAAACCATCGGCGGCCTGGTCGCCCATGAAATCGGCCATGTGCCCAAGCGCGGCGAGCACCATGTGCTGGCCGGGCTGCAATTCACCGTGCTGCACACCAAAGGCGGGGCGGTGCGCTGGTTCAAGGTGTCGCCTGCAGCGGCATGAAGGCTTCTCCGCCCATCCCCTGGTCCCGGTTCAAGCCGCCCCGTTCTATTCCGGCGTGGCGCTCTGGGCTGGGCCTGTTTCAACTGGCCATCGTGCTGCTGGCGGGTGTGCTCCATGCGCTCAGCATCGCCTGGCCTTTCGCATTCGGTGCCGGGCTGGGGCTGGCGCAGGGCCAGCCGCTGGGCTGGTTGCAACTGCTGGCGCTGGCGCTGCTGGCCGGTCAGCTCGACGGCGCCCGCTCGTGGCAGCGTGGCGCCTGGCTGGGCGGGCTGTTTGCCACTGCCATGCTGTGCGCCACCTTCTGGTGGATGTTTATTTCGATGCACCGCTACGGCGATTTGGCGGCGCCGCTGGCAGCGCTGGCCGTGCTGCTGCTGGCGGCCTTCCTGAGTTTGTATTACGCCGTGGCTTGCGGGCTGTTTGCGCTGCTGGCGCCCGCACGAGCGGCGCCGCGCGCGCTGGTGTTTGCGGCGCTGTGGCTGCTGGCCGAGCTGGCGCGGGTCAAGCTATTCACCGGTTTTCCCTGGGGCGAGGGCGGCTACGCCCATGTCGATGGCTGGGCCAGACCGCTGGCGGCCTGGGTGGGTGTGCATGGCCTGAGCTTTCTGGCCGCCTTCATCGCGGCCTGGGCGGCTTTTTTGCTGCTGGCACCGGTCACCCGCTGGCTGGCCGTGCTGGGTGGAATTTTGCTGGCGCTGGCCTGGCTGCCGCAGAGCGTCACGGCCGAGGCCGATCCGGCGCTTGCCGCCCCTTTGACGGTGACGCTGCTGCAGGGCAACATTCCCCAGGACGAAAAATTCCAGGGCCAGACCGGCGTGGCCACGGCGCTGCGCTGGTATGGCGAGCAGCTGCTCGACGCCAAAACCGCGCTGGTGGTCGCGCCCGAAACCGCGCTGCCGCTGCTGCCCCAGCAGTTGCCCGAGGGCTACCTGGAGGCGCTGCAGGCCCGCTTTGCCACCGGCGCGCAGGCCGCGCTGATCGGCCTGCCGCTGGGCAGTTACGAGACCGGTTATTCCAATTCGGTGATTGGCCTCAAGCCTGCCGCGCTGCCCGCCACCAAAGTCAAGGCCACTGCAGACGCTCTGGATGCCGCTATGTCCGCTCAGCCAGCCGCGCCATCGCCGCCATCGCCGCCATCGCCTGAACCTTACCGCTACGACAAACATCACCTCGTGCCCTTTGGCGAGTTCATTCCGACCGGGTTTCGCTGGTTCACCGAGCTGATGCGCATTCCGCTGGGCGACTTCAACCGGGGCGCTGTCGGCCAGCCTTCCTTTGACTGGCAGGGCCAGCGGCTGGCGCCCAACATCTGCTACGAAGACCTGTTTGGCGAAGAGCTGGCCGTGCGTTTTCTGGATCCGGCGCGCGCGCCGACAGTGTTTGTCAACGTCAGCAATATCGGCTGGTTTGGCAACACGGTGGCGATTGACCAGCATTTGCAGATCTCGCGCATGCGCGCCCTCGAATTTGGTCGCCCGATGCTGCGCGCCACCAACACCGGCGCCACCGTCATCATCGACCACCGGGGCGTGGTCACGCAGTCGCTGGAGCGCCACACGCAGGGCGTGCTGACCGGCGCGGTGCAGGGACGCAGCAGCATCACGCCTTACGCCTGGTGGGTGTCGCGCCTGGGCCTGTGGCCGCTGTGGGCGCTGGGCCTGCTGGTGGCCTGGCTGGCGCTGACGGTGCGGCGCCAGGAAGCGCGCCAGGCCGGGCGGGCGCCGCCCTTGCGCCGCGTAAAATGAGCCGTTTTGCGACGCCGCCGTCTGGTGTCGCGTTTTTCCGGTGCTGGCCCGCCAGCGGCGCCGCGCTTTAGTCACCACCTATTCCTATGCTCACTTTTCAGCAAATTATCCTGAAGCTGCAGTCCTACTGGGCCGACCAGGGCTGCGCGCTGCTGCAGCCCTACGACATGGAAGTCGGCGCCGGAACGTCGCACACCGCCACCTTTTTGCGCGCCCTCGGCCCCGAGCCGTGGAAAGCCGCTTACGTGCAGCCCAGCCGCCGCCCGAAAGACGGCCGCTACGGCGAAAACCCGAACCGCCTGCAGCACTATTACCAATACCAGGTGGTGTTGAAACCGGCCCCGGCCAACATTCTGGAGCTGTACCTAGGCTCGCTCGAAGCGCTCGGTTTCGATTTGAAAAAGAACGACATCCGCTTCGTTGAAGACGACTGGGAAAACCCGACGCTGGGCGCCTGGGGCCTGGGCTGGGAAGTCTGGCTCAACGGCATGGAAGTGACGCAGTTCACCTACTTCCAGCAAGTCGGCGGCATTGACTGCAAACCGGCCACCGGCGAAATCACC
>JAPLPS010000189.1 GCA_026400075.1 Polaromonas sp.
TTCACCGCCAGCGGGGGCCGAAAAATCGGCGCCTGGATCGCGCAGCAGCGCGCCGTCCGCGTCGCCTTTGACCAGCCGGGCGACGACGCCCTGGCTTTTTTCAACGCCAACACCCTGGCCGAATTGCACCAACTGGAATCCCAAGCGCGATGAAAACTCTAGACCAAATTGCCGCCGAACTGCCCGACTACCAGCCACAGGCGATGAGCGCAGACGCGGTGCTAGCCTTTTTGTCCCGCCTCGTCACGCCGGTGCAGGACACGCTGGAGCTGGCGCTGTTTGACGCGCTGGGCCGGGTGCTGGCCGCCGACATGGTGGCGCCGCTCGATGTGCCGCCGCACGACAACTCGGCGATGGACGTCTACGCCTTTGACGGCGAGCAGCTGGCCTCTAGCGCGGCGCTGGAATTGCAAGTCGTCGGCACCGCGCTGGCGGGCAAGGCCTGGCAGGGCCGCGTCGAGCGTGGCCAGTGCGTCAAGATCATGACCGGCGCCGTGATGCCCGAGGGGCTGGACACCGTAGTGCCGCAGGAGCTGGTATCGGCCCGCGCTGACTTCATCACGATTCCCGCCGGGGTTTTGCAAGCGGGCGACAACCGGCGTCTGCGCGGCGAAGACCTGGCGCAAGGCCAGCCCGCGCTGCGTCAGGGCGATGTGCTGACCCCGGCGCGGCTCGGACTGGCAGCCTCGCTGGGCCTGCCCACACTGCCGACGCGGCGCCCGCTGCGCGTAGCTTATTTTTCGACCGGCGACGAAATCCTGTCGCTGGGCGAGGCGCCGCGTGAAGGCGCGGTGTATGACAGCAACCGCTACACCCTGTTTGGACTGCTCAGCCGTCTGGGCTGCCAGGTGATTGACATGGGCGTGGTGCGCGACGAACCGGCACTGCTGGAGGCCGCTTTCACCCGTGCCGCGCAGCAGGCCGACGCCATCATCACCTCGGGCGGCGTCAGCATGGGCGAGGCCGACCACACCAAAGCGATGATGAAGCAGCTCGGCGACGTGACTTTCTGGCGCATTGCGATGCGGCCGGGCCGCCCGATGGCCGTGGGCCGGATGCGGCCCGCCAGCCCCGCCTGCAATGCCAGTACCGCCGACAACGCCAGCGCAGCCAGCCCCGCTCAGCCCCAAGGTGCGCTGCTGTTTGGCCTGCCCGGCAACCCGGTGGCGGCGATGGTGACTTTTCTGGCCTTTGTGCGCCCTGCCCTGCTGCAAATGATGGGCGCCCGGCCCGAGCCGCAGCCCCTGCTCAGGGCGCGCAGCCTGGAAGCTATTCACAAAAAACCGGGCCGCACCGAATACCAGCGCGGCTGCGTCAGCACGGCGCCGGACGGCAGCCTGCAGGTCAAAACCACCGGCAGCCAGGGATCGGGCGTGCTGCGCTCAATGGCCGAGGCCAACGGGCTGATCGTGCTGCGTCACGCCCAGGGCAGCGTCGCCATCGGCGATGAAGTCGAGGTGCTGATGTTCGACGGGGCGATTTAACCCGGCGCGACCAGTGGCAAGCCGTGGCGACAGCTTGCAGGCGCGGCTGGCTCGTCACTTGACCAGATGGCCGGTTCAGGCGTTCGAGGCGTCCAGCCAGTACTCGGGCGCACCTTGCAGCGATTGCAACAACTGCGCGCTCTCGGGCGAATGGGCGGCGCGCTGCAGGCTGCCGCTTTGCAACGAATCGAGCAGGCGCGACAGGGTATTGGCCTGCGGCGTCAGCGGCCCGAGAAAGCGCAGGCCCTGCGCGTCAGCCAGCAGCAGCGTCGGGAAAGTCTCCACATCCATGTCGCCCGCCAGATCGGCCTGGTCTTCCACGTCCAGCCAGACAAAGCGAAACGACGGGTAGCGCGTGGCCATCTGCGCAAACAGCCCCTGGTAATCGCGGCACAGGCCGCACCACTCGGCGCACAGGCAAACCACCCAGGCGGCGGGTTCGGACGGGGAAGGCTCAGAAGTCAAAGAAGAGGACATGGAAAAGATTCAATTTCAGAAGAATAAGGTAGCTGCAGCAGGAAACAGACGCATCAAAGCGCATCGCGCAGCTGCAAACCGGACCAGCGGGCTTTTTCCCACAGGGCGTTCAGCGATGGCGCTTTGTCCAGCAATAGCTGCTGCATCAAAGGCTCCAGCGCGGTCGCGTCCGGATTGGCCAGCAACAGGTAGCGCGCTTCGTCCACGCCCTGGCCCTGGGCGTCGTTGAGCTGGCCTATCCAGTCCAGCGCGGTCAGCGTTTCGAGCACCGGTTCGAGTTGCAGCGCATCGACTTGCAACTGCCCGGCCAGTTGGGAGGCACTCAGCCCCTTGCGGGCGCTGCTGCGCGCCTGGGCTAGCTGCTGCAGGATTTCCAGGGCCAGCTGAAACTGCCAGCCGTGGGCGCTGCGCTGGCGCGGCGCGCCAGCCATCAGGCTGGGCAGGCAAGCCGTCATCACCGCGCCCACCAGCACAATCGTCCAGGACAGGTAAATCCAGACCAGCAAAATCGGCAGCGTGGCAAAAGCGCCATACACCAGCGAATAAGTGGGCACGGCGCTCAGATAAATGCCGATGCCGCGCTTGGCGATTTCCAGCCCGGCCGCGACAAACAGGCCGCCGCTCCAGGCGTGCGCCCATTTGACATAGGTATTGGGCACGTAGCGAAACAGCATGGCCGTGGAACCGGCCACCAGAAAAAACTGCGTCATATCGAGCAAAAAGCGCAGGCTAACCGGCAAATCGCCCACCAGCCCCTTGGACGCCGACACCACATAGGAAGTCACGGCCAGACTAGCGGCCAGCACCAGCGGCCCGAGCGTGATGGCGGCCCAGTAAATCAGCAGGCGCTGGGCCAGCGGCCGGGGCGTCTTGACGCGCCAGATGCCGTTCAGCGTGCGGTCTATCGTCAGCGTCAGCGTGATGGCGGTCATCAACAGCACCGCCAGACCCACGCCGCCGAGCTTGCTGGCCTGGCCGCTGAACTGCGTCAAATAACCCATCACCTGCCGGGCAATGTCGTTGGGAATCAGGCTTTTGACCAGCCAGCTCTCCAGCGCGCCCTGTAGCTTGGAGAACATCGGAAAGGCGGTGAAAATCGCCAGCGCCACGGTGAAAAATGGCACCAGCGCAATCGAGGTGGTGAAGGTCAGGCTGCTGGCTGTCAGGCCCATGTGGTCCTCGCGAAAGCGGGCGCGCAGCGTCACAGCCGTGTCGCGCCACGGGAAACGTGAGAAATTGGCTAGCAAAGCCTGAAAAAAGAGCGGAATTTTCATCAGTATTCCCGAGAGACCCCGGTCTTCAGTCTGGGGAAGTAGAGGGCGAACGCAACGCGTTCGGGCTTGTTTTCAATGGCGAACCACAGGTAATATAGCCAGCATGATTCTGGTCTATCGCTACCGGGTGAAATCGCTGAACGGCTTGCTGAACCAGCAAAGCCGGGCTTGCAATTTTGTCTGGAATTTCTGCAATGACCGGCAAAAAGACGCCTTGCGCTTTGGCCGACGCTGGCACACCGGGTTTGATTTGAACAAGCTCACCGCTGGCAGCAGCAAAGAGCTTGGCCTGCACTCTGGCACGGTCAACGCCGTTTGTGAGCAGTACGCCAAATCGCGCAGCCAAAAGAAGCGGCCTTACCTGCGCTACCGGGGCAAAAAGTCGCTCGGCTGGGTGCCATTCAAAGGCCGGGAATTGAAGCGCGAAGGCGACGCCTTCCGCTTTGCAGGTAACACCTTTCGCGTCTTTTACAGCCGGGTTCTGCCCGAAGGAAAAATTAGGGACGGCAGTAACTTTTCCCGCGACAGCCGGGGAAACTGGTTTTTGAACGTCGTGATTGAGGTGGCTGGCGCGGCTGAAGCGCGCCCACCGGTGAAAGGCGTCGGCATTGATCTGGGCTTGAAAGACTTTGCCACCCTGTCCACCGGCGAAAAGATTGAGGCGCAGCACATTTACCGGAGCGTCGAAGCGACGCTGGCCGTGGCGCAGCGGGCGGGTAAGAAAAAGCGCGTGAAGGCGATTCACGCCAAGGTGGCAAACCACCGCAGCGACTTTCATCACAAGCTCAGCACCCGCATCGTGCGTGAGTTTGATTACATTACGGTGGGCAACGTGAACGCCGCCGGACTCGCCAAGACCAGCATGGCGAAGTCTGTTTTGGATGCAGGCTGGTCGTCCTTCAGAACTAAACTGGCGTACAAGGCTGTTAAGCATGGCGCATGGTTTGAAGAAGTGAGCGAGCGTTTTACATCCCAAGTCTGCTCGAATTGCGGCGTTTTGCCCGATTCGAGGCCGAGAGGTATCGCAGACCTTGGAATAAGGAACTGGATTTGTTCGCACTGTGGCTGTGTGCATGATCGTGATGTGAATGCCGCAAAAAATATTCTGAATAAATCGAGTTTCCGTGCCGGGCATGGCACGCCAGAAGTGGGAACCCCCGTCCTTCAGGGCGGGGAGGATGTCAAGCCGGTATCATGCCACTCGCATGAACAAATCAAACCAAATTGAAATGACGCGCCTGCTGGCCCTGGGCAGCCTGGCTGGACTGATTGTGCTGGGCCTGGCCTGGGAAATGTGGCTGGCGCCGATACGGCCCGGCGGCTCGCTGCTGGCGCTCAAGGTGCTGCCACTGTGCATTCCGCTGGCCGGCATCATGAAAAACCGCATGTACACCTACCGCTGGGTCAGCCTGATGGTCTGGCTCTACTTCACCGAGGGCTGCGTGCGCGCCTGGAGCGACAAGGCGCCGGGCAATTACCTGGGCATGCTGGAAGTTTTTTTCTGCCTGACGCTGTTTGTCGCCTGCGCGCTGCATGTGCGCATCCGGCTGAAAAACGCCCCGCG
>JAPLPS010000064.1 GCA_026400075.1 Polaromonas sp.
CACGCTGATCGAGTCCGTCGCCGACAGCGCCGCTTCGGCTTCTAAAAACCGCTACAGCCCGCAATTCCAGTCGCTGGCCAAGGCCTGCGAAGTCACCGCGCTGGCCGACATCGAAGCCACCGACATGACGCGCACGCCGACCGGCCACGAGGAGCTCGACCGCGTTCTCGGCGGCGGCATCGTCGAAGGCGGCGTGGTCTTGATTGGCGGCGATCCAGGCATCGGCAAATCGACGCTGCTGCTGCAAGCGCTGGACTCGCTGCAGCGCGCCGGGCTGTCCACGCTCTACGTCACCGGCGAGGAAAGCGGCGCGCAAGTCGCGCTGCGCGCGCGCCGCCTCGGTCTCGACGGCTCGCAGGGCAAGGTGATGGCGGAGATTCAGCTCGACAAAATCCTCGCCACGCTGGACGCCACGCAGCCCGCCATTGCCGTCATCGACTCGATCCAGACCGTGTATTCCGATCAACTGACTTCGGCGCCCGGCTCGGTGGCGCAGGTGCGCGAATGCGCGGCGCACCTGACACGCTCGGCCAAGGCCAGCGGCGTGTGCATCGTGCTGGTCGGCCATGTGACGAAAGAGGGCGCGCTGGCCGGGCCGCGTGTGCTGGAGCACATGGTCGATACCGTGCTGTATTTCGAGGGCGACACGCATTCGAGTTTTCGGCTGGTGCGCGCCATCAAAAACCGCTTCGGCGCGGTCAACGAAATCGGCGTGTTTGCGATGACCGAAAAGGGCTTGAAAGGCGTCAGCAACCCGAGCGCGATTTTTCTCAGCCAGCACAGCGAGCCGGTGCCCGGTAGCTGCGTGATGGTCACGCTGGAAGGCACGCGCCCGCTGCTGGTCGAAATTCAGGCGCTGGTCGATAACGGCGGCCCCAGTCCGCGCCGCCTCAGCGTCGGGCTGGACAAGGACCGCCTGGCCATGCTGCTGGCCGTGTTGCACCGCCACGCGGGCGTGGCCTGCATGGACCAGGATGTGTTTGTCAATGCCGTCGGCGGCGTGCGTATCAGCGAACCGGCGGCCGACTTGGCGGTGATGCTGGCGATTGCCTCGTCGCTGCGCGGGCGGGCGTTGCCGAAAGGTTTCATCGCGTTTGGCGAAGTCGGGCTGGCGGGCGAAGTGCGGCCCGCGCCACGCGGCCAGGAGCGGCTGAAGGAAGCGGCCAAGCTGGGCTTTAGCGTCGCCGTCGTGCCCAAGGCGAATGCGCCGAAAAAGCCGATTGAAGGCCTGACGATTCACGCGGTGGATCGCATCGAAGAAGCGCTGGAAGTCGTGCGCAGCCTGGCTTGAGCCGGGCGGCAAGCTGGCTCAGCACGGGTTTGGGCGGCAGGCGGACTGGAGCGCAGGCTGCAACTCAGGGCTTGGCGGGTGTCAATTCCAGATCCTGTCCGTTGATGAAGTCGCCATCGGGCATCACTTCAATAGGCCGGTTCCGGGTGGATTCCAGCGCCAGTTTGGCCGTCTGCGCTGGCGAAATTCTCAGTGTGTAGCGCCCTGGCATGACCTGGCGCAACAGATAAAAACCATCTGATGAACTGGGCGTGCTCATCACCACGGCGCCCTGATCATTTACCAGTTCGACCACGGCATCGCCAATGCCGCGTCGGCCGCTCTTTCCTGTCAGATACACCGTGCCATCGACCTCGCTGGTCGATAGCACGGGAAACTCCAGCATTTGCACCCGGCCTGGACGCGGCAGCACGCGCACGCCCTCAGTCCGTGGTTTCCAGAGGGGGTCTTCGAGCGTGGCGGGATCCAGTGCAATGTCAACATAGCTTCCCGGCGTCAGCCGATCCAGAAAGGCGGTGCCGTCCTCGGCAGAGTGAGTCGGATGGTAGCTACCGCTGTTGAGGATGAAGCCTGCGTTGGGCACCAGTTCCTCGTCCGGGTCACGTAGGCCGTTGAGGTTGCGATCCACAAAGGCGCGGGCCGACACCGCACCCATGCCAGCCATCGGCAGCGCGCTGCTGAACCACTGGCCGGTGCGCGGTTCATGGCCCAGTGCGATAAACAGCTGCAGGCCCAGCGCCAGTTCATGTCGGCTTGAATAGCTGGCACTGAGCGCCAGTGAAAAGCGGCCGAGATTTTTGCTAATGCCCCCTGAAATCAGGGTCGTGCTGCTGGAAAACGTGCGCAACAAGCCTGCGTTGATCCGGTAACGGCTGGCCAGGTTGCGGTCGGCTGTCAGCGCCAAGGCGTCCAGGCGCGCCTCGGGCCTGAGCGAATAATCCAGTTGCCCGCTCAGTCCCAGGTCGGCCACGCGCCGACTCAGCTGCAGGTTGCCGCTGTTGGTGCTGGTGCTGCCCGCACGCTGCCAGCTGAGGCTGTTGGTCACGGAGGTGCCCGCCAGCATCGCAGAAAGCCGACCAGACATCGTGGCATTGATCACGCCTGATGCCAGTACCTCGCGCTGGGCCTCAAGAGCCACAGGCAGCCGGGGCAGGCCGACTGGCGCCAGCGTGCCCTGCACCCGCAGTTTGTCGCGCACCCTGACGGGGTCGCCAGCGCCGCTGAATATATCGCTGTCAAAGCCGCCCTTGCGCTGCGTGTGGAGGAAGTCCACGGCATAGTTTCCCAGCCGGGTTTTCAGACCCAGCTCGGCGAGCATGCCGCCGCTTTGGGCAAAGGTCAGCTCCGATGTCACGATGGCCCAGTTCCAAAAGGCGCGCAGCCCCAGTTGCGCATACCTGCGCTCTTCGGTGCTGCGCTGGCCGCTTCCCGGACGGGGCATGCGAATCAGTCCGGCACTGCCAGCCAGCGTCTTGGTTAGCCCCCAATCGAGCCGGGCCGCACTGCGCACACCGCCTGTGTCGGCGTGGTGCCCGGTCAGGGTGTAGAGGAATTCACCGGGCTTGACAATGGACTGATCCAGCAAAAAACTCTTGCGCTCACTGCGCATCTGGCCCAGCGGGCCGTTGAAGAGCAGTAAAAATTCGTTGCGGCCAAACGACAGTGGCAGGTCGTCAAAGGCATATTGCCCGTCAGCGCGGGAGGCCTGAAAGCCCACCAAGGCGTCGTTGTAGGACAGCGTTACATCCCAGCCCGGCGGCAGATCGCCGCGCAGGCTTTGGCGGTCAAAGCTGGTGGGCTGTTCAAGGGGGCGGTTGCTGATGGCGATGCCCCGGCCGCTGCCGCTGGTACTCATTACGTTGGCGATGCTAGGCATGGAGATGTTGCCCATGACCAAAGAGCGCGCCCGGAGCGGCCCGAGCAAGCCTGCATCCGGGTCGTTGCGGCCCAGCGTTATGCGCCAGTCCGGCTTGGACTGGTCGCGGCTGCTGCTGATATAGGCCGCGCCCTCCATGCCCAGCATGTCGGCGGTCAGGTAGGTGGTGGAGGCGGCGCTGAGCTGGCGCGCCCCTGGTGCGACTTGCACGCCTGCGCCAAAGGTCTGGTCAATAAAAGGCCGGTCAATCCACTGGTAGGGCGCTATCGCGCGCGGATAGCCGGGATCGGCCAGCGGCCTGGGCTTGGCATTACCCAGCCGACTGGCGGCACGCTCGCGCTCCAGGCGCTCCTGCAGCGGGAGCTTTTCCCGTGGCTTGACCTGCAATTGCAGTGCTGACATGTTCAGGTCAAAATCGATGGGCAGCCAGCGCGACAGCAGTTCGCTGTTCACATAAATCTCGTCGTCTATGACGTGGGCGCGTTTCGTTTCAAACCGCACCTCATGGCCCGCAAGGCTCACCAGCGATTGGGCGACATTCAGTCCGAATGTCTGCTCTTCGCGCAGCACATAGCCGCTGGCGCTACCCGCTTCGGGCTGCACGCTGATGGCCAGCGTCAGCAAGCGGGCCAGCTCGCCCAAAGGAAGCAGAATCTGCGGGCCATCCTGGTAAGCGCTCAAGCCGTCGGACAAGACGAAACCATCGAGCCGTACATCCAGAATCAGCCAGTTGGCCTGGTTCTCGGGGCTCGCTGGCTTGGCGCTGGAAGGCGCCACTGGGGTTGCCGCAGCGTGCGTCCGCGCTGGCGCCAGCGATGTCAGGCACAGTGCCACCGCCAGGCAATGAGGCAGGAAGGGAGAGTGCGTCGGCTGCATGGCATCGGCTTGAAGCAGCGCCCGTCAGGCGCCAGTCAAACGCTCAGGGCACGGTTAGATTGGCTTCGGCCATCATCTTGCCGCCAGCTTCCGGGCGCTCGCGGTAGCTCAGGTTTAAGGTGCCACCCGCCAGCACCGTGCCCGGCGGCACTTGCAGCGGCATGCGCACGCGCCGCAGGGCGTTGGGCGTATAGACCGCCAGGGCGTTGGCCTGGGACAGATCGACGGGCTTGCCTGTCCTGGGGGTAAAGGTGACTGTCAGGTCGCCATAGACCGAGCGGGTGCCGCTGCGGTTGATCTGAAAATCCAGCGCCGCTCTCGAGTCACGTCCGGCCGGGCGTAGCGCCATGTCAGACAGCATGACGCTGGCTTGCGTGTCCCGGTGCCGAATGATGATGGGCATGGAGGCGCCGACCAGCGCCGTGAGGGTCACCCCAATGGTCTTGTCGTCGGGATTGCGGGCCTGCTCGATGCTGCTGGCGCTGGTGGTGTCGGCCACGCGGTTAAATTCCAGGTGCGAACGGTATTCGCCGGGCGCCAGATCGGCGGGCTTGCGCACCAGAATGCGCACCGTTTGCGAGCTACCGGGCGGCACGGTGACTTGCTTGGGCGAGTAGCGTAGGAACGCGTCGGCAAACTGATCGCCGGGGCCTGGGGTTTCAATGGAGATGAATTCGCCGGTCTCGCTCATCCGGCGGTTTACCAGTGTGATGCGGTAGGTCTCGGCGGTGGTGCTGTTGTTCATGAGTTCGACTTGCGCTGCACGCTGGTTTTTTTCCACCACGATGCGGGTCGGGTACAGCGTCAGATCAGCCCACACCAGCGGGGCGCTCAGACACAAAGCCAAGGCCGCCAGCCCCGTTCGGACGGACAGCAAGAAAGGCAAAAAACGCATCATGAAAAACTCTGAACTTTCTGAAGTCTGAAAAGGGTGGCGCCAGCCACAGCCTTTAGTTGTAATGCACGGTCACGGGAAAGGCGCCACTGTAACTGCCCCGTGCCTGGGCGTTATTCACACTCAGCGTGGCGCCCACGCTGAGCATCTGCGTTCCACCGCCCGAGAGAGTGCCCGTGGCGCTGGGGTAGCTGATAAACCCGTTGAGCACCATGCTGTGGCCGCTGTCATCCACCAGGGCGACGGTTCCGTCGGCAGGCAGGGTGATGGTGTAGATGGCGGCAGCGGTGCCGCTGACGGTGAATTGCGCCGCCGTGCTGGCACCGCCTTGCGCGAGCAGGATCACGCTGCCGGTCTTGTTGCGCCCGCCGCTGGCGCTTACGGCAATGGTGCCCCCTGTGCTGGCGACAAAAGAGCCGAACGACAAGCCGCCGATGCTGGTAATGGTTTGCGCTTGGGCTGTTGGAGTCCCGGAGAAGCAGGCTACAGCCAACACTGCCACGGCGGGAAACCAGCGCGGCAGCAAGTGCGAGGAATGGGGCTGAAAAAACTGCATCAAGACAGCGCCAGCGGCCCCAGGCTTGAGCCGCTTTACCAACCCCTGCCGACCAAACATGCCAAAACGGTTTGCACGAATCGCCGCAGGGGTGAGTTCTTAGCTATCAATGAGTCAGTTATAGGCCACGATCACCGAATAAGTCTTGGTGTAAGACCCCGCTACTTGATTGGCATTCACATGGAGCATGGCTCCCACGTTCAAATCTCCTGTACCTGTCCCACTAAGGGTTCCAACCGCACCTGTACCAGTACCTGCAACAGAGCCATTTGTACCTTGAGCAACTGTAAAAGTGTCAGTTGTCATTGTTGTAACGGTTCCGGAAGTGAGCGTGTCAAGCTGAAGAGTGCTTGGAAGCGTGATGGTGTAACTGAAATTAGGTTCGCCAGTTACGGCAAAGGTTGCGGCGCGGAGGCTGCCTTTTGCATTGGTGTTGGTTATGCTGTCTGTTCGGGTGCCAGCAGGTGCAATCGTGACCGTGTGAGCCGTTGATATAACCTTACCGAATTCTAGCGTAACGCCTGCCGTGATGCCGATAGGTTTGACGACGGTGGCATTGGCCGTGCCATCTGCAGAAGCCGTGGACTGCGCCATCGTGCCGCCCGCCATCACCAATGCACCAATTGCCAGTGCCAGCTTGTTCATTTTCATAGTCATATCAAACCTTTTGTCAAAAAACCAGAGCGAAATTGCTCTCAACCCCGCCATTTGCAAGCGACGCGCAGGGGGCGCGCTGCGGATTTACCCGATCTCCCACTAAAACTTGGGGGCATTACTGGGGTGCAGAACCTAAACTGCCAATCGCCAAGTGAAAAACTATTGATATTGAAATGTATCAAAATTTGCCAATGAGTGACTTTAAGTTTCAATTATTACTAGACGGATTCAAAACTGAAGTGCAACACCCTGGTTTTTAATGAATGAGAGTGGAGTGTTGAGAAGCGTTCAGGAGCAAGTGGCTGTAGACCGCCAGCGGGGATCGTACTCCCAGACCCTTGCGGGGGCGGTTGTTGATTTCATC
>JAPLPS010000320.1 GCA_026400075.1 Polaromonas sp.
GCCGAAACGCTGGGCACCAGCCGCGACCAGCTGCTGGAAGGCTTGCACAGCGGCAAAGCCAAATACAGCTCCATCTTCAACTACCCGACGCTCAACTGGGCCGATGTCGGCGTGATCGGCTGGCTCGTGGACGGCGCAGCCATCAGCAACCAGATTCCGCTGTGCCGCTGCAGCTACGGCCCTTACGCCCGTGCGATGGTGCGCGTGTGCAAGGAGGAATCCTTCCACCAGCGCCAAGGCTACGAAGCATTGCTGGTGATGATGACCGGCACCGACGCGCAAAAAGCGATGGTGCAGGACGCGGTGAACCGCTGGTGGTGGAAATGTCTGGCGATGTTCGGCCCGCCCGACACCGACAGCCCGCACAGCGCGCAAGGCATGCGCTGGGGCATCAAGCGCATCTCCAACGACGATCTGCGCCAGAAATTCATCGACGCCACCGTGCCGCAGGCGCGTGTGCTGGGCGTGACGCTGCCGGACCCCGACCTGAAATGGAACGAAGAGCGCCAGCACCACGACTACGGCCAGATCGACTGGGACGAGTTCTGGGCCACCGTCAACGGCAACGGCCCGTGCAACAAAGAGCGCCTGGCGACCCGCGTCAAGGCGCACAACGATGGCCAGTGGGTGCGCGATGCCGCGCTGGCCTATTCCCGCAAACAACACACCAAAACCCTGAAGGATGCCGCATGACCACCACGCCCAACACCCCCGCCGCGCTGAAAGAATGGCCGCTGTGGGAAGTTTTCATCCGCAGCAAGCAGGGCCTGGAGCACAAGCACTGCGGCAGCCTGCACGCTTCTGACGCGCAGCAGGCGCTGCAGATGGCCCGCGACGTGTACACCCGCCGCCAGGAAGGCGTCAGCATCTGGGTGCTGCCCTCGGCCAGCATCACCGCCAG
Source organism: Polaromonas sp. (assembly GCA_026400075.1). Classification (GTDB taxonomy): domain Bacteria; phylum Pseudomonadota; class Gammaproteobacteria; order Burkholderiales; family Burkholderiaceae_C; genus Polaromonas. The sequence goes on from JAPLPS010000320.1 coordinate 902, forward strand.
CGCGCCGGAAGACAAGGACGCGCTGTTCGAGCCAGCCGCTGACAAAATCTACCGCCACCCGACTTTCTACCAAATCCCTGAAGAAGTGGGGCACATGTAATGGCCGCGCAGCATATTAATTACCTGCTGCACCTGGCCGACAACGCGCTGATCCTGGGTCAGCGCAATGCCGAATGGTGCGGTCACGGCCCGATTCTGGAAGAGGATTTGGCGCTGGGCAATATGAGCCTGGACTTGATCGGTCAGGCTAGATTGCTGTACCAGCACGTCGCCGCGCTGAAAAACGACGGCAGCACCGAAGACCGCCTGGCTTACTTCCGCGACGTGCCGGATTTTCGCAACTACACGCTGCTGGAGCTGCCGCACAGCACGGCGATGGCGCCAACAGCGGCCAATGACCGCGACTACGCCGCCACCATCGTGCGAAACTTTCTCTACAGCGCGCTGATGGTGCTGCAGTGGGAGCAGCTGCAGTCTTCCAAAGACGAGCAGCTCGCCGCGATTGCCGCCAAGTCGCTGAAGGAAGCGCGCTACCACCTGCGCCACTCGCGCGACTGGCTGGTGCGCCTGGGCGACGGCACGCCGGAGTCGCACCAGCGTATGCAACAAGCGCTGGCGCATTTCATGCCCTACGTGCAGGAGTTCTGGAGCGCCAGCGACATGGAAAGCGCCGCCGCACAGGCTGGCGTGGGCGTCGATATGGCGCGCCTGCGTCAAGCGTTTGACACCTGCCTGGACGACGCGCTGGCCGAGGCCACGCTCCAGCGCCCGGCGGCTGGCGGCTATATCAGCACCGGCAAGCTGGGCCTGCATTCCGAGCACCTGGGCTTTGTCCTGGCCGAAATGCAAAGCCTGAGCCGCGCCCACCCCGAAGGCGTCTGGTGAACGCGCCGCGCCTTCCCCCGCTGCCCAGCGGCCCGATTGCTGAAAAACTGCCGGGCGAGCCGCACCATGCGGTGTGGACGCTGCTCGAAGCCGTGGCCGACCCGGAAATCCCGGTCGTGTCGCTGCGCGAAATGGGCATTTTGCGGGCGGTGCGGGACGGCGCGGATGGGCTCGAAGTGGTCATCACGCCCACTTACAGCGGCTGCCCAGCGATGAGCCAGATGGAGGACGACGTGAAAGCCGCGCTGGCGCAAGCTGGCGTCGCGGCCCGCGTGCTGACGCTGCTGGCCCCCGCCTGGTCCACCGACTGGATGACGCCGGAGGCGCGCGACAAGCTGCGCGCCTACGGCATTGCCCCGCCCGCCCATGACGCGCCCGGCGCCTGCGGCCACGGCGGTGGCGCTGGCGTTGGCAGCGTGGTGCAATTCGCCGCCCAAAAAGTCGCCAGCCCGCGCCCCAGCGTCGCCTGCCCGCAGTGCGGCTCCGGCAACACCACCGAGATTTCGCACTTCGGCTCCACGGCCTGCAAAGCGCTCTACAAGTGCCTGGACTGCCTCGAACCCTTTGATTATTTCAAGCCTTACTAAAGTTTTTCACCCGGAATTCCACGCCATGTCCACACCCCGCTTTCAAGAACTCACCGTCAAGCGCGTCAACCACGAAGCGGCTGGCGCCGTGGCGATCACTTTCGACATTCCGCTGACCGCCCGCGAGACTTTCAGCTTCGAGCCCGGCCAGTACCTGACGCTGCGCGCCACCGTCAACGGCGAAGATGTGCGCCGCAGCTATTCAATTAGCAGCCCGCGCAGCCGCCTCGCCGCCTCGGGCGAGCTGGAAATCGGCATCCGTCCGGTGCAGGGCGGCCTGTTTTCCAACTGGGCCGCGACGTCGCTGAAGGCGGGCGACAGCGTCAGCGTGATGTCGCCGGACGGGCGTTTTACCGTGCGCAAGGCGCGGGCGATTCACCGCGTCGGCTTTGCCGCCGGTTCCGGCATCACGCCGATTTTGTCGATTGCAGCGACCACGCTGGAAGAGCAGCCCGATTCCAAATTCACGCTGGTGCTGGGCAACCGCCGCATGGCCAGCGTGATGTTCAACGAGGCGCTGCAAGACCTGAAAGACCGCTATCTGGGCCGCCTGACGCTGATTCACATCCTGTCCAGCCAGGCGCAGGAAGCCGACTTGCTGCAGGGGCGCATCGACGCGGCCAAGGTGCGCGACATCATTGCGGCCTTCCTGCCGGTGGCCAGCATGGACGAGGTGTTCATCTGCGGCCCCGAGGGCATGATTGACACGACCGAAAAGACGCTGCTGGAAGCGGGCGTGCCCGCCAGCCGCGTCTATACCGAGCGCTTTACCGCTGCTGCGCCGCTGGCCAACCCATCTTCGGCGGGCGAAAAGCCGGTCATCCACACGGCCCGCCAGACCGCCATCACGATTGTGGTCGATGGCAAGCGCCACGAGATCCGCATGGCCGCCGACGAGCGCATTCTGGATGTGGCGCTGAACGCCGGTCTCGATCTGCCTTTTTCCTGCAAGGGCGGCGTCTGCTGCACCTGCCGCGCCAAGGTGATGGAAGGCACGGTGACGATGGACAAAAACTACTCGCTGGAGCCGTGGGAAATGAAGCAGGGCTTTGTGCTGAGCTGCCAGGCGCGCCCGACCAGCGAGCGGGTGGTGATCAGCTTCGACGAGCGCTGAATCACAAGTTCAGCGGCTGTGTGTGGCGCCAACGCCTTCAAACAGCGCCAGCATGCGGCGCAGCACTTCGGTCTGGCGCTGGCCGTGGGCTTGCAGCGCGGCGCGCAGCTGCTGGCGCGTCGCCTGGTTCAGGCCAGTTTGCAGCGAGCGCGCAAAAGCCGCCTGCGCCGAGGCCGCCTGCACGCTGTCGAGTCGCGGGCAATCTGGAACAGATCGACGATGCGCGTCAGCACGTCTTCAAGCGCGGGCGCCAGATCGTCAAACTGCAGCGCCAGCTCGCGGATGCGGCTGCGTTCAAAACCGGCGTTGCAGGCAAACACCGGCCCGCTGCTGCCCAGCACCTGCAGCAGCGTGACGGCAAAAGCGCGGCGCGGGTCGCCCTTGGCATCGGCTAAAAAGCCATGCTGCACGCAGTGACCGGCCTCGCTTTGCACGTCGCAAGTCCATTGAAACGGCAGCGTCTGGTAAGGCCGGGTGCCCGCCCAGACCGGCACGGCAAAGCCGATGGTGTCAAAGCGCAGGCTATAGCGCGGGTAGGGCAAATCCCGGAACAGCGCGGCCACGGCGGGCTCCAGCACCGGCGCGTCCTGCTGGATGGCGCGCACGGCGCGGCGGTGGCGCGCATTGCTCAGCGCCTGCGGCGCCACGCTGCGCAGATCCAGATGGCCTTCCTGGCGCAGCTCGGCGGCCAGCTCGCGCCCGACAATGTTCAAGCTGGCCAGCCGATCCGGCAACGGCTCGGGCGTCGGTTTGGCGCAGGCCTGGCAAGCGTCGGCGAAATTGCAGCCGCCACGCTGGCTGCTTTGGCCGCTGCCGCCGCTGCCACCGCTGCCACCGTTTTCGCCGCCTTGGTCGCCTTGGCCGCAGTGCGCCCCCGGAGTGGCCGCAGGCTGCGGCCCGCGCTCGGCGCGGCGCATCGCCGACAGCCAGGCGGCCACCGGGCGCGAGCCCAGCACCGGCGCCAGATCGACCTCGCGGAACAGCCCGGCATAGCAGTTGTGGCCGGGGTAAATAAAATCGGTATCGACCAGCAGCAGGCCCACGCTCTGCACGCGCAGGCCGCAGCGCGAGGCCACATGCAGCCACAGCGCCATCGCATCGACATCGGCCTCGTCGCCGACGGTGGCGTGGCGCACTTTAAATAAGCGCAGGCCGTGTTCGCCCAGGCTCATCACGTCGATGCGCACCTGCGCCTTGTCGTCGCTGGTCAGGCAGGCGCCAAAAATGGCCCAGCCTTCGGCCACCTCCTGGTCTGAATCCAGGCAGTCCAGCGTCTGGCGCACCGCGCCCACCCATTCGTGCGGCGTCGTCGGCGCGCTGATCGTCGTGGCGCCCGGAAATGAGGCGCGCAAGGCCGCCTGCACGGCCGGGCCATGAACCACCGCCGCCTCGGCGCTCTCGTCGGCGTCCGCCTGGGCGCCGGGCACAAACGCCAGCGCGCCCGCCTCCCGGCTAGGCTGGCGGTGTAGCCAGAACTGGCGCTCGCAGGCGCGCCAGCGGTGCAGGTCATCAAGATGCAGCAATTGATTGAAAACCATGGGCATAAGCAGACAAAGGTGACACAGGCATTGCGACAAAGGACACAGGCGGGCGGCCCGGCATGGCCCGTCAGCCCTGGTTTAACGCCTTTTAGCAAGTCTCATGCAAGCTTTCACCACTGCGGGAAAACCCGGCTGGCGCTGGCCTGGTGCGCTGGTGTAGGGCGCTGTCACATATCTTGCTTGGCAGCCCTGCATGACCCTGAAGTTCTACATGACGCCCGGCTCCTGCACGACCGGCATCCACATCCTGCTCGAAGAGCTGGACCTGCCATTTGAAGTGACCATCGTGAACATGCCCGCTGGCGACCACCGGCGCCCCGAGTACCTCGCGCTGAATCCCAAAGGCACGATTCCGACGCTGGTGCTGGACGACGGCCAGGCCCTGACGGAATTCCAGGCCATTGCCTACTGGCTGGCCCGGCGCTACCCGCGCAAGCGCCTGCTCCCCGAAGACCTGCTGCTCGCCGCCCAGGCCATCGAGCTGATGGACTACGTCGTCGGCACCGTCCACGGCCAAGGGTACACGCGCATTTTCACCACCGAGCGTTACGTGCCCGCCGGGCTGGCAGAGGCGGATCGCATCGCGTGGCTGGACGGTATTGCCGCACGCGGGCGCGAGATCGTCGCCGAGGCTTTTGCCGTGATTGAAACGCGCCTGCCCGACGCCGGTTACGCCTGCGGCGCAGACTTTTCAATCGCCGATGCGGCGCTGTTTTATGTCGAGTTCTGGGCCGACAAAACCGGCATCAGCCTGCCGCCGCGCTGCGCCGCGCATTACCAGTTGATGCGCGCCCGGCCCGTGGTGCAGCGCGTGCTGCGCGAAGAAGGCTACCGTTGAAACGCTTTTTAAAAGGACACGCTCTATGTTCATCGCCATGAACCGCTTTCGCATCGCACCGGGCCGCGAGGCCGAATTCATCGAAGTCTGGCGCCAGCGCGACAGCCGCCTGGCCGGGGTGCCGGGCTTTCAGACTTTTTATTTGCTGCAAGGTGCCAGCGACGAGCAAGCCACGGTGTTTGTCTCGCACTCGACCTGGGCGAGCGCCGCCGCGTTTCAGGACTGGACGCGCTCCGAATCCTTTCGCGCCGCCCACGCCAGCGCGGGCCAGCAACGCGGCCTGTACCTCGGCCCGCCGCAGTTCGAGGGCTTTGAGGTCGTGCTGTAGTCCTGTGCGCCGCCACGCCCGCACAGCTTTTTTCCAGCCTGAAAACCCGTCCCAAACCGTCCCCACTTTCCCGGAGAAATTCAGATGAGCACCCCCGACATCCTGGCCCGCAACCGCGTGATCCTGACGCATTTCGACAGCTACAGCACCGCGCTGCTGTTCCCACTCTGGGAAAGCAAAAGCCTGCTCTGGCCCAAAGCCCTGCCCGAAGGCGCCGCGCCGCTGCACCCGCCCGCCGAACCCGGCGCCGGGCATGAGCCGGACGCCGTCATGCAGGCCGTGGTAGCGCGCTGCGGCTTCAACGCCGACGAGCTGGTCTATGTCAGCGAATTCCAGCACTGGGCACAGACCGAAGACGGCCCGGTGCAGATTCACCTGCTGCGCTTTACCACGCCGGATGCGCCGAAACCGGCCATAGCGGCGCTGGGCGGCGTGTTCAAGCCGATGAGCATGCTGCGCGGCAGCGCGATGAGCGAGTTGTTGCTGCTGCGCGAGGTGTTCAACCTGATCGTCGGCGGGGGCGGCGGCCGGGCCTGAAACCGGCGGCGGGCGCCTCCTTGGGCGCCGGTTTTTGCCGCCCGCAAGACGCTGGTGCCCGCCTGGGTGCGGCCTGTGCTCAGGCCGAGCAGCCAATCTCCAGCTGGGCCTGCCCCGGCGCTGGCGGCTGGGCGTAGTGCCCGGCGCCCGGCTGCACGTCAAACGGCCGGGCCAGCACCGCCAGCAGCCGCTCAAGCTCGGCGCTGGAGCCGCGCTGGGCGTCTTCAATCGCCGCCTGCGCCAGGTGGTTGCGCAGCACATACAGCGGGTTGACGCGGCGCATCGCGGCGGCGCGCTGTGCGGGCGAGCAGCCTTCGCTGGCCAGACGGGCGCGCCAGTCGGCCAGCCATTGCGCCAGCGCGGCCTGCTCGCCGGGCGGAAAGTCCAGCAGCGGCCCGGCCGAATCAGCTGACTCAGCCGGATTGGCCGGATCGGCTTCCAGCGCCCCGGCCAGACCGCGAAAGCTCAGCGTGAAATCGGCCCTGGCGCGCTGCAGCAGCGTCAGCCAGCGGTTGATCAGCGCCGCGTCGCCGTCTTGCGCGCTGCGCAGGCCGAGCTTGGCGCGCCAGCGGCGCATCACTTCCTGGTGGTAAACCTCGTCATAGCGCGCCAACAGCGCCTGCGCTTGGCTGGCGACGGCGGCTGCTGCTGCGGCTTCGGGCTGGGGCGACAGCAGACTGGCGCAGGCGCCCAGCAGACGCTCGCAGTTCCAGCGGCCGATGGCGGGCTGGGCGCTGTAGGCGTAGCGGCCCTCGGTATCCGAAGCGTTGCAGACATGGTGCGGACGGAAGCGCTCCATGAAGCCGAACGGGCCGTAATCCAGCGTCAGTCCCAGCACCGACAGGTTGTCGGTGTTGAGCACGCCGTGGCAAAAACCCAGCGTCTGCCACTGGGCGAACAGCGCGGCGGTCAATTCAATCACTTCGGCCAGCCAGGCGGCGTGGCGCTGCGGGTGGCTGGTTAAATACGGAAAATGGTGCTCGATGACATGGTCGGCCAGCTCCGCCAGCTGCGCGGGCGTGCCGTGGTGCGCATGGAATTCAAAATGGCCAAAGCGGACAAAGCAGGGCGCGGTGCGGCTCAGCACTGCCGCCGTTTCCAGCTCCTCGCGCTGCACGGTCAGGCGCGACGCCACCAGCGACAGCGCGCGGGTCGTCGGCACGCCCAGCGCATGTAGCGCCTCGCAGGCGAGCAGCTCGCGCACCGAGGAGCGCAGCGTGGCCCGGCCATCGCTGCCGCGTGCGTAGGGCGTGGGGCCAGCGCCTTTTAATTGCAATTCCACCGGGCTGGCGTCGGGCGCTGACCATTCGGCCAGCGTCAGCACCCGGCCATCGCCGAGCTGGCTGACCCAAGCGCCAAACTGATGACCCGCATAGACCGAGGCGCTGGCGTGCTGGCCGGGCCAGTCGGCGTTGCCCGCCAGTAGCGCCTGTGCCTGCGCAGTTCGCGACCATTGCGGCGCCAGGCCGATGTCAGCGGCCAGCGCGGTATTGAAATACAGCAGCTGCGCATGCGCCAGCGGCTGGGCCTGCACCGGCACAACATAGGGCGCGCCCAGCGCGGCAAAGCGGGGAGCAGCCAGCAACTGCGTGACGCCGGGCATACGGCCAGCGGGCATCGCGCCGGGCGCAGGACTGCCGTCCGACAGCACCGCGCTCAAGACCCCATCCGGAACAGTTCCGGCTGATGTTGCTGATAGACGCGCAGCCACAAGAGCGTCGCGGGCACCAGCGCTTCGCAGGAAAACCACAGCGCGTCGTCCAGCGCCTGGCCGGGCGGGCCGTCAAAGTGGGCGCGCATCGCGTCCCAGCCAGACCAGTCCAGCTCGGGCATCTCGGCGCGCCCGGCCGCGTCGATCTGGTACGCGCTGCCCGCCAGCGTCTTGAGCTGGCGCAGCACCTCGGCGCGGGTCAGGCGCGAGCGCAGCAGTTCATTTTTTTCCAGCCCTTCGATCACGGTGGCGACGGCGGTGCCGGATTGCTCGATCAGATTGAGCAGGGCGGTGGTGATGATGGAGGCCATTGCTTAAACGCTCACGGCAACGCCGCTGGCTGCCAGCAGCCGGGTGTTCAGTTCAAAGGCAAACTCGCGCCAGGCGGCGGCCAGATCCAGCGTGATGGCGCGCAGCATGTCGGCGTCCGGGTGGTGTTCGAGTTCAAAGTTGGACAGCGCGCAGGAGGTGCCGTTAGAGCTGAGTGCCGCGTCCAGCAGGCCTTTGTTCCAGCCCTCAAACGGCGCGAGCAGCGCGGCGGTCAGCGCGTGGCGGCTGTGGACGACTTCGCTGCGCGCCGCGTCCAGCGTGGGCAGCAGGTGGTCGAGCCGGGCCAGCGATTCGCTGTAAATCTGGTCGGCGGTGGCCAGCAGCGCGCGCTGCGTCAGTTGTTCGGATTGCTGGCTGGACAGTAAGCGGGTCAGATGCAGCCGATAACGCTCAGGGGCCAGGCCGCGCAGCGCCAGCACGCTGGCGGCAAAAGCGCCGATGGCTTCGACGCGCTGGCCATCAGCCGCGCCAGCCAGGTGCAGCGCTGGATGTGACGCTAGACCTGGCGCGGAATGCGGCGCAGCGGTCGGCGCGCTGGCGGCGCCCGCTGGCTGCGGCCGACACAGCGCGTGGGCGATGCGGTCGGCGGCTTCAAGCGCGCCTTCCATGTGCCCGGCGCCGTGGGCCGCCGTCTCGCTGCCGCCAAAAAACAGGCGGCCCGCCCATTGCGGCTGGCGCAGCAGCGGGTTGGCCTGCGGCGGCTCGGGCGGACCGGAGCGGTCCAGCGCGCTGCAGGTCCAGGCTTCTTCGGCCCAGTCCTGCAGGTGTTGCTGGCCGTGCTGCGCCTCGGGGCCGTAGAGCTGGGCCAGCTGGCTGTCGATCAAAATCGGTAAGCCGCGTCTGAAATTCTCGCGCTGGGCCGGACTCAAAGCGATAAAGCCGCCGAGCGCGCCTGCGTCGCCCGCGCTGGCGTCAAACACTTCGCCGAGCACGGCCTGCGGATGGCGCACAAAGGCGTTGCCCGAGTGACCGGCGGCGCGCCAGAACGGCGTGGCAAACGTCGTCACCGCCTTGGCCTGCGCGGCCATCCAGGTCGGGGCGGCGGCCAGCGCATCCTGCACGGCGACCGGCAGCGGCGGGTCAAATTCGAGCCGCTCGCCGACCAGGCGCGGCGGCAATGCCAGCACCGCCTGACGCGCCCTGATGGCGTGTCCGGCGGCTGGCAGCAATTCTATAAAAGCGCCCCGGTCGCGCAGCGCATGCAGCGCCACGCCCAGGCGCACGGTGCCGGGCGGCAAATCATCCGCCAGGGCTTGGGCCAGCCTGCCCGCGCCGCCTTCAATGCGGCGCGCGCCAACATGAACGCCGCCCGCGTGAATGCGGCGTTCGGGCGGCTGGTTCGGGTCGGTCAGCCAAAGCGCATCACCAAAATCAGCTTGTGGCTGACTGGCCAGGCCGAGTTCACCAAGCAGCGCCGTGATGCGCGGCTCAGTCTCAGTCCAGAACCAGGTGGGGCCAAGGTCAATAGACTGGCCGGTGGCTGCGCAGTGCCGGGTGTGCATGCGTCCGCCCAGGCGTTCGCGCGCTTCGAGCAGCACCACCTCCAGGCCGCGCGCCGTCAGTTGGCGCGCCAGCGCCAGGCCGCACAGCCCGGCGCCAACAATAGCGACATCAAACATCCGGGCGACCGGGAGGGGCACTGGTTCAGCCATGATGCGGCCTCAGGCGGCGATCAGTTCCACGGTGACCGGCTCTTCGCCCAGCAGCGCCTGGCAGGCCAGACGCGAGTTGGAGCTGATGCCGACCATGCCGTCGAGCTTTTCATTTTCTGCGGGCTTGATCTTGGACAGGGTCTTGCGGCCCGCAGTCACAAAGATGTGGCATTTTTCGCATTTGGCTTCGCCGCCGCATTTGGTCAGGATAGGCTCGCCGACGGACTGCAGCGCTTTGAGCAGGCTGGTGCCAGCGGCGATGTCATAGGTTTTGCCGGAGGGAAGGACTGTGAGTGTCGTCATGATGCTTTTAAAGTGAGTTAACAAAGGGACAGGGAGATCGGTCAAAAAAGTCTTCAGGCGGCCAGCGCGGGCTGCAGCGCGGCCACCAGCTGGTCGGCAAACTCGGCCAGCGGCATCGCGATGCGGGTGATGTTCTGCTCTTCGAGGAAGCGCGCTTCCATGCGCGTCGGCTCGTTGGGCAGCACGGCCCAGTGCTTGTCGGACGAGCGTTTCATGATCTGGCGCGCAAAGCAGCGCGTCAGCTGGTCGTCAAAGCGGCAGCCGACAAACAGGAAATTGCGCCCGCTGCGCCAGGCCTGCACGGCAGCGGGAATGGGGGTCTGAATGTCGATCTCGGTCAGCACTTCAACGTAATCGCTGTCGGAGACCAGGAAGTTGCCGGCCGGGCTGTGGCTGCCCATCGGCTTGTACAGCAGGCGGGCCGTGTCGGCGGGCAGCGCGGGCAGCGCCGCGCCGTCAGCGGCGTAAGCGCCCGTCCAGTTGCCGAAATGCTCGGACTGCGACAGGCCCTGCACCTGCGCCCAGTCGGCTTTTTGGGTCTGGGCCAGCGCGGCGGCCATCGTGTCGTCGTACCAGGTATCGACCCACAGACCGGCGCCGCTGCCCGCCAGCGCCAGGTGCAGCGCCGACGGCGCGGGCGAGCTGGCAAAGGCTTCGTTCATCAAATGCACCACCGATTTGCGGTGCTTGAAATTTTCGATGAACTGCGCGGCCTGGGTCAGGCGCTTGCGGATTTTGTGCGGCACGCTAACTTTGGAAGTCATCATTTCGGCCAGTGCCAGCGGGGTGGCGGGCACCTTGAGGTCGCTGCACAGCGAGAGCATTTCAGGCCCGAGGTAGGGAATGACGCTGCCGGTGTCGAGCTGCTGGGCAATATCGCGGATCAAGGCATTCATGGTGAGTTCCTCAGAGGTAAATGGCTGCGCCGGCACCGACATTGGTCGCGGTGTCCTTGAGCGTGGTGATGATGTACTGGACCTGGGTTTCGTCGAGCTGGGTGTGCAGCGGCAGCGCTAAGGCGCGGTCGCCGATGCGGTCGGTGTCGCGCAGCAGGCCGCGCTGATGGCCGATGGCCCCGCCAGTGTTCATGTAATAAAACTGCTGGTGCAGCGGGTGGCTGTAAGCGGCGGTTTCGATGCCGCTGGAGGCCAGGTCGTCAATCATCTGCGCCCTGGCGCTGAGCGTGAAGCGCTTGCCCAGATGCACGACGTAAAGCATCCAGTTGACCTCCTCGACATCGACGCTGATGTAGGGTGGCTTGACGCCCTCGAAGCTTTCCATGTGCTTCAAATACCAGCCTTCG
>JAPLPS010000316.1 GCA_026400075.1 Polaromonas sp.
TGGCGCGCTCGATGTGCATCGGCTGCAGGTATTTGTCGATGCGCCCGGCCAGCTCTTCGGCGGTCGGCGCCGCCGTGGTGGCAAAGCTCAGCCGGGCCACGGCGCCGGGCGCCAGGCGCAGCGTCACGCGCAGGCTGGCGACCGGATCGAGGCCGTTGATCGGTTGACCGGCGGCATCCATCGGCTGGGCGCGCAGCGCGGGCTGGTGTGCGGGCTGCTGGCGCCCGGCGAAGACTCGCCGGTCGGCCGTGCAGTCCACGGCCAGCAGGTCGGCATCGGCCTCGGCCAGAAAATGCGCCACCGCCATCGGCGGGTCGCCCTGCAGGCGCGGGCGGCGCGTCAGCATCAGGGCGCGCCACTGCGGCTCCCAGCGCGTCTGGATGAACAGATTGGAAAACGCCGGGTGGGCCTGGTCGGCGCGCGGGTCGGCGAGCACGGCTTCAAAGCAGGACACCAGCGTCAGCGTCTGCTCGGTGCGGCTGGTGTTGTGCAGCAGCACGGTGCGCAGTTCGGTGTCGTCTTCGGGGCTGACCAGCACGGTGATGCTGGCGCTCAGGCCCTCGCCCTGGGCCTCGAACTGCACCCGGTCGGCCATGAAGCGCGCCTGGTAGCGCCACAGCAGCCCCGGCGCAGGCTGGGCGGTCAGCGAGACGACGGCGTTTTCGTTAGTGCGGCGCAGGTAGAAAAAGCTGCCATAGCTGTCGCGCAGCAGGTCGTCGCGCCAGCGGCTGACATGGTTGCCCTGCCAGCGGCTCACGCCCGCGCCGTTGGCGCGCAGCGCCACGCTGTAGCGCCCGTTGGACAGCAGGTGCGTGGGCTGGCTGGCGGTGCTGAGCGGATCGACCTCGCGCGACTGGAACACCGGCGCGCTGCGCTGGCTGTCCGGTTCGGTGGGCAGGCGTGGGTTGGCGCTTTTGACGATCTGGCGCGGGGTGCGCTCGTGCAGCAGCGCTTCATGCGCGGCCACCTGCGGCTCGGCGCAAAACCAGCGCCGGGGCGCATCGGCGCGCAGCACGTTGCACAGCGCGGCCAGTGCCATGCCCTGGTGGTGCGCCATGAAGGCCTGCACGGTGCTGAAGGCCTGTTTTTCCGGCTGGCGCGAGACGGTGAAGTCCAGCGCCTCGAACATGCCCAGCTCGCCGCGTGCGCCCAGGCGCTCCAGGCGCTTGAGGTTGGCCACGGCCGCGCGCGGCTCGAACAGGCTGGCCAGAAAGGTCGCATAGGGCGCCACCACCCGGTCAGCCGGGGGCGTGCGCCGCAGCGACAGGCAGGGCACGCCAAACGGCGAATACTGGTAGGCCAGCGAATGGTCTTGCGCAAAATAGGCCGACTCGGACACGCCCCAGGGCAGGCGCTGCTGCAGGCCGAACGCCCGGTGCGCGGCCACCGCCGTGCGCGCAGCGGTGTGCAGCAGGCCGTTTTCCGGCTCGTGCATCAGCAGCGAGGGCATCAGGTATTCAAACATCGAGCCGGACCAGGATTTGAGCCCCGGCGCCCCGTCAATCGACAGAAAAGGGCGGCCCAGCGCGCTCCAGTGGCGGCGCGGCACGTCGCCCTTGGCGATGGCCAGAAAGCTGGTCAGGCGCGACTCGGAGGCGAGCAGGTCGTAGTAGCTGACATCCAGCGCCATGTCCTCGACGCGCAGGCCGATATGAAACAGGCGCCGCTTGGCGTCGTACAGGCAGCGGAAATCCATCACCGCGTACAGCGCCTGGCAGCGCCCGGCCAAACGCTGCAGCGCGGCCTGGGCGATGGGGCCATCGGCGCCGCCTTGCGCCAGCGCGATGCAGGCCTGGGCCACGGCCAGCAGCAGGCCGGCCAGGTTGCCGCTGTCCACCGTGGACA
>JAPLPS010000078.1 GCA_026400075.1 Polaromonas sp.
TGGAAGTTGAAGACAATCATACTTATTATGTCGGCGAGCTGGGAGTGTGGGTGCATAACACTCAAGATTGTTTAGTGGATACGGCGAATGCACTTCGCTGAGCGCTTTGCCAGCTGCTGGCGCCGTGCCCGGCTGGCGCTGCGTCGCCTGAAAATTTGACCCGCCACAAGGCGCTGCGGTGCGCGCTCTGCCATGCTGTGGGGATGAACACCTCCAGCCCCTCACTCCCCGGTTTTTTGTCGGCGCCGACGCGCTTTTTGTTCTTCACCGGCAAGGGCGGCGTCGGCAAGACCTCGCTGTCCACCGCCTCCGCCATCGCGCTGGCTGACGCGGGCCAGCGCGTGCTGCTGGTTAGCACCGACGCGGCTTCCAATCTCGATGAAATGCTCGGCGTGCCGCTGCGCAACCAGCCGGTTCCAGTGCCGGGCGTGCCGGGCTTGAGCGTGCTTAACATCGACCCGGACGCCGCCGCCGAAGCCTACCGGCTGCGCGTGCTGGCCCAGCTCGAAGCGGGCGCCAGCGACGCCGAACGCGCCACGGTGCGCGAGCAGCTGTCGGGCGCCTGCACCACCGAAATCGCCGCCTTCGACGAATTCGCCGCGCTGCTGGCGGGCGAGGCCAGTCCGGCGGCGGGCGGCGCGGACTGGGACCATGTCATTTTCGACACCGCGCCGACCGGCCACACGCTGCGCCTGCTCAGCCTGCCCAAGGCGTGGAGCGGTTTTCTGGCCGACAACGACCGGGGTGCGTCCTGCCTCGGCCCGCATTCGGGCTTGAAAATGCAGGAAGCGCGCTTTAACGCCGCGCTGGCCGCGCTCAGCGACGCGGCGCTGACCACCGTTGTGCTCGTCACCCGGCCCGACCCGCGCCCCATGCGCGAAGCCGGACGCACCGCTGAGGAACTGCGCACGCTCGGTTTGAGCAACCAGCGGCTGGTCATCAACGGCGTATTCCACGCCAGCCGCGCCGACGACCCGACCGCCTGCGCGATTGAGGCGCTGGGCGTTCAGGCGATGGCGCAAATGCCGGACGCGCTGGCCGCGCTGCCGCGTGATGAAGTGCCGCTGCGCGCTTTTGACACGATCGGCCTGAGCGCGCTGCGTGCCCTGCTGGGCGGCGGGGCGTTGGCGTCCGCCGCGCCCGCTGACGCCAGCGCCCCGGCCGACCTGCCCGCCGAGCCGCTGAGCCGTCTGGCTGACGAACTGGCGGCGCTGGGCCACGGCCTGATCATGGTGATGGGCAAGGGCGGCGTCGGCAAGACGGCGATTGCCAGCGCGCTGGCCGTCGGCCTGGTGCAGCGCGGCCACAGCGTGCATTTGACGACGACCGACCCGGCCGCCCATGTCGCGGCCACGCTGGACGGCAGCCTGCCGAATCTGAAAGTCGGCCGCATCGACCCGCATGCCGAGACCGAGGCCTACATCGCCAAAATCATGGCCACGCGCGGCAAGGCGCTGGACGCGCCGGGCCGGGCGTTGCTGCTGGAAGATTTGCAGTCGCCCTGCACCGAGGAAGTGGCGGTGTTTCACGCCTTCAGCCGCGTCGTCAACGAGGCGCGCAGCGCGTTTGTCGTGCTGGACACGGCGCCGACCGGCCACTCGCTGCTGCTGATGGATGCGACGGGCGCCTATCACCGGCAGATGCTGCAGCAGTACGACAGCGGCAAAAGTGGCAGCGTGGCGCACATCATCACGCCGCTGATGCGCTTGCAGGACGCCAGCATCACCCACGTCATTCTGGTCACGCTGCCTGAAGTCACGCCGGTCAGTCAGGCCGCCGCGCTGCAGGATGATTTGCGCCGCGCCAAGATCGAGCCCTGGGCCTGGGTCATCAACAAAAGCATCGCCGCCACCGGCACCACTGATCCGCTGCTGCAGGCGCGGCTGGCGGGCGAGCAGCGGCAGATGGCGCGCATTGCCAGCGGGCTGGCGCAGCGCACGTTTGTGCTGCCGTGGCTGGCCGAGTCGCCCGTTGGCGTGGCGGCGCTGGGGGCGCTGACGGCGGGCGCCGAGTGATAACTCAATACGGTTTTTGCCCGGTGTAATTGCCCGCAGCCAGGTATTGGCAGACCCACACCTGATTTTTCGGGCTGTCGCAAATGGCCATGCCGCAGCCGACGCTGGTGGTGTTTTTCCAGACCACCTGCGTGTAATGGCCGCATGATTTGCCCGCCGCGCAGCTGTTGCTGGCGTAGTCGTAGTTGGCTTTTTCGCTGCCCCAGGTATCGACGACCTGCTTGGGGGTGATGGTTTGGGCCGGGCCGTTCGACCAGGCGCCAGCCCAGTACAGGTTCTCGCCGGTGGGGCCGCCACTGTGGGTCATGGCGCAGTTTTTCGTGGTTTTGAGATTGTCCGCCCAGGCTTGGGCCGACGCGGCCAGCGTGTCCGAGTAGGCTAAGGCAGGCACGCCGACGGCGCTGCGCCAGCTGTTGTGCGCCGCGACGATTTCATCTGCGCTCGGGCCGGTGCTTGTCCCGGAAGTTGTCCCGGAAGTTGTCCCGGAAGTTGTGCTTGCAGGCGTGCTTGTCGAGGCGGGCGTCGAGGCGGCTTGATTGCTGTCGCCACCGCCACCGCAGGCCGTCAAAGTCGAAGCGAATCCCAGCGTGACCAGTATCAATTTCCAAGGTTTCACGGGCATTTCCAATCAGAAGAGTTCAGGGGTGAAGGACTGTGTGGATGTTACAAGTCTTCACCGGTCTTCTTGGGGGTGGTGCTGGCGCTCAGGCGTTGACAATGTCGGCGCCGTCTTGCCGGGCGAGGCCCGCGCCGACCAGCTCGGTACACAGCTGGCTGATCCAGAGCGCCAGCGGCATCTCGGCAAAAAAGCGTTGCCGGATCAGCTCGAAATAGGGCGTAGCGCTGACCCACTGCGTGAACTCTGCCAGCGGCTGGCGCTGCACTTCGAGCAGCTTGAACTTGAGCAGGACTTTGACGGCGTGGCGCGCATGGCGCAGCGGGTCGCTGACAAAGGCGTCCAGTCGCTGGCGCGCTTTGAGCAGCACGTCCGGGCGCAGCGCAAACACCGGGCCGTGGCCGGGAATCACGACGGCGGGGTCTAACTGCTCAATCAAATCGAGCGTGGCGGCGACTTCGCCAAAGGCGTCCGCGCCGTCGAGCTCGGGAAAGACCACACCAAAGCCGTTTTCCCACAGCGCGTCGCCCGAAATCAGCGTGCGGCTGGCGGGCTCGAAGAAGATCACTGCATGCGGGTCGTGGCCGGGCGCGGCGTGAATTTGCCAGTCGGCGCCGCCCAGACGCAGGGCGCTGCCGGGCTGCAGCGTGCTGTCGAATTTGAAGGGCTGGCAGTGCTGGCCGGTGGTTTCAAAACCCAGCGCCAGCCTGTCCCAGCGCGCCACCTGCGGCGCCTGGCCGGGCGGAATGGCGGTGTGCAGCGCCGGGTAGTGCGCCTGCAGCGCCGCGTTGCCGCCGCAGTGGTCGCTGTGCAAATGCGTGTTAAAGAGCCGCTCCAGCGCCTGCCCGCCGAGCGCCGCCTGCACCAGCGCGACGGTTTGCGCGGCGTGGGTGCCGTAGCCGCTGTCGATGACGGCGCTGGGGCCGTCGCCGCCGTCGCCGGTGAAGACGATGCTGTTCGCCGAGAGCCAGCCGCGCTCCAGGACTTGCAGGCCGCTGGGCAGATCGGGCAGGGGATTGGAAAAGGAGGAACGCATGAGTCAGCACTATAGTTCGCTCTTGAACTCAACCTTGGCGGGGGAAAGTGCCGCGCCATCCGCATTCTCTAATTCCTTCATTACAAAACCACAGACTATGAAATACCGCGTGCAAGAGCTGGAAATTTCAGCCGAAGATCCCTTCAAGAACGATGCACTGGCGCGTGAGCCTCTGGTCAAATTTCTTTCCGGGTTGATTGGCCGCTTTGAAGGGCCATTTGTTCTGGC
This sequence comes from Polaromonas sp., assembly GCA_026400075.1. GTDB lineage: Bacteria > Pseudomonadota > Gammaproteobacteria > Burkholderiales > Burkholderiaceae_C > Polaromonas. Next base: position 3,896 of record JAPLPS010000078.1, read on the forward strand.
GCTGGATTCGCCTTGGGGCACCGGAAAAACCACGCTCGTCAGGATGCTGCAGGCCCATCTTGTGCAGCAGGGTTTCCAGTGCGTGTATTTCAACGCCTGGCAGGTGGACTATGTGACAGACCCGCTGGTGGCGCTGGTGTCGGCGATTGATGAAATCAAGCTTTTGGACGGCGCTGCAGAATCGGCGTTTCGCAATCACTTGAAGATGGCCCGAAAAATTACCACTGCGGTCGCCAAGCGGGGTGCGATTGCCGTTGCCAAGGCGGCTACGCTCGGCAGCCTCGATCTTGAAAGAGACATGGAGGCGGTTGCTGCCGAGATCTCAGGCGGATTGGCCAGCGATGCGGTCGATGCTTTTCAGAAGGAAAAGAAGTCGCTTGAAAAGTTTCGCCAAGAGGTTGGCGAGGCGGTCAAACAACTGAAAGCGGCTGGTAAAAAAGAAACGCTGGTTTTCTTTATCGACGAGTTGGATCGCTGCCGCCCGACCTTTGCCATCGAGATGCTGGAGCGTATCAAGCACCTGTTCGATGTGCCGAACATCGTGTTTGTGTTGTCGATTGACAAAGCCCAGCTTGAAGCCAGCACGGCTGCCGTGTATGGCGAGCGCATCAATGCGCCTGAGTACCTTCGGCGCTTCATTGATCTGGAGTACGGAATCCCTGTGGTGCAAACCAAAAAGTTCACGGAAGCCTTGTTTGCTCGGTATGAGCTGGATTCGGTGTTTGCAGGAAGAACTGGGTCTGAAACTCGTTACGACAGGGAAAATCTCGTCGAGGCTTTCACTGCGCTGGCCGATATTTTCGAACTGTCACTGCGTGCCAGAGAGCGGTGCATCACGCGCATCGCTGTGGTGATGGATCAAACGCAAAACAATCATTATCTGGACTCTGTCATCGTGGCTTTTCTGGTGGTGTTGAGGCTGAAAAATATGGAGCTGTTCTCTTCACTGTGCCGTGGAACTGCATCGTCAGAAGATGCCATGACGTTTTTGGCGACACGACCGGGTGGCGCAGAGTTTGTGGCAAATAGATACGGTTTAATGATTGAAGCCTATTTGCTGCTCGGTGATGCCAATACGGAGCGCAGGCGTGGTTGTTATCAAGCTTTGGATGCAATTGCTAAAAATGTCAATTCCCCTGATCAAATCAAAAGGTCTCGTGCGGGTGATTTGATTGGAATGTTCAGGGGTATTGAGTCGGGTGGTCGCAGTTTCAGACTGAAGCCTGTCGCCGAAAAAATAGACTTGGCCGCAGCTGTCAAGGACTAAACCAGCCATGCACTCGTTCAATTTTTCTCCGCGCTGCAGTCCAGTGCCCAAAGCATTGACACTGAATTCAAGTCAGCGCGTGACAGCTTGCCGGGCACTGGCTGTCTGCTGTCGAGAAGTGATTTTTCAAAAAACCAAAAGTAAGTATGGCCCGGCGCAATAAATCAGACTTGTTGAGCGATTTGATCGACATCACGGCGCGCTTTCCCTGGTGGGTGGGCGTGCTGCTGGCGTTGGTCAGCTACGCCGTGCTTCATCTTGTCGCCGTCAGTCCCTTGCCTACAGCGGTGCAGCCGGGGCATGTCGGCAGTTTTGTCGCTTCTTCGCTGTGGAGAGTGCTGGCGATGGTCGGGCAGTACCTGCTGCCGTTTGTTTTTCTGCTGGGTGCGGCGGTGTCGGCCTTCAGGCGCCGCCGGGCCACCCGGCTGCATGCGGCGGCTTATCGGGCCGATGGTGTGGCACGCATGAGCTGGCAGGAGTTTGAAGTGTTGGTGGGCGAATATTTCCGCCGCGAAGGCTACAGCGTGATTGACAACGGTGGCGGCGGTGCCGATGGCGGCATTGATGTGTTTTTGAAAAAAGGCGCCAAACGCTACCTGGTGCAGTGCAAGCACTGGAAAGTGCTGCGCGTCGGTGTGCAGCCGGTGCGCGAGCTGTACGGCGTGATGGCTGCGCAGGGCGTGGACGGCGGCTTTGTCGTCACCTCGGGCAGCTTTACCGAAGATGCCTGCGCGTTTGCCGACGGGCTGGCGCTGCTCGGGCTGATCGACGGGCGGGCGCTGCAGCGCGGCATCCGCACCCAGGCGGGCGTGACGGGCGTCACGCTGACGGCTCACGCCGGGTCGGCGCATCCGCCCGCCTGCCCGCAGTGCGGCGCGGTCATGTTGCTGCGCCAGGCCCGCCAAGGCGCGACGGCGGGCCGGCAGTTCTGGGGCTGCAGCCGCTATGCGCAGGGCGGCTGCCGGGGCACGCGGCAACTGGAGTGAGCTGCAGGCGCGGCAGCGTTCCATTGGCAGCAGCGGCTGCGCGGGATAAAGCCGCAGCGGCGCAGGGAAAAACTGCAGCGGCGCCTTATCCGGGAACGAAAAAGCTCCACGGATGGCTGCGCCAGCGCGCCAGAATCGCCGAGCGGATGCGCGCGCGGTCTATCCGGCTGACGTTGTGCGCCTGCAGCGCCAGGCGAAAGGCGCAGTAAAAACTGACGCTCAGATTGAGCGCGCCAATCAGCGGAATGGCGGCGATGCACCACCAGATCGCCGGGTGCGAGAACGCTTCCAGCCCGAGCGACGCGCCCGCCGCCGCCAGCTGCCGC
>JAPLPS010000365.1 GCA_026400075.1 Polaromonas sp.
CCCAGCCCGCCCGCGCCGCAGGCGACGGTGAGGCTCCACCAGATCTGGCGCGCCTGCAAGTCGGCCGCCTGCATGCCCGGCAGCTCAGGCGGCTGGCCCAGCGAGGGCAGGGCGAACAGGCAGATCCAGCCCGCTGCGCCCCACAGCAGGCCATAGCGCACGATGGCGCCATAGCCCTGGTTCAATGCCAGCGGCTGGCCCGCCCGCTGGCGGTTCCACAGCGCCAGCAAAGGCATCAGCAGCAGCGCCAGGCCAACGGCGTTGAGCACATTGGCCAGCACGGTGTAAGCGGTGCGCTCCAGGCCGTTTTCAGGCTCCCAGGCCGATTTGTCATGGGAATGGGCGGCGCCTTCGGCATGCGCGTCGGTGCTGGCAGGCGCAGCCACGGCGGGTGCTGGCGCTACGGCGGGCAGCGCCGCCTTGTGGACATGCCGCGCGCCGTCGGCATGCACATGGGTAGTGGTCGCCTGCGCCGGAACGGCAACAGGCGCGGCAACGGGTGCGGACGCCGGGGCGTTGCCCGCGTCCTCAAAAACTTCGGCCGCCAAAATCAGCGGCACCACCTGCCAGCGCTGCACGACGCTGTCAAACAACCCCGTCAGCAAACCCGCAAACAGGGCACATAAAAACAAACGTCGAAACAGCATGGTCTGGCTTTTTCTTCTTACAGTGGCTGCAGCTTAGTGGCAGGGACGGCCGCTGGCGTGGCGCACGTCATGGGCCGCGTTGTGCGCGACCGACGCTTCGCTAAAGCCGACGGCGTACAGCATGACAAAGCCCAGCGCCAGCGCGGCGCCGAGCTGGACCAGCACCGAAGAGGAAACCGTGCTGTGTGCGACGGGGGTAGAGGGGATGGCGGATGCGTTCATAAAGACTCCTAGGGTTAAGTTAAAACAACGGGAACGGGAACAGGAACAGAAAAAGGCGCGATGGAGACGGTGGCGTTGCGGCCATCAACGCCCTTGTGTTTGAATTTTTCGACCAGCAGCGCGGGCGCCGCTGCCTGGGCGGTCAGCAGCGCCGCCGCTTCGGACACCGAGGGCGTGCCCATGTAGCGCAGCACCGTGGCCGAGGGGTTTAAAACTGGCACGGCGGCCAGTTCAGCAGCGCTGAAAAACTGCAGTGGCCAGCCGCCCAGCGCCGCCAGCTCGATAAATGCCACTTCGTCGCGCTTGGCTTCAATCGTGGCCAGCGCCCGCACCTGCGCGCGCGTCAGACCGGCCTGGGCCAGCGCGGCGTCCAGCGCCTGCAGCACGGTCGCCAGCGGCGTGCCCCGGTCGCAGCCCAGACCGACGGCCAGCTGTGGCAAAAGTGGCACAGGCGGTAAAGACGCCACAGGTGGCACGGGCGGCACAGGCGCGCTCACGCGCCCTGCCCCAGCGGCGGGCGGTACACCACCAGGCGCTCGTGCAATTGCGCCCAGTGCGCGGGCGTGACCTCGGCATCGGTGATCCAGAGCACAGCCTTGAATTTCTCCAGGTCTACGTCTTCAAACCGGCTGAAGCGCTGGATGCTGGCGGGCAGCGGCGTCGGCCGGGTCCACCAGTGCGGGCTGCCCGCCTGCTGCACCACGGCCACCAGCTCTTCGTTGACCACGGCGGCCGAGACGCGGGTGATGTTGATCTTGGGCGCCTCGACCTTCCAGCCCAGCTCGCGGCCCAGAATATCGACGGGAATCGTCTTGCCGACATCGGAGGCCGTGGTCAGCACCGCCGTGCCACTCAAAAGCGCGGCGATCTGCTCGGCCATCGCGTTGGCGCCGCCCACATGGCCGGACAGCACCGGAATGACAAACTGGCCCGCGTCATCGACGACGACGACGCCGGGGTCTTCGTCCTTGGTTTTCAGATGCGGCGCGATCAGCCGCACCACCGCGCCCAGCGAGACGAAAAACACCAGCTGGTCAAACCCGGCAAACAGCGCGCCGATCTCATCGCGGAACGGCCCGCTGTAGGCGCGCACCGGGTTGCTCACATCCGCCATCAGCGGCGCGAACTTGTCAGCCACGCAGACGCTGGCAGCAGGCAGCAGGCGCGCCAGCGCGGCGGTTTGCTGCGCGCCGTGTTTGGTGATGGCAATCAGCGCGACGCGCACGGGGGCGGGTGCGGCGTCTGGCAAAAGTGGAGCGTTCATGCGGCGGTTTCCTCTTCGAGTTCGGTGCTGGTTTTCTTGCGGCAGCCGCGAATCATCTCGCCGCGCACGCGGTTCGGGTTTTTCACCAGCAGCAGCGACAGGTAATTGACCTTGGTGCCCTTCAGGCTCGCCACGTCCAGCACGATGCGCTCGACCGGCGAGCCGGCTTTTTCAATGAAGCGGCTGTGCGCCAGCAGGCCGCGCCGCGCCAGCAGGTCTATCAGGTCGTCCAGCAGCGGTTTCACTTTCATCAGCACCAGGGTGTCGAAGTCTTCCAGCATTTTTTCGACGGCCGCAATGCCGTAGGCGGCGGGCACGATGGCAATCGTGTCGTCCTGCTCGGACAGCGGAATTTGCAGCCGGGCGCAGGCGGCGTTGAAAGAATTGACGCCCGCGACGATCTCGATCTGCGCGGTTTCATCGAGCTCGCGCAGCACGCGGGCCAGGTAGCAAAAGCTGGCGTAGGTGGAGGCGTCGCCTTCGACCAGAAACAGCACGTCCTGCCCGGTGGCCAGCAGTGCCTGCACGGTTTGCGCCGCCTTGAGCCAGTGGCGCGCCAGCTTTTCGGCGTCATGCGTCATGGGAAACAGCAGCGCCTCGTGCTGCGCGGGCAGCGTCAGCCCGGCGCGCAGCGCGATGTCGAGCGCATAGCTTTCGCGGCGCAGGCTGCGCACAGGGTAAGTCCAGACGGCATCGGGGCGCTCAAGCAGCTCCCAGGCGCGGCGCGTGATGAGGCCAGGGTCGCCGGGGCCAAGCGACACGCCAAACAGGCGGCCAGCGGGCGGCGCAGGAGCAAGTAAATCAGTCATCGGTTTTCCCCGTAATTTTTTGCGCGCAGACAATCCAGACCGGGTTTTCGGCGGCCATGCGGTTCATGTGCAAGATGGGTTTGCTGCGGGCGGCCTGCAGCTGCAGCACGTCCCAGGCCACGCCCAGCGATTTCAGGGTTTCAATCGCCAGGTTGAGGTTTTCCAGCGTGACAAAGTTCATCACCAGACAGCCTTCGGGCTTGAGGCGCTGCACGATCAGCGCAATCATCCCGGCCAGCTCGCCGCCGGAGCCGCCGACGAACACGGCGTCAGGCTCGGGCCAGTCTTGCAGGCCGTCGGGTGCTTTGCCGTGGGCCAGCGTGTGGTTGCTGATGCCCATTGCTAGGCGGTTTTGCTGCACGTTGGCGCAGTCGTCCGCATTTTTTTCGATGGCGTAGACATGGCCCAGGCGGCACAGGCGCGCCGCTTCCAGTCCGACCGAGCCGGAACCGGCGCCAATGTCCCAGACGACGCTGTCGGCGCGCAGCTGCAGCCGCGCCAGCGAGACGGCGCGGACCTCGTTTTTGGTGATCAAGCCTTTTTCCGGCTGGCGCTGGGCAAAGCTGGCGTCGGGCAGGCCAAACAGCACCGGCTGCCTGCGCAGCGCGGTGCGCCACAGCAGCACGACGTTGAGCTCGGCAAACGGCATCTGCGCGGCGGCTCGGATATTAAAACCGCTGACGATGCGCTCTTCGGGCTGGCACAGGCGCTCGGCCACGGCCATCTCGAAATCGTCGGCCAGCCCTTCGGCCAGCAGCATGCGGGCGATGCGATCCGGCGAGTTGGCCGGGCTGGTCAACACCGCCAGCCGGTCGTGCTGGCGGATGTCGCGCAGCAGCGCGTACAGGCCGTGTTCGGGGCCGCTGCCCGCCACCCAGTCGCCCGCGTCCTTGCTGTGGACGGAGGAAAATTTCATCTCCTGCCACGGCAGGCACAGCCGGGCGCAGGCCAGCTGCAGCGTCGAGACATTCGGAATGACTTCAATCGCCTCAATGCACAGGCGCGAGGCCAGATAGGCGGCAATGCCGTGGCACAGCGGGTCGCCGGTGGCCAGCACGACGACGCGCTGGCCGTCAGCCTGCGCGGCGCGAATCCACTCGGCCACCTGCGCCATCGCGCCGGTCAGGTCGCGCTGCTGAGCGCCGGGGGCGATATGGTCGGCCAGCAGTTGCAGCGTGCGCGCCCCGCCAATGACCAGATCGGCCAGCGCCAGATGCGCCAGCGCGCTGCGGCCCAGGCTGGCCGCGCCGTCGTCGAGCACGCCAATGACGCGGCATTTTTGAATGGAATTCATGAAGAAGAAGCCTCCGCGATCTTGCGGCCATCAAAGTCGCAGACCAGCACTTTCAGTTCAAATTGATCGGGATAGCGCTCGCGCAGCGTTTGAATCACGCGCCGGGCCAGCGCGGTGTGAAAGGCCGTTCCCAGGCCCAGCTCGTCCATGCGCTCGCCCGCATAACGGGCGGTTTTGGCGTTGCGGATGGCGTCGCACACGTCAAGCGGCGCGCCCAGTTCGGCGGCCAGATCGGCCAGCAAGCCGGTGTTCACATCGGCGCGGCCCGCGTGGGTGATGGTCTCGCCCTGGGCAATTTTGGTCAGCTTGCCGACCATGCCGCCAATCACCACCTGCCTCAAGCCGGCCTTGATGGCTGCGCTCATCGCGTAGCGCAGGAAGTCGCCCATCTGCACAAAAGCGGCTTCGGGCAGCTGCGGCAGCTCGTCCATGACGAATTTTTCCGTGCGCCCGCCGGTCGTCAGCACGACGATGCCGTGCGGCAATGTGCCCGCCACCTGCACGCCCTGGACCACGCTGGCGCGGTAGGCGGCGGTCGAATAGGGCTTGACGATGCCGGTGGTGCCCAGAATCGAAATGCCGCCCAGAATGCCGAGCCGGGCGTTGGTGGTTTTTTTCGCCATCAGCTCGCCCTGCGGCACGGAAATCACCACGGCAAACCCGGCGTCGTCGAGCAGCGGCGCACCGACAGCGCGCACATTGGCCTCGATATTGCGCCGGGGCACCGGGTTGATGGCGGACAGCCCGACCGTCAAACCCAGACCGGGCATGGTGACAATGCCCACGCCCGCGCCGCCGGTCAGCAGCACCTGGCCGGGCTGGTCGGGGAGCAGCGACACATCGGCGGTCAGGCGCGCTTTGTCGGTGCAATCGGGGTCGTCGCCTGCGTCCTTGATGACGACGGCGTGCGCGCTGTGGCCGTCGGTGGCGCCGTCCTGCACGGCAAACGTGACGAGGTCACCGTTGGGCAGCAGGCATTCGACGCTATCGGGCACGCGGCCCGTGACCAGCCCGATGACAGCCGCCCGCGCCGCCGCCGCCGAACACGCGCCGGTGGTGAAGCCGGTGCGCGTGCCGCGTGGTGCGTCGTCCTTGTTCATCATGCGCGGGAGGCCATCAGGCGCTGGCCTTTTTTGCCGGTTCCTGAGCCGGTTCCTTGGCGAATTCCGGGGCCAGTTTTTGCGCCGATGGCTGGGCCAGTTCCTGCGCTTCGGCCAGCCCGAGCAGCGCGTGAATCGCCGCCACGACCAGCGTCGAGCCGCCCTTGCGCCCGCGAATCACCACCCAGGGCACAGCCGTTTCCAGCGCCATCAAGTCCTTGGATTCGGCTGCCGAAACAAAGCCGACCGGCATGCCAACGACCAGCGCCGGGCGCGCGTTTTCTTCGTGAATCAGCCGCACGATTTCAATCAGCGCCGTCGGCGCGTTGCCGATGCCGACGATGGCGCCGTCTATCAGGCCCAGCCGGTGCGCTTTTCGCATCGCCTGCACGGCGCGGGTTGTACCCTCGGCTTTGGCGGTTTCAATCACGTCGGCGTCGCTGATGAACTGGTGCGTACTCATGCCAAAGTGCGCCAGGCGCGGCGCGGACAGGCCGACGCAGATCATTTCGACATCGGCCACGACGCGGCTGGCGCGTGACAGGATGGCCTTGACGCCATCGGCCACGGCGCCGGGGTGAAAGTCGGTCAGGCCGTTGAAATCGAAATCGGCGTTGGCGTGGATCATGCGGCGCACGACAGGCCACTGCTCGGGCGTGTAGGCGTGGGCGCTGACTTCGCGGTCAATCACGGCAAACGAGTCGTGCTCAATGGCGCGCCCGGCGGCGGTCAGCTGCTCGGTGACGACATTGGCGGCGCTGGTGGCATCAGTCATGACGGGACTCCGGTGTGGGCGTGGACGTGCGGATGCGCGTGGTCATCGTGTGGATGGGCATAGTCGTGCGTGTGCGCTTGAGTTTGGCCTTGCTCGTGGCCGTGTGCGTGCGAATCGGCGTGCGCGTGGTCATGCTCGTGCTCATGGCTGTGCGGCACGGCGTCGTCGTGGTGGTGGCCGCCCTGGCCGTGTTCCACCGCAAAGTCGCGGAACTTGCAGCCGTCGCAGGCCATCAAGGCAGTGGGCGCGCCGCGTTTCACGTCGCCGACGCGCTGCTCCAGCACCTCGAAAATCTCGCGCTCAAAGCCGAAATAGGTGGTCGAGGTGAAACGAATCGTCGGGTACTGGGCTTTGAGGTTTTCCACCTGGCGCGCTATGCGCGTCACCAGCGTGCCGTTGAACAGGTAGTAAGGCAGGACGACGATTTGCGTCATGCCCAGCAGGCTTTGGCGCTGCACGGCTTTTTCCAGGCGCGGGTAGGTGATGCCGGTGAAAGCCACATCAACCAGCTCGTGGTCAGTTTCCTCCATCACCCAGCGCGCCATTTTTGCCATCTCGCCGTTGGCGTGGCGATCCGACGAGCCGCGCCCGAGCAGCACGACGCCGGTGGTCGTCGGGTCGGGCATGTCCAGCTTCAGCATCGCCGATTTGAGGCGGCGCTTGACAACGCTGAGCAGCTGGTCGCAGGCGCTGAGCTGCGGCGTGTACAGAAACTGCACCAGCGGGAATTTCAGCCGCGCCGCGTCTATGGCCTGCGGAATGTCCATCTTGACGTGACCGGCGGCGTTCAAAATCAAGGGCACGACGATGACGCGGGCCGACCGGGCGGCGGCGCGGCGCAGGCCTTCGCTCATCGTGATTTCGGAAAACTCGATGAAGCAGACTTCAATAGCCCAGCCCGGCTGGCGCTGGCGCCACTGCTGGGCAAAAGCCAGAATTTCGTCGTTGCCAGCGGCTTCCCGCGAGCCGTGGCCGACCAGCAAAATGGTTTCTGAAGTCATGGGTTTTCCTGAGTGAGTTCGGTGGCGGGAACGCTGGCGCGCCGGAAGCGGTGCGTAAAGCTGGCGTCGTAGAGTTTGGATTTGGCCAGCGTCGTCCACTGGCGCGCGCCCAGCGTCGGGCTGGCAATGATCATCGATTGGCTGACCAGTTTGGCCTCGCGGCACAGTGCTTGAATAGTGCTGACGGTGCCGCGCACGATTTTTTCCTCGCCCGGCCAGCTGGCTTTGTGAACCACGACGACGGGCGCGTCCGGCGACCAGCCCGCTTCGCTTAAAGCGGCGGTGACTTTGCCCATCAGCGTGATGCTCAAAAAGATGCACAGCGTGCTGTGGTGCGCCGCCAGCGCGGCCAGCGACTCGCCCTCGGGCATCGGCGTGCGCCCTTCCATGCGGGTAAAAATAACGGTTTGCGTGACCTCGGGCAGCGTCAGGCTTTCCACCGCCGCCGCCGCCGAGGCCATCGCCGACGACACGCCGGGCACCACTTGAATCGGCACGCCCGCCGCATCTAACGGCTGGACCAACTCGATTAGCGCGCCGTACAAGCCGGGGTCGCCGGTTTGCAGGCGCACGACGGTTTCGCAGCGGCTGGCCTGGGCGATCAGCCAGGCCGACATTTCTTCCAGCGTCATGTCCTTGCTGTCGGCAATCGCGCATCCTGCGGGCGCCCAGCGCATGGCCGCTTCGCTGACGAGGGAACCGGCAAACAAAATGGCGCCGGCGCGCTCAATCAGCGCGCGGCCTTTGACGGTGATCAGCTCCGGGTCGCCGGGACCGGCGCCGACAAACCAGACGGTGCCGCTGCGCGTGACGCCACCCGCTGGCAAGGCTGCTTTTATAAGCATAAAAACTCCTGGGGAATTCATCGATAAAACAAAATTTTTGGCTGGCCGAGGCACGGCCAAGCCAGCGGGCGGCCGCAAGCCTCGTGCATAACCAATGGGATGGAACCGGGCAAGCGGATGCCGTGCGCGGTGTTCAGTCGATAGGGTGCGGGGTGCCGGACTGGCGCGCGGCCAGTGTGTCCGTCGCCAAGGCAAGGTCAGGCCGGGTCGTGCCACGGAGGGCATTTTTGGAAATCAGGCGCAGGCTGGCGGCAAAGGCCGCAGACAGGCCAGGGAGCTGAAAATTTTTCATGAGAACGAATACCGGCAAAAACTCTCACCGTCGTCCCCGACAGTGTATGAGCGTTACGACTGCACGCAGGCGTGCAGCCACCTTGTTGGCCGGTATCCGGGCTGGTGGATGCAACCTCCATCGCCTTCCCAAGCGCGTGTTCAGAACGCTCAGTGGCCGTGATGGAAGCAGAATCGATAACGATTCGTCCACTTACCGTTGCGGGGGCAGCGCAGGTTAGGCGGGCTTTTTTCAGCCGCACCCTCCTGCTTCCCGTTGAACTGCGACCTGTGAACCACGCCGCGAGCACCAACGGAGCGATTCTACCCATCAAACGGCGTGGCTAATTTTTTGGCCGTTCATTTGCCTAAAAGACTACCTGGCCAGAACGCGCAAGCGGTTGATTTTCTTGAATTCTTCAAAAAAGAAGGCTATAAATTAGGCCAAATGTTTTGGCGTAAAAAGCTACCCAAAGTGTCGCTTGGCCTAAAAGCATTCCCAAAATGAACGATTCAGCATCCGCACGTCAGCGGTTGGCGTTTGGAGCGGGCAATGAACAGAGTCGATTTGATTGGCAGAAATCTTGCAGGAATTACGGATCTGGAAGGCTTTTCAGTTGAAAGCTGGCCGGACGTTGACGAAGGTGCCCTGAGTGCGAAGGATCTTGAGCACTTCCACAGGCGAAAACAGGCCGTGCTTCTTTACCTGGGCGGCGCATCGTACCTCGCACTTTACGAAGCCACCGGTTTTAACGCTCGCTACATCAACCACACCATTCGCGAGCGGTGCATGCACAGACACCCAGACGGCCAGATCTATGG
>JAPLPS010000008.1 GCA_026400075.1 Polaromonas sp.
TTTAAACCTCCCGGAGTCTTTTTATGTCCACCCTCTTTGATGCGGCCGCCCTGGTTGTACCCTTTGAAAACCTGAGAATGAGCGATGTCGAGGCCGTTGGCGGCAAGAACGCCAGCCTCGGCGAGATGATTTCGCAGCTGCCCACCGGCCCCGAAGGCGTGCGCGTGCCGACCGGCTTTGCCACCACCTCGCATGCGTTTCGCGTGTTTCTGGCCCACGACGGGCTGGACAACAAGATCAACGCCGTGCTCGACGCGCTCGACACCGAAGACGTGCGTGCGCTGGCCGAAGCCGGTGCAAAAATTCGCGCCCTGGTCGAAGCCCAGCCGTTCCCGGCCGATTTCGAGCAAGCCGTGCGCGAGAGTTTTGCCACGCTGAGCGCGGGCAATGACCAAGCCAGCTTCGCCGTGCGCTCGTCGGCCACCGCCGAAGACTTGCCCGACGCGTCGTTCGCCGGTCAGCAGGAAACTTTCCTGAATGTCGTCGGCATTGAAGACGTGCTGCACAAGATGAAAGAGGTGTTTGCCTCGCTGTACAACGACCGCGCCATCAGCTACCGCGTGCATCAGGGCTTTGCCCATGCCGACGTGGCCTTGTCGGCAGGCGTGCAGCGCATGGTTCGCAGCGACTTGGGCGCAGCGGGCGTGATGTTCACCATCGACACCGAAAGCGGCTTTGAAGACGTCGTCTTCATCACGTCGAGCTACGGTCTGGGCGAAACCGTGGTGCAGGGCGCCGTCAACCCGGACGAGTTCTACGTTCACAAGCCGATGCTGAAGGCCGGTAACCGCGCCGTGATCCGCCGCAACCTGGGCTCCAAGCTGCTGCAGATGGAATTCACCACGGCTGACGAGAAAAAATCCGGCGGCAAGCTGGTCAAAACCACCGATGTGCCGATTGAGCTGCGCAACCGCTATTCGCTGACCGACGCCGATGTCGAGCAGCTGGCGCGCTACGCCGTCATCATCGAAGACCATTACGGTCGCCCGATGGACATCGAGTGGGGCAAGGACGGCACCGACGGCCTGCTGTATATCCTGCAAGCGCGCCCCGAGACGGTGAAAAGCCAGTCCAAAGGCAAGGCTGAGCAGCGCTACAAGCTCAAGGGCAGCGGCACCGTGCTGGCCGTGGGCCGCGCCATTGGTCAAAAAATCGGCACCGGCCCGGTGCGTATCGTCCACGACATCAGCCAGATGGATCAGGTTCAGCCCGGCGACGTGCTGGTCACCGACATGACAGACCCGAACTGGGAGCCGGTGATGAAGCGCGCCAGCGCCATCGTCACGAATCGTGGCGGGCGCACCTGCCACGCGGCCATCATTGCGCGTGAACTGGGCATTCCGGCCGTCGTCGGCTGCGGCGATGCGACTGAAAAGCTCAAGGACGGCATGCTGGTGACGGTCAGCTGCGCCGAAGGCGACACCGGCAACATCTACGACGGCCTGCTGGAAACCGAAGTCACCGAAGTGCAGCGCGGCGCGATGCCACCGATTGACATCAAGATCATGATGAATGTCGGCAACCCGCAGCTGGCGTTTGATTTCTGCCAGATTCCGAACCAGGGCGTGGGCCTGGCGCGGCTGGAGTTCGTCATCAACAACAACATCGGCGTACACCCCAAGGCGATTCTGGACTACCCGAACATTGATGCTGATCTGAAAAAAGCGGTTGAAAGCGTGGCGCGCGGCCATGCGTCGCCACGGGCTTTTTACGTGGACAAGGTCGCCGAAGGCGTGGCGACGATTGGCGCGGCCTTCTGGCCCAAGCCGGTGATCGTGCGTCTGTCCGACTTCAAGTCGAATGAATACCGCAAGCTGATCGGCGGCTCGCGTTACGAGCCAGAAGAAGAAAACCCAATGCTGGGCTTTCGCGGTGCGGCGCGCTACATCAGCGCCGAGTTCGGCGAAGCGTTTGCGATGGAATGCGAAGCCATCAAGCGCGTGCGCAACGACATGGGGCTGACCAATGTTGAAGTGATGATTCCGTTTGTGCGCACGCTGGGTCAGGCCAAGGCCGTGACCGAGCTGCTGGCCGCGCATGGCCTCAAGCGCGGCGAGGGCGGCCTGCGCCTGATCATGATGTGCGAAGTGCCGAGCAATGCGGTGCTGGCCGACCAGTTCCTGGAATACTTCGACGGCTTTTCGATTGGCTCGAACGACCTGACCCAGCTCACACTCGGCCTGGATCGCGACTCGGGGCTGGAAGTGCTGGCGAAAGATTTCGACGAGCGCGACCCGGCCGTCAAGGCGCTGCTGAGTCTGGCGATTGCCGCCTGCAAGCGTCAGGGCAAGTATGTCGGCATCTGCGGCCAAGGCCCCAGCGACCACCCTGACTTTGCGCAGTGGCTCAAGGAAGAGGGCATCGGCTCGATTTCGCTCAATCCCGACACGGTGATTGACACCTGGAAACAGCTGGCGAACTAAAGCGTCTGGCCCGCCTGAAAGCGCCCCCCATGAAAATGGGCGGGCGCTTTTTTACAGCGAGGCTGCTGGCCGGGCTATAATCATAGGCTTCGCCTTGCTGCACCCTCAACGACGCTGGGGCAGCTTTTATCCATCCAAAAGGAGATTTTATGCGTCATTACGAAATCGTCTTGCTGATCCACCCGGATCAAAGCGAGCAAGTCCCAGCCATGCTGGAGCGTTACAAGGGCATGATCGTCGCTGGCGGCGGTGCTGTCCATCGCGTCGAAGACTGGGGCCGCCGTCAACTGGTGTACCTGATCCAGAAGCTGGCCAAAGCCCATTACATCTGCATCAACATCGAAGCCAGCCAGGCCGTGATGGAAGAAATTGAACACGCGTTCAAGTTCAACGATGCCGTGCTGCGTCACCTGACCGTGCTGAAGAAAAAGGCTGAAACCGGCCCGTCCCTGATGATGCGCAACGTCGAACGCGAAGAAGCCCGCAAGACCCAGCAGCAGGAGTTTGTGGCGTAATTGCCCCAGCTTTTGAACGCTGCGCTGATGCGCCAGGTAAACCGCAGTGAACCACGTTGAGCTGACCGCCTGTATCGCCGAGCTAAGTCCTTTGCGCTACACGCCCTCTGGCATCCCCGCTCTCAATTTCATCCTCGTTCACGAGTCCGAAATGATGGAAGCCGGGGTGAACAGACAGGTCAAGCTGACGCTCAAAGCCGTCGCTTTTGGCACGCTGGCTGAACAAGCTGTCCAGCTCGCTTTAGGCCAGGCTTTTCGGTTCACAGGTTTTCTGATCAATGCGCGCACCAGCAAAGGCGTTGTTTTTCATATTCAAGTATTGAACCCCATTTAAGGAGTCCATCATGGCCGGACCAAAACGTTTCAACAAAGACAAGCGCCCCAAGCGCAACACCCAGTCGCTGCTGTTCAAGCGCAAGCGCTTTTGCCGTTTCACCGCCGCTGGCGTTGAAGAAATCGACTACAAAGACATCGACACCCTGCGCGATTTCGTGTCCGAAAACGGCAAGATCATCCCCGCACGCCTGACCGGCACCCGCGCGATTTTCCAGCGCCAAGTTAATACCGCCGTCAAGCGCGCTCGCTTCCTCGCGATGCTGCCGTACAGCGACCAGCACCGCACCCTGTAAGGAGATTACGACCATGCAAATTATTCTGCTCGACAAAGTCGTGAACCTGGGCAACCTGGGCGAAGTCGTCAAAGTTAAAGACGGCTACGCACGCAACTTCCTGATCCCTTTCGGCCGCGCCCGCCGCGCCACCGCTGCAGCGATCAAAGAATTCGAAGCCAAGCGCGCCGAACTCGAAAAAGCCGCCGCCGCCAAGCTTGCCGAAATGCAAGCCCTAGGCGAAAAGCTCGCCGGCATGACCGTCAAGCTGACGCAAAAAGCCGGTGTTGATGGCCGCCTGTTCGGCTCCGTCACTAACGCTGACATCGCTCAAGAAGTGACCAAGCAAGGTTTTGCGGTTTCCAAATCGCAAATCCGCCTGCCTAACGGCTTGGTCAAGCTGGTGGGCGATCACCCGGTCAGCATCTCGCTGCACCACGACGTGGTCGTTGAGATCACCGTGACGGTTTACGGCGAAACCGCTTAAATCCGGACTGTTCAGTTCTGAAAAAGCCGCTCTTCGGAGCGGCTTTTTTCTTGGTGCATCGGGGTCCGGGCGTACCATTGCCCCTTCCCAAGGAACTTCATGTCAGCCTTACTTTCCACTTTTGATTCATCGGGCTACGGCGCTGACCGCCAGATTGCCCAGCTGCGCATTCCGCCGCATTCGATTGAAGGCGAGTCCAGCGTGCTGGGCGGCTTGCTGTTGGACAACACGGCCTGGGACCGGGTCGGCGACCTGCTCGCCGACCAGGATTTTTACCGCCACGAGCATCAGTTGATCTATGCCGCTATTGGCAAGCTGATTAACGATTCCAAGCCTGCCGACATCATCACCGTCTATGAGCGGCTGCAAAGCCAGGGCAAGGCCGAGGAAGTCGGCGGCCTGGGCTACCTGAACGCGCTGGCCCAGTACGTGCCCAGCGCGGGCAACATCCGCCGCTACGCTGAAATCGTGCGCGAGCGCTCCATCCTGCGCAAGCTGGTGGCCGCCTCCGACGAAATCGCCACCAACGCCTTCAACCCGCAAGGCAAAGCCGTCACCGCGATTCTGGACGAGGCCGAGCAGAAGATTCTGAACATCGG
>JAPLPS010000418.1 GCA_026400075.1 Polaromonas sp.
AAACACGTTGGCATCCTTGCGACCGCGCAGGGCGTTGCCGTAATAGACATTGCCAGCGTGATTGATCAAGGTGTCCTGCGCCAGCGGGAACAGGTCAGCAGCCTCGAAGCGGCCGAGCTTGACATCGCCCTTGGCCGAGCCGAGCTGAACCCACATGTCATCCGTTGCGGCCGTGCCGTCTGTCTTGGCCAGCAGCGAGGCCCGGGCGGCCACCAACATATCGGCACCGGCTTTGCCGCTGACGTTCAGCTCGACACGACCGCCCTGGCCCAGGCCCTCGTCTGCGGTGTTGTCAACTTTGCTGCCGCTGCGGTAGGTGTTGTCGAACTCGATGTTGGCATCGACGGTCGGGGCGGCCAGGGCGTTACCGGCGCACAGGGCGGCGACCGCTGCGGCGATCAGGCTGATGTGATGGAGTGTTTTCATGGCAATTTCTCTGTCAGGACTGGATGGGTTTATTTTGTTTTTGCAGCGGAAGCGATGCGCTTTTGCGCCTCATCGACAGAAATCTTGTCGTCGTTCCAGAACTGGCTGACTGCGTCCTTGATCGCGCCTTCAGCGGCCGGGCTGATCGCCATGCCGTGGGCGGCCGAGGGCACCAGGCCGCCGGTTTTGGCGGTTTCGACAAAGTCCTTGCTGGAGAGCTTGGCGCAGTCGTCAAACTTGGCCATGCTCATGTTCAGGCGCACCGGGATCGAGCCCTTGTTCAGGTTGAACACTTCCTGGAACGACGGGCTCATGATCGCGGCGGACAGGTCGGCCTGCGCTTTTTGCGCCGCTGCATCTTTCAGCTTGAACATCGCAAACGAGTCCACGTTGAAGGTGAACGAGGTGGCGGTGCCCGGTGCGGCGGCGCACAGGAAATCCTTGCCCGGCACCTTGCCAGCGGCAATGAACTCGCCCTTGGCCCAGTCGCCCATGAACTGGAAGGCGGCTTTTTCCTGCATCACCATCGCGGTGGCCAGGTTCCAGTCGCGCCCGGAAGCGGCGGGGTCGGTGTAGCCCTTGATCTTGCGGAAGGTTTCGAGCGACTTTTTCATCGTGTCGCTGGTCAGGGCTTTTTGATCCAGCTTGACCAGCGCGTCGCTGTAGAACTTCGCGCCGCCGACACCCAGCACCACCGATTCAAAGGTGGTGAAGTCCTGCCAGTTCTGGCCGCCGTGGGCGACCGGAATCAAACCGGCTTTTTTGACCTTTTCGGCGGCGACAAAAAACTCGTCCCAGGTTTTTGGCATGGTGGCGACGCCGGACTTTTTCAGTACGGCGGCGTTGGCCCACATCCAGTTGACGCGATGCACATTGACCGGCACGGCGACGTAGTGGCCTTTGTACTTCATCACATCGGCGACGACTTTGGGCAGCAGGCTGTCCCATTTTTCGGCAGTGGCGACGCCGTCGATGTTGGCGAGCACGCCTTCAGCGGCCCATTCCTGAATGGCCGGGCCTTTGATCTGGGCGGCGGCGGGCGGGTTGCCGGAGACGACGCGGCTTTTCAGCACGGTCGCAGCGTTGTCGCCGCCCCCCCCAGCCACGGCGAAGTCTTTCCAGACATGGCCCTTGGCTTCCATGATTTTTTTCAGCTCGGCGGCGGATTTGGCTTCGCCGCCTGCTGTCCAGTAGTGCAGCACTTCGACTTCACCGGCCAGGGCCGCCGTACCCGCAAGCATCAAAGCCGTCGCTGCAGCCAGTTTGGAAAGTTTCAACATGTTTGTCTCCTGAAGTTTTAAGCTCCGCTGCCACAGTCGGCCAGGGAGCGGGTTTATTCGTGAAAGCACTTTGCCATCCGAATTAATTAATTGTTAATTAATTTTCCAGGTGCCGCCATAGGAAATACCCTTAGTCGCGCAATTGCGCAAGCACTTCTGGCAAACCCGTGCCAATTAACAAAAGAAGGCTGCCCACTTTTTCGCCAAGTGCGATACATAAATATTTTTTATCTTTGTATTTTTGTATCTATTACAATTCGCGGAACCGATTCCGCATTTCAGAATGCAGGCCCTAGCAACAGGCTGCCGCTACGCTGCGCAGCACAGCCTTCAGGAGACAAACCATGATCAGTTCAAGCCACCCGCAGGGGATTTTCTGCATGCAGCGAGGGCTTGCCTGATGCTGGCCCAGTTCCTGCAATTTCTTTTCTCCGGCGTGACCGTGGGCGCGACCTACGCGCTGGCGGCGCTGGGTTTCACGCTGATCTACAACGCCAGCAACGTCATCAACTTCGCGCAGGGCGAATTCATCATGCTGGGCGGCATGCTGGCGGTGTTTTTCACCCAGGCGGGCCTGCCTTATCCGGTGGCGCTGATGTTGGCGATTGCCGTGCCCGCCGTCGTCGGCGTGCTGCTGGAAAAGCTCGCCATCGAGCCGGTCAAGGGCGCGGAGACCGTCACGCTGATCATCATCACGATTGGCGCTTCGCTGGTCATTCGCGGGCTGGTGCAGGTGTTTCTGGGCAAGGCGACGCACAGCCTGCCCGCGTTTTCCGGCGACACGCCGATTGAAATCCTCGGCGCCACCTTGATGCCGCAAAGCCTGTGGGTGCTGGGCGTCACCGCGCTGGTGGTTGTCGCGCTGTGGTATTTCTTCAACCGCACGCTGCAGGGCAAGGCGATGCTGGCCACCTCGTTCAACCGGCTGGCCGCCGAGCTGGTCGGCATCAACACCAGCTGGGTGCTGTTCATGAGCTTTGCAATGTCGGCGGCGCTGGGCGCGCTCGGCGGCATTCTGGTCACGCCGATCACGCTGACTTCTTACGACGCCGGGATCATGCTCGGCCTGAAAGGTTTTGTCGCCGCCGTCGTCGGCGGGCTGGGCAGCGGGCTGGGCGCGGTGCTGGGCGGCCTGCTGGTCGGCGTGCTCGAAGCGATGGGCGCGGGCTACATCTCATCGAGCTACAAGGACGCCATGCCGTTTGTGCTGATCCTGTTGATTCTTTTCTTCAAACCACGCGGCCTGTTTGGCGGCACATCGACGGATCGGGTCTGAGCGCCATGACCAAGAACCCCTACTTCGGCCTGTTCATCGTGATGGCCATCCTGCTGGTGCTGCCCTTTATCGTGCCGAACAGCTTTTACCTCGACCTGGTGATCCGCATGGCGATTAACGCGGTCATCGTGCTGGGCCTGAATTTGCTGATTGGCTTTGCCGGGCAAATCAGTCTGGGCCACGCCGGTTTTCTGGGCATAGGCGCTTATGCGACTGCCGTGCTGCCGACGCATTTCGGCTGGCATCCGGTGCTGGCGGTGATGGCGGGCGCGCTAGCGGCGGGCCTGCTCGCGGCCATCGTGGCCCGGCCGATTTTCAAGCTCAAGGGCCACTATCTGGCGATGGCTACGCTGGGTCTGGGCATCATCATCAACATCACGCTGCGCAACGAGGCCGCCTGGACGGGCGGGCCGGACGGCATGCCGGTGCTGCCGATGGCGCTGCTCGGCGTTGAGCTGAGCAGCGACAAGCACTGGTACTGGGCGGTGGCGCTGCTGCTGTCGGTCAGCGTCTGGGCCTCGCTCAACCTGATCAACTCGCCTTTTGGCCGGGCGCTGCGGGCGCTGCACGGCTCCGAAGTGGCCTCGCAAGTCGTCGGCGTCGATGTCGTGCGCTACAAGGTGGCGATTTTTGTGCTGTCCGCCGTGTTTGCCAGCCTGATGGGCAGCGTCACCGCGCATTACGTTGGTTTTGTCACGCCGAATCTGGCGGACTTTTTCCACTCGATTGAACTGGTCACGATGGTGGTGATTGGCGGCATGGCCTCGGTGTATGGCTCGCTCGTCGGCGCGGTGCTGCTGACGGCGCTGCCGCAGGCGCTGACCTCGTTTGAAGGCTGGGAAACCGTCGCTTTCGGCGCGATTTTGATGCTCAGCATGATCTTCATGCCCAAGGGCCTGGTGCCGACGCTGGCGGCGCGCTTCGGAAAGGGAAATTAAACATGGCGCTCCTCGAAGTCAAAGACCTGTCGATTCACTTTGGCGGCGTCAAGGCGGTGCAAAACGTCAGCTTCAGCATTGACGCGGGCATGGTGTACGCCGTCATCGGCCCGAACGGCGCAGGCAAGACCACGCTGTTCAACCTGATCACCGGCGTTTACAAGCCCACCAGCGGCGAGATCCGGCTCGATGGTGAGTCCATCGGCGGCAAGTCGCCCAACGAGCTGGCGACACGCGGCGTGGCGCGCACCTTTCAGAATCTGCAGATCTGCATGAACATGAGCGCGATTGAAAACGTGATGGTGGGCGCGCACCTGCGGCTGGATCGCAACCTGCTCAAGGCGGCGCTGCGCTGGCCCAGCATTGCACGCCGCGATGCCGAGCTGCGCCTCGAAGCCGCCGAGCTGATGCGCTTTGTCGGGCTGGAGGCTTATCTCGATTCCCGCGCCGACACCATGCCTTACGGCGCTTTGAAGCGGCTGGAAATCGCCCGCGCGCTGGCGATGAAGCCGCGCCTGATTTTTCTCGACGAGCCCGCTGCCGGTCTCAACCCCAAGGAAACCATTGAAGTCGATGAGCTGGTGCGCAAGGTCGCCGACTCGGGCGTCACCGTGGTGCTGGTCGAGCACGACATGAAGATGGTGATGAACCTGTCCGAGCGCATTTTGGTGCTCGACTACGGCAAGAAGCTGGCCGAAGGCACGGGCGCCGAGGTGCGCCAGAACCCCGACGTGATCGCCGCCTATCTGGGCGCTCAGGCATAACAAAGGTAAACGCATGCAAGCCATTCAGATCATTCAGGAAGAGCACCGCAAACTCTGGCGCGTGGCCATCACCGTCGATAGCGTGGCCGACGAGATTGACGCGGGCAGCGCGATCACACCGGCGTTTTTCGAGGCCGTGTTTGACTACATCGAGACCTTTGTCGATCAGGCCCATCACCCCAAGGAAGACGGCTACCTGTTTCGCCTGGTGCGCCAGCGCTCGGACAAGGCCGAGGCGCTGCTGGCGAGCCTGGAAGCCGATCACCAGGGCGGGCCGCAGCGGCTGCAGGCGCTGCGCGCCAGTCTGGCGCGCGCCGGGCAGGGCGAGCGGGCGGCATTCACCCAGGCGCTGCGCGCCTACACCGAAGGACTGAAACGCCATATCCGCCTCGAAGAGCGCGAGCTGATCCCGCTGGCCAAAGAAGTGCTGCTGGAGGCCGACTGGCAGGAGATTGACCAGGCGTTCCTGAACAACAAGGATCCGCTGTTCGGCGACCAGGCCAGGGAGGAATACCGCGAGCTGTACCACCGCATCGTGGCGCTGGCGCCTGAGTCCGTCGGCCTGGGCAGCCAGAGCGCGGGCGAATTAAAAAAAGGCGCGGCGCCCAAGCAGGAAGTGCTGTTAAAAGTCAGCGCGATGGAAAGCTGCTATGGCCGCATCAAGGCGCTCAAAGGCATTGATCTGGAAGTGCGCCGGGGCGAAACCGTTGCGCTGGTCGGTGCCAACGGCGCGGGCAAGACGACGTTTTTGCGCGCCGTCTCTGGCGTACAGCCGATGAGCGCGGGCAGCGTGCAGTTTGACGGCGAGGACATCAGCCGGCTGCGCTCGGACATGCGCATGCGCAGGGGTATTTGCCAGAGCCCGGAAGGGCGCCAGGTGTTCGGCCCGCTGACGATTGAAGACAACCTGCGTCTGGGCGCCTACACCCAGCCGAAAAACCAGGTCGAAGGCGATCTGGAAAAAATCTTTGCGATGTTTCCGATTTTGAAAGAAAAGCGCAAGCTGCCTGCGGGCACGCTCTCGGGCGGCCAGCAACAGATGCTGGCCATCGGCCGGGCGCTGATGGGCCGACCCCGGCTGCTGCTGCTTGACGAGCCGTCGATGGGCCTGGCGCCGCTGCTGGTCGAGGAAGTCTTCAACGTCATCAAGACGCTGAAAGCCCAGGGCATGAGCATCATCCTGGCCGAGCAGAACGCTTTTGCGGCGCTGGCCATTGCCGACCGAGGCTATGTGATGGAAACCGGCCGCATCACGCTGAGCGGCACCGGCCAGGAGCTGATCCACAACGAGCAGGTGCGCGCCGCGTATCTGGGCATGTGAGCTGGGCGCATAGAGGAATGCGCGCCAGCTCACGGCTGCTTAGGCCAGTGCGTCACTTTTCTTCAAAATGACGTACAGCTGGTCTTTGAGGTGCAGTTTTTCCTTCTTCAGCACTTCGATTTCTTCAGGCGTTCCGGCTTCGATGTGCGACTCCATATTCTTGATTTTCTGATCCACCGCGTTGTGCTCGTCGAACAGGCGGGTGAAGTGGTGATCGGTGGTTTTGAGTTGCGTGATCAGATCGCGGTATTCAGGAAACATGAAAAACTCCTTGAGATAAACGAGGGGGCGAAGAAGGCCGGTTGAGCTGGACACCTCCGCCTGACTTGCGCATGCGCGTGCGGTGCTTGCTGCATCTGGACGCTGCACTGCGCCCAGCAAGTGTAATTGTTCAAGGCACTGTGGCTGCGTGCCGCTGCCTCGTTAAGGCCGGGCTATTTTTCACTGATCGGGATCAAGTGCGCTGCTGGCCGCCAGGTCATCTCCCGGCCTGCGCGCCGCGCCCAGGCGCCAGGCGAGCGATTCGGCGGCTTTTTTCAGCCCAGCAGCACTGGGCGCAGCAGGCTGTCCCGCAAGCCCTCGGGATTACCGTAGAGCACATCGCCGCGCACCAGTCGGCGGCCCTGCGCATCGGCCACGATCAGCTGGGGCACGCCTTGCGCGCCCAGCGCCTGCATGTCCAGCTGCGCCCGCGCCACCCGGCTGCGATGGGTCGCCAGCAAGGCCTCGTCCGGGCCAAGCAGGCGCGTCGCGGCGGCAGGCAGGCCCATCGCACGCAAAACATCGGCCAGCACGGCGACTTCCGATGTGGCGCGCCCGTCCAGATAGCGCGCTTCCTGAATCGCGTGCAGGGCGCTCAACTCGCGCTCGGGCGCGCTCAGCTGCACAGCGCTCAAGGCCAGCGTGGCCGGGCCGGAATCAAAACCGGTGCCGGTCGCGGCCAGCACCTGATCACGGTAGCGCTCGCTAAAGCGCTGGCCAGTCAAGCGTTCAATGCGCTGGTCGTTGTGCCAGGCATAGGCGGCAAACGCCGCGTCCATCACTCTGCTGCCGCTTGCACAAAAGAGGCCACTGGGCGCCAGCGTCAGGGTGACGCCCGGCATGGCGCTGATCTGGCGCAAGGCCGGGGCGGCCCCGTAGCACCAGCCGCACAGCGGATCGAACAGGTAGGTGACATTGAGCACTTTGTTCACCACTTCATTTCTCCCTTGTTGACCTTGGCGCCGATGTCCAGCGCCATCGTGCCCCCGGCTTGCGGGTAGGCCTTGCGCATCGCGGCGATCAGCTCGGCGCTGTTTTGGCTGCTGCCCAGGTTTTTCTCGAAGGTCAGCAAATAGTCTTTGGTAAAGCCGATGGCGCTGGCGTCAAGCGGCGTGCCGGCCACCATATGGCTGGGCACCACCAGGGCAGGTTGCAGCGCCGCCATCTCGTCGAGCTGGGTCACCCAGGCACTGCGCTCGGCCACGGTTTGCGTGTCGGCCGTCCAGACATGCAGGCCGCCAAAGACGCCGATATTGCCAACGATGGCCTTGATCGACGGAATCCAGGCATAGGGCCGGTGCGCCAGCAGGCCGGTGCTGCCACGGATTTCCACTTTTTCACCCTCCAGCATCAGGGTATTGCCATTCATTGCCTTTGGGAGCACGGGGGTACGCGGGGCATTGGCGCCCATTTTTGGCCCCCAAAATGCCACCTTGCCGACATACTTGGCCGACAGTTTGGCCAGCACGGCCGGGGTGGTCAGCACTTCGGCCTGCGGGAACACTTCCTTGAGCACTTCCACACCGAAGTAGTAATCGGGATCAGCCTGGCTGACATAAATGGTTTTCAGTTGCTTGCCGCTGTCGAGCACGTTGGCCGCAATGCGCAGGCCGTCGGCACGGGTAAAGCCTGCGTCGATGACCATAGCCTCTTTTTCGCCATAGACCAGCGTGGAGTTGACGTTAAAACTGCTGGCGTCGGCGTTGTACACCTTGACTTGCAGCGGCTGGGCCGCCTGGGCGCTGGCGAAGGCCACAGCGATGGTGGCGGCGAGAAGAGTGGTGCGTAGCATGGTTTTTTCCTGCGAAGAAGTGGGTGATGAGGCCAGAGTCTAGTTGCGCAGATCAATCCAATAAACGGGACAATATCGACATTACTATTTCACAAATCGATCAAATATGGACAGACTGACCGCGATGCGCGTCTTTGCCGAGGTGGCCACCAGCGGCAGCTTCAGCGCTACAGCCGACAAGCTCGACATGTCCCGCGCCACGGTGACGCGCTACGTGGCCGAGATGGAAAACTGGCTGCAGGCGCGCCTGCTGCAGCGCACGACGCGGCGCGTCAGCCTCACCGATGCGGGCGAGCAGGCCTTGCGCCGCAGCCAGCAGATGCTGGCGCTGGCCAGCACCGTGGAAGAAGAAACTGCCAGCAGCAGCGAGAGCCTGCGCGGCCAGCTGCGCCTGACCGCCAGCATGTCCTTTGGCCACGCGCACCTGGCTAGCGCGCTGGCGGACTTTTTGCAGCTACACCCCCAGCTCAAGGTGGACCTGAACGTCGGCGATGGCACGCTGAATCTGGTGGAGGCGCGCATCGATCTGGCCGTGCGCATCAGCAGCGAACCCGAGCCGCTGCTCATTGCCCGGCCGCTGGCCGAATGCGCCTCGGTGCTGGTCGCCGCGCCGGGCTATCTGCGCCAGCAAGGCGCGCCGCAGACACCGGATGCGCTGCAAAGCCACCGCTGCCTGAGCTATGCCAACTTCGGCAAAAGCGTGTGGAAACTGCAGCGTGGGGACGAACAGGTGCGAGTGGGTGTGAGCAGCCACTTCAGCGCCAACGAAGCGACTGTGCTGCTGCAGGCCGCCCTGGCCGGTGGCGGCATCGCGCTGCAGCCGACCTACCTGGCCAGCCCTTATCTGGCCAGCGGCGCACTGGTGACGGTGCTGCCCGAGTGGCAGATGCCGGTGATGACGGTGTACGCGCTGTACCCGTCCCGGCGGCACCTGTCACCGGCGGTGCGGGCGCTGCTGGATTTTCTGGTCGAGCGGTTTCGCACCCTGCCCTGGTAGGCACCGTGGCGTGCGGCTGAAGCTTTGGCAGGCCAGTCCCGCGAAAAAGACAAAACTGCGTTCAGCCTTCATGCGGGCTGCTGTCGGCCTCATCGCTGGCAGGCGAAGTTTCTTCCGGCCTGCGCGTCGCGCCCAGACGCCAGGAGAGCGATTCGGCGGCTTTTTTCAACGCCTGCAGCACCGGGCCGCTGGGTGCCATATCGATCATGCCTTCGACGCCGACGATGACCAGCGCCATGCTCAGCTGGTTCTTGAAGTTGAACACCGGCGCGGCCATCGCCTGCACGCCTTTGGCGATGTAATGCTGCGTCAGCAGCGCGGCGCCGTCGCTGCGCACCTGGGCCAGCATCGCATCAACCTCGGCGCGGCTGCTCAGGCCGCAGGGCCGGGACTTCAATTCGCGGCTGATCTGCGCCTCGGTCTGGCTTTTGGGCAGCCAGGCGGCAAAGACGCGGCCGCTGGCGCTGTTGAGCAAAGGCAGCGAACTGCCGGTCACCACATTGACGGTGATCGGGCGCTGCGGGCGCTCCCAGCGCACGATAACCGGCCCATGATCGCCCCAGACGGCCAGCGCGGTCGATTCATTGACCTCGTCGCGCAGCTCGGCAATGACCGACAAGCCGAGCCGCACGCGGTCGAGCCGGTCAATCGCCACCAGCCCGATGTCGAGCGCAAACGGCCCGAGCTTGTAGCGCGAGGTCATAGCATCCTGCTCAATCAGGCCGGTGCGGATCAGGCTGACCAGGTAACGGTGGGCTTTGGAGGCGGGCATGTCGGCGGCGGCGGCAATGTCCTTGAGCATCATCGCGGGCTGGCCGCGCACGACCGCCCGCAGCACGGCGGCGCCGACTTCCAGGGACTGCACGCCGTGCTGGCTTTCTTTTTCCTCGCTCATGGGGATCTTTTAAAGTTACGTTTTAAGGAAATATTTCCGCTATAGGGAATTTTCTTCGATTGTAAGGAGAATGCTGCAAAAGCGCTCGCCCAGCAGCGCCAGCGCCGGGGGCGTGCTGGCGTCGGCCAGCTGGAAATGCTGGTCCAGGTGCCGCTCGGACGGCGCGAGCAGGCGCCGGTACAGCGCGTTGCACAGCCGCCGGGCTTGTTGCCCGGCCCAGTCCGGCGGCAGCAAGACTTCGGGCAGCTCCGGGTCGCGCAGCAGCAGGCGCCGGTAGTCGTGAATCAGCAGGATGCGCAGCAAAAAAGCGCTTTCGTCATCGACACCGTCTTGCGGGCCCAAGCACAGCTCCTGCAAAATCGGCGCGTAAGTGCTGATAAAAATCCCGTAAGCCTCGGCCAGCTGCGCCA
>JAPLPS010000015.1 GCA_026400075.1 Polaromonas sp.
ACGCGCCAGCGCAGCGCCAGCAGCAGCAAAACCATGCCGATGACAGGGCCAGGCAGCGGCAACTGCAGGCCGCGCGCCAGCAACTCGCCGACTGACTGAAACACCAGCAGCCAAGCCAGCCCGTGCAATCCGTTCATGAAAAATCCCTGTTAAAAGCGCGGCAAATCGGGGTGCGAAATCTTGCCGCCGCGCACCAGCATTTTTCCGTACTCGGCGCAGCGGTGCAGCGTCGGAATCACCTTGCCCGGATTGAGCAGCCCCTTGGCGTCAAAAGCGAGTTTCAGGCCAAACATCTGCTCGTTTTCGGCGGCGGAGAACTGCACGCACATCGAGTTGAGCTTTTCCACGCCCACGCCGTGCTCGCCGGTGATGGTGCCGCCCATCGCCACGCTGGTTTCCAGAATATCCGCGCCGAACAGCTCGCAGCGGTGCAGTTGATCCGCGTCGTTGGCGTCGAACATGATCAGCGGGTGCAAATTGCCGTCGCCCGCGTGGAAGACGTTGGCGCAGCGCAGGCCGTATTTGATTTCCATGTCGGCAATGGCCAGCAGGATGTCGGCCAGGCGCTTGCGCGGAATGGTGGAATCCATGCACATGTAATCCGGGCTGATGCGCCCCGAGGCCGGAAAGGCATTTTTGCGCCCGCTCCAGAAGCGCAGCCGCTCGGCCTCGTTCTGGCTGACGGTAATCGCCGTCGCACC
Source organism: Polaromonas sp. (assembly GCA_026400075.1). Taxonomy (GTDB): domain Bacteria; phylum Pseudomonadota; class Gammaproteobacteria; order Burkholderiales; family Burkholderiaceae_C; genus Polaromonas. The sequence goes on from JAPLPS010000015.1 coordinate 702, forward strand.
GTAGCGCGCCAGCACCGCGCTCATGCGGCCGATTTCTTCCTCGACTTCTTCGGGCGTGCCGTCGGACTCGCAGAGCAAAATCGCCGCCGCGCTCAGGTCGTAGCCCGCGTGGACGAAATCCTCGACGGCGGCCGTCATCGGCTTGTCCATCATTTCCAGCCCGGCCGGAATGATGCCCGCCGCAATCACGCCCGCCACCGCGTCGCCGGCCTTGCGCAGGTCGTCAAAGCTGGCCATGATGCAGCGCGCCAGCTGCGGCTTGGGAATCAGCTTGACGGTGACTTCGGTGGTCACGGCCAGCATGCCTTCGCTGCCGATCAGCACGGCCAGCAGGTCGTAGCCGGGCGCGTCCAGCGCGTCGCCGCCGAATTCGACCTCGTCGCCTTCGATGGTGAAGCCTTTGACTTTCAGCACGTTATGCACCGTCAGGCCGTATTTGAGGCAATGCACGCCGCCGGAGTTTTCGGCGACATTGCCGCCAATCGTGCAGGCGATCTGGCTGGACGGGTCGGGCGCGTAGTACAGGCCGTAAGGCGAAGCCGCTTCGGAAATCGCCAGGTTGCGCACGCCGCCCTGCACGACGGCGGTGCGGCTGGCGCGGTCAAGCCTGAGGATTTTGTTGAACTTGGCCAGCGACAGCGTCACGCCCAGCTTGTGCGGCATCGCGCCGCCCGACAGGCCTGTGCCGGCGCCGCGTGCGACCACCGGCACATCGAGCGCGTGGCAGGTTTTTAAAACGGCCTGCACCTGGGCATAGGTTTCGGGCAGCGCGACGGCCAGCGCTCGCTCGCGGTAGGCGGTCAGGCCGTCGCATTCGTAGGGCGTCGTGTCTTCCGGGGTGTAAAGCAGCGCGTGCGCGGGCAGCACGGCCTGCAGCGCGCGCACCACCTGCGCCTGGCGCCCGGCGCGTTCGAGGGAAGAGAGTTCGGGCGGGGAGGTGGGGGCGTTCATCAGTTGCTTTCGGTCAGTGAACGCAAACTGTAGTCCAAGCCGCCGGGGCTGGGGTGAAGATTTTTAAAGGGGCTTGTGAAATGAGGGGCTGGCCTGCGGCTGGGGCACCCGTGGCCTGCGCGGCGCCCGGACGCGGTTCGCTTGCGCGGCCTGCTCCATCTGGGCGATGGATTTGGGCTTGAAGACAAACAGCGCCTGCAGCTCACCGGCCAAGCCCAAACCGATGATGACGCGCATGAAGTTCTCCAGCGTGCATTGCGCCTTGCCCTCGATCAGCTTGATGGTGCTGACGCTCAGGCCCGCCCTCTCGGCCAGCTCGGCCTGCGACAGGCCTTGATGCAGTCGCTGGGCGCGCAGCCGCTGGCACAGTTCGACGCGGGCTTCCTGCTCGGAGGCGAATCCAAAATCGAGCATGACGGGCTTGCCTTTGGTGGTCAGTCAATAGCTTATTTTTAAGCTATTGATGCTTGTTTATAGATTTAAGAGTTTAAAAATAGACTTTTAATTTTAATATCAAGAGTGCGCAAAGGCGCTGGCACAGGAAGAAGTACAGGCCCTGTGCCACGCATCGTGAGCAACTTTTTCATCATTTGCACCAACGTGGTGGTCGGCCTGCTAACGGGACACGCCGATTCGCCGGTGGCGCGCATTCTGGACGGCATGGTGTCGGCGGCTTTTCCATTCGTCGTGTCCGAAGCGCTGCTGGCCGAATACCGCGCCGTGCTGGTGCTGCCCAAGCTGCACGGCCTGCCAGAGGCTGAGATGGATGCCATCCATGATGGACATGGCCCGCCACGCGATTGAGTTGAAGTCCGTCAGCTCTGGCATGAATTCCAAGGGCTGGATGCGGGCGATCAGTTTTTGTGGTATTTACTCGCCAGTCGTGCCGATCTAGTGCTGGTGACTGGGGATAAATTGCTGCTGCAGAACGATGTCATGCAGTAGTGGGTTATTTTGATCTTTGATTTTTTGGGATGTACTTGGGTGCTAGTAATGCCACTGCTTCACTCAGTGCAACTGCTGGCTCGGCACCTTCAGAAATTCTTTTATCCCGTTCTGTAACAATGAGCTTTATCACCCTGTTGCCTTCAGCTGTTCCGAGGTAAGGATATTTGCTGACGGCTTCGGCGACTGCGCCAGCCAAAGCTTTCTTTCTTTTTGCGGTAGTGGTTTAATTTTTACTGTCTTCCAGTAAGTTATTTATGGCGCGCAGTGATGTTGTACTCATAGATGAATAACTTGAGTGATGCTTCATGATTTTCTTGGATTTTGGAAAAGGATAGCGTCTTGCGCACAAAGCGACCCAACTGCTGGCGCAGCATATTATTCCAGCGCTCG
>JAPLPS010000117.1 GCA_026400075.1 Polaromonas sp.
GTAGAAATAAGCAAACAGCCCCAGCATGCGGCGAAAGCGCGCCAGCGCAGGCGTTCCAGAAATCACCCGCGCCGGGGTGACGGCCAGCACGATGCAGATAAAGCGCAGCGCCCAGTCCCCGGTTTTTCGCACCAGCGCCTCGGCGGGATTGGCGCCAAGCTGGTTGGCCAGCGCGGCATACACCAGCCAAGCCAGCGGCAGCAGACAAAGCACAAACAGCAGCGGTTTGGCAGCAGCATGCTGCAGCAGCTTTTGCCGCCCAGCGATCCAGGCGGGGGCCATCAGAAATTCTTCTTCAGATCCATGCCCGCGTACAGCTGGCCGACCTGCGCTTCGTAGCCATTGAACATCAGCGTCTTGCGCTTTTTGGCAAACAGCCCGTCCTCGCCGATGCGCCGCTCGGTGCCCTGACTCCAGCGTGGATGGTCTACCAGCGGATTGACGTTGGAGTAAAAGCCGTACTCCTGGGCGGCAGCCTTGTTCCAGGCGGTGCGCGGCTCCTTGTCGGTAAAGCGGATCTTGACGATGCTCTTGCCGCTCTTGAAGCCATATTTCCACGGCACGACCAGGCGCACCGGCGCGCCGTTCTGGTTCGGCAGCACCTCGCCGTACATGCCGAACGTCAGCAGCGCCAGCGGGTGCATCGCCTCGTCGAGCCGCAGCGCCTCGACGTAAGGCCAGTCCAGCACGCGCGAGCCGACAAAAGGCATGGTCTTCGGATCGGCCAGCGTGATGAACTCGACGTATTTGGCGCTGCCCAGCGGCTCGACCTTTTTGATCAGCTCCGCCAGCGAATAGCCGACCCAGGGAATCACCATCGACCAGCCTTCGACACAGCGCAGGCGATAAATGCGCTCTTCCTGCGGGCTGAGCTTGAGCAGCTCTTCCAGCGTGAAGGTTTTTGGTTTTTTGACCAGCCCCTCCACCGCCACTGACCAAGGCTTGACCGGCAACGTCGCGGCATTGCGGGCCGGATCGGCCTTGTCGGTGCCGAACTCGTAGTAAGTGTTGTAGCTGCTGGCATCGGCGTAAGCGGTGATTTTGTCCACCACCACCGCGCCAGCGACGGCGGATTTTGCGCCCGCCAGCACCGCCAGCTTGCCCGGCCTGGCGACTGTTTGCGCCAGCGCCTCGCGCCCGGCCCAGCCCGCCAGCGCGGCGCCCGCCGTCCCGGTGGCCATCAGCCGGATCAGCAGGTCGCGGCGCCCCTGGTAAATGCCCTGGGGCGTGATCTCGCTGGGAACGGGGTGGTCAAACCCACTGGAATCGGTCTTGATGAGCATGGTGAAGTCCTTGAAAAGTTAGGAGTTAGTCTGACCAGGCCGCCTTTTCTTACAGGGATTCACCCTCTGCACTACAAGGTGCCGTAGCTGTGCAGGCCGGACAGGAACATGTTCACACCCAGGAAGGCAAAGGTGGTCACCAATAACCCGACCAGCGCCCACCAGGCGGCGACGGTGCCGCGCAAACCCTTCATCAGCCGCATGTGCAGCCAAGCGGCGTAATTGAGCCAGACGATCAGCGCCCAGGTTTCTTTCGGATCCCAGCTCCAGTAGCCGCCCCAGGCTTCAGCCGCCCAGAGCGCGCCCAGTACGGTCGCGATGGTGAAAAAGGCAAAACCGACGGCAATGGCCCGGTACATCACGTCGTCGAGCACTTCCAGACTCGGCAGGCGACTGGCGATATGCTTGCGGCCCAGCAAAATGCCGCTGACAATCAGCCCCGCGACCAGCAGGTAGCCAATCCAGTAAAGCACCACGCCCAGCAGCCACAGCGGCGTCAGCTTGTGCCAGCGCGTCTCAAGCGCCTGCTGCTTGACGTGGTAAGACAGGGCCACCATCGCGGCCAGCGCAAACATGCCATAGCCGATGAAATTGGCCGGCACATGCAGCTTCATCCACCAGCTTTTCAAAGCGGGCACCAGCGGCTGGATTTCATGGGCTTCGCGGATCACCGTGTACCAGAGCAGAAAACCGACCGCGCCGCTGACCACCAGCATGACAAAAGCACCCAGCGCGCGGGTCTTGTACTCGGCTTCAAAGTACAGGTAAAAAGCCGCCGTCATCCACGAAAACAGCACGAACACTTCGTACAGATTGCTGACCGGAATGTGGCCCACGTCGGCGCCGATCAGGTAGCTTTCGTACCAGCGCACCAAGGTGCCGATCAGCGCCATGCCGACGCCGGTCCAGGCGATTTTCGAGCCCAGCGATTCGAGCGTCGCGCTGTGGCTGGCGCCGCTGGCCGAGGGCGTGTTGCCCGCGAACATGCCGAGCCAGTAAAAAATCGTGCTCATGAAAAACAGCACGCTCATCCACAAAATCGCCGACTGGCTGGACAGGAAATACTTCAGCCAGAACACCTGCTCGGCCCGCGCCAGATCGCCCTGGTAAGAGCTGATACCCAGCAGCGCAAAGCCGCTGACGACCAGCATCAATGTGCGCAGCGGCCGCCAGAACCAGCCCAGCGCCACCGCCGACGGAATGGCCGCCAGCAGGATGCCTTTTTCATAGACATCCATGTAGGCGCTGTAGCGCGCAAAGGCGTATAAAAAGCCGCCCGCCACCAGCGCGGCAAACACCCAGTCCAGCGCATTGCGCCGGGAAAAATAGCCTTCATTCAGGCTCAGCGTGCTGCCCCCTTCGGCCGACAGCGTGGTGGTATGGGGACTCGTCATGGTGTTCATAGGGGGGCCTGCAACAGTTTCATTTTCAGCATCTCGAATT
>JAPLPS010000111.1 GCA_026400075.1 Polaromonas sp.
CCGCACCGGCGTGGACCAGCGCATGGCCGCCCAGCGCCAAGGCATGCTCGGCGGTATCAAGGTAGTCGTCCTGAAGGGGAATGCGGCATGAAAGCGAAAGTCAATCTGATTGGCATGGCTGCCTGCTGGGCGGTGGTTTTGCTGGCGGGCTGCGCGGGCGGCCTGCCACGCACCCCGCCTGTCTCTGGCAATCAGGCTGATTTGATGACCGCTTCCGATGAGCCCGAGCAGCGCCGCCGCGCCCGGCTGCGGCTGGAGCTGGCCAGTGCTTATTTCGAGCAGGGCCAAATCAAGGTTGCGCTGGACGAAATCAAGCAGTCGCTGGTGATTGACCCTTCCTTTGTCGAAGCCTACAACCTGCGCGGGCTGGTTTATATGCGGCTCAATGAGATGCCGCTGGCCGAAGACAGCTTTCGCCGCGCGCAGAATCTCAATCCCCAGGACGCCAGTGTGGCGCACAACTACGGCTGGCTGCTCTGCCAGCAGGCCCGTTACGGCGAGGCCATCCAGTATTTCGGACAGGCGATTGCCAACCCCAGCTACACCGGCAAGGCCAAAACCCTGATGGCCCAGGGCGTGTGCCAGATCAGTGCGGGCCAGCTTTCCGAGGCTGAGCAAAGCCTGCGCCATTCTTATGAGCTCGATGCGGGCAACCCCGTGACCGGCTACAACCTGGCCAGCCTGCTGTACAAGCGCGGCGACTTGATCCGCGCCCAGTTTTATATCCGCCGCCTCAATAACAGCGAACTGGCGAATGCCGAAACCCTCTGGCTGGGCATCAAGACCGAGTACAAGCTGAACAATCGCGAAGCGGTTCTCCAGCTAGCCGGACAGCTCAAGAAACGTTTTGCGCAGTCGCCGCAAGTTACCGCCTATGAAAAAGGTTCGTTTAATGAGTGAACAAGATTTTTTGCCGCCTGGCCGGGCTGAGTCTGGCGCTGGCCCCAATTCCGTGGCGCCCGGTTCTGATGCGACGGCCGGGGGCTTGCTGCGCCAGGCCCGGCAAGCTCAGGGGCTGCACCTTGCCGCTTTGGCGGCAGCGCTCAAGGTTCCGGTTCACAAGCTTGAAGCGCTGGAACAAGACCGGTTTGATCTGTTGCTGGATGCGGTTTTTGTGCGGGCGCTGGCTTCTGGCATGTGCCGCCTGCTCAAGCTCGATCCGGAACCGATTCTTGCGCGCCTGCCATCCGCCAGCACGGTGAAGGCGCCGCCGCAAAACTGGGGCATCAATGAGCCGTTTCGCGGGCGCAGTACCGGTTTGGGATCATTTTTTCCGGCCCAGCTTTCAACGCCGGTGATTCTGGTCGGGCTGGCCTTGCTGCTCGGGGCTGCTGCGTTGATTTTCCTGCCCGCGATGCAGCAGGAAAAGGGCGGCAAGCAGGCCGCCGACCCCGGCGTTTCTGCTGGCGCGTCTTCAGCGGTTCAGGATGCGGCTGGAAATTCCCAGCCCGCCGTGTCGGCCAACCCGCCGGAAATGGTGGTACTGCCTGCCAGTGCTGCGGCTGCCGCTTCAGCGCCTGTTCCGGCGGCCTTGCCCGCCTCCGCGCCAGCGTCAGCGCCCGTTTTGCCGGTGACGACAGGCAGTGCCAGCGATACTTCGATAGCCACTTTTAGCGCGACCAAAGCATCCTGGGTGAAGGTCACCGATGCCAAGGGTGTTGCGGTTCTGGGGCGCACGCTTCAGCCGGGAGAGTCGGCGAACGTGTCCGGCACGCTGCCGTTTAGCGTGGTGATTGGCCGGGCCGATGCGATTCAGGTTCAGGTGCGCGGGCAGGCGTTTGATGTGAATGCCGTGGCCAAAAATAACGTTGCCCGATTCGAGGTGAAATAGTGCAAGCCTGTCTTCCTATCGAGGTCGCTTTTCCAAAAAAATGCCGCTCCTTGCAGGCGCAGGTGACGTGGGGTAGTCGCATCGTCACCGTCGGCGGCGACGCGCCGGTGCGCATCCAGTCGATGACCAACACCGACACCGTGGACGCCATCGGCACCGCCATTCAGGTGAAAGAACTGGCGCTGGCTGGTTCCGAAATGGTGCGCATCACCGTCAACACGCCGGAAGCGGCGCAAGCCGTGCCGTATGTGCGCGAGCAGCTCGACCGCATGGGCATCGACGTGCCGCTGGTGGGCGACTTTCATTACAACGGCCATCGCCTGCTGACCGATTACCCGGACTGCGCCCAGGCGCTGTCCAAATACCGCATCAACCCCGGCAACGTCGGCAAAGGCAACAAGCGCGACACGCAGTTCGGCCAGATGATCGAAGCGGCGATGCGCTGGGACAAGGTCGTGCGCATCGGCGTCAACTGGGGCAGCCTGGATCAGGAACTGCTCGCCAGCCTGATGGACGAAAACAGCGCCCGCGCCACGCCGTGGGACGCGAAACAGGTGATGTACGAGGCGCTGATCACGTCAGCGATTGACTCGGCCCAGCGTGCCGAAGAAATGGGCTTGCGCCGCGAGCAGATTATTTTGTCGTGCAAAGTCAGCGGCGTGCAGGACTTGATTTCCGTGTACCGGGCCTTGTCACAGCGCACGAATCACGCGCTGCACCTGGGTCTGACCGAAGCGGGCATGGGCACCAAGGGCACGGTCGCGTCAAGCGCGGCGCTGGCTATCTTGCTGCAGGAAGGCATTGGCGATACCATCCGCGTCTCGCTCACGCCCCAGCCGGGCGAGGCGCGCACGCAGGAAGTGGTGATCGCTTCTGAAATCATTCAGGCGCTGGGCCTGCGCACTTTTGTGCCCAGCGTGACTGCCTGCCCCGGTTGTGGCCGCACCACCAGCACCACGTTTCAGGAGCTGGCCAAGCAGATTGACGACTTCCTGCGCGCGCAAATGCCGGTCTGGCGCAAGCAATATCCGGGCGTTGAAGGCCTGCGGGTGGCTGTCATGGGCTGCATCGTCAACGGCCCCGGCGAGAGCAAACATGCCGACATCGGCATCAGCCTGCCCGGCTCCGGCGAAGCGCCCGCCGCCCCCGTCTTCATCGACGGCGAAAAACGACTGACGCTGCGCGGTGACAGCATCGCGCAGGAGTTCCAGGTCATTGTCGAAAACTACATCCAAAAACGCTTTGGCGCGCCTGCCGCCGCCGAACTTTCCTGAAGCCATGTCGCAAGAAAAAATGAATGCCGGTCGGCCGGAGAAATCCGCATTGGCCAAAACAGAAAAACTCACGGCCATCAAAGGCATGAACGACATCCTGCCGCCGGACTCGGCGCGCTGGGAGTGGCTGGAAGACAAGGTGCGCTCGCTGATGGG
>JAPLPS010000029.1 GCA_026400075.1 Polaromonas sp.
AGCCCGGTCAGCTGCCAGAGCGGCGCCGACACGCCTTTAGCCAAGCGCGTGGCCACCGTCGGCCAGGTCCAGCCGCATCTGGAAGTCAAGATCATCAATCCAGACAGCGGCGAGATCGTCGAACCGGGCGTCTCGGGCGAACTCTGCACACGCGGATACTCGGTCATGCACGGCTACTGGGACGACCCGGCGCGCACCGCCGAAGCCATCGACCTTGAGGGCTGGATGCACACCGGCGACCTGGCCACGATGGACACCGAGGGCTACGTCAACATCGTCGGGCGCATCAAGGACATGGTGATTCGCGGCGGCGAGAACATCTACCCGCGTGAGATCGAAGAATTCCTCTACCGCCATCCCAAGGTGCAGGACGTGCAGGTTGTCGGCCTGCCCGACAAGCGCTACGGCGAAGAGCTGTGCGCCTGGATCGTCACCCGCCCCGGCCAGACGCTGGACGAGGAAGAGGTCCGCGCCTTTTGCAAGGGAAAAATCGCGCACTACAAGGTGCCGCGCTACATCCGCTTCGTGCCCGGTTTCCCGATGACGGTGACCGGCAAGATCCAGAAATTCAAGATTCGCCAAGAAATGAAAAACCAGCTCGGGCTGCAGGAAGACAAGACCGCCTGAGCGCCACCCGCCTTCACCACAAGAACACCGCAGGAAACCATGACCACGCTTGCCACCCAACTGAACGCCCGTTCCGCCGATTTCCAGGCCAATGCCGCCGCCATGCGCGTCATCGTCGATGACCTGCATGTCCAGCTCGCCAAATCGGCGGCGGGCGGCGGCGAAGCCGCCCGCGCCAAACACACCGCACGCGGCAAGCTGCTGCCACGCGACCGGGTGCAGATGCTGCTTGACCCCGGCACGCCGTTTCTCGAAGTCGCGCCGCTGGCCGCGCTCGGCATGTACAAGGGCGACGCGCCCTGCGCCGGTCTCATCATCGGCATTGGCCGGGTCAGCGGCGTCGATTGCATGATCGTCTGCAACGACGCGACGGTCAAAGGCGGCACCTACTACCCGCTGACCGTCAAAAAACACCTGCGCGCCCAGGAAATCGCCCAGCAAAACAACCTGACCTGCATTTACCTCGTCGATTCCGGCGGTGCGAACCTGCCCAATCAGGACGAAGTCTTCCCGGATCGCGACCATTTCGGCCGCATCTTCTTCAACCAGGCGACCATGAGTTCGCTCGGCATTTCGCAAATCGCCGTCGTCATGGGTTCATGCACCGCTGGCGGCGCTTACGTGCCCGCGATGAGCGACGAGTCCATCATCGTCAAGAACCAGGGCACGATTTTCCTGGGCGGCCCGCCGCTGGTCAAAGCCGCCACCGGTGAAGTCGTCAGCGCCGAAGACCTGGGCGGCGGCGACGTGCATACGCGCCTGTCGGGCGTGGTCGATCATCTGGCGCAAAACGACATGCACGCGCTGGCGCTGGCCCGCGCTTCGGTCAAAAACCTGAACAAGAGCAAAACGCCGCCGTCCGCCGGACGCGCCCCGGCAGCGCCGCTGTTCCCGGCGCAGGAGCTGTACGGCGTGATTCCGACGGACACGCGCAAGCCTTTTGACGTGCGCGAGATCATCGCCCGCATCGTCGATGGCAGCGAGTTCGACGAATTCAAGGCGCGCTACGGCACGACGATTGTGTGCGGCTTTGCGCACATCGAAGGCATGGCGGTCGGCATCATCGCCAACAACGGCATTTTGTTCAGCGAGTCGGCGCTCAAGGCCACGCACTTCATCGAGCTGTGCTGCCAGCGCAAGATCCCGCTCGTTTTCCTGCAGAACATCACCGGCTTCATGGTGGGCCGCAAGTACGAAAACGAAGGCATCGCCCGCAACGGCGCCAAGATGGTCACGGCGGTGGCGACGGCGGCGGTGCCCAAGTTCACCGTCATCATCGGCGGCAGCTTTGGCGCGGGCAACTATGGGATGTGCGGGCGGGCGTTTTCGCCGCGCTTTTTGTGGATGTGGCCGAATGCGCGCATCAGCGTCATGGGCGGCGACCAGGCGGCGGGCGTACTCGCCACCGTCAAGCGCGACGGCATTGAGGCCAAGGGCGGCGCGTGGAGCGCCGAGGAAGAAGCCGCGTTCAAGGAGCCGATTCGCAGCCAGTACGAGCACCAGGGCCACCCGTATTACGCCAGCGCCCGCCTGTGGGACGACGGCGTGATCGACCCGGCAGACACCCGCCGCGTGCTGGCGCTGGGCCTGAGCGCCGCGCAGAACGCGCCGATTCCCGAGACGAAGTTCGGCCTGTTCCGAATGTAAACCCATCATGAATCCCAACGCTTATTTCACGACGCTGGCGCGCTACAACGTCTGGGCGACGGCCCGGCTGCTGGCAGCGCTGGCCGCTGTGCCGGAGGACGATTACCGGCGCGATGTGGGCCTGTTTTTTCGCAGCATCCACGGCACGCTGGCCCATCTGTTTGTCGGCGAACACCAGCTGTGGTTTCGCCGCTTTGATGAAGGCATCTCGCCGGTGGTGGCACTTGATGCCGCTTCGCTGCCATTTGCCGCCACGCTGGCCCATGTTTTTAACCACGGCACGCACCACCGGGGCCAGATCACGGCGGCGCTGACGGCGCTGGGCCAGCCCTGCCCGGAACTCGATATGGTGTATTTTTTACAAGCCCAGCCCGCCCAGGAGTCACCCGCATGAGCGCCAGCCTTGACATCTCTTATGACGGCGCCGTGGCGCGCATCACCCTCAGCCGCCCGGACGTGCGCAACGCCTTCAACGACGAGGTGATTGCCGAGCTGACGCAGGCTTTCCGCGAACTGGGGCATGCCGCCGAAGTCCGCGCCGTGGTGCTGGCCGCCACCGGCCCGGCTTTTTGCGCGGGCGCCGATCTGAACTGGATGCGCCGCATGGCCGACTACAGCCGCGACGAAAACCTGGCTGACGCGGCCGCGCTGGCCGAAATGCTGCGCGCCATTTACGAATGCTCCAAGCCCACCATTGCCCGGATTCAGGGCGATGTCTATGCGGGCGGCATGGGGCTGGTGGCGGCCTGCGACATGGCGGTCAGCGTCGAGACGGCCCATTTTTGCCTCAGCGAAGTCAAGCTGGGCCTGTTTCCGGCCACGATCAGCCCGTATGTGATCCGGGCGATGGGCGCGCGGGCGGCGCACCGCTACTTTCTGACCGCCGAGCGTTTTGACGCGAAGGAAGCCCACCGCATCGGCTTTGTGCATGAAGTCGTCAGCGCCGACCAGCTCGACGCGAAAGTCGCCGAATTGACCAGCGCGCTGACCAGCGCCAGCCCGAACGCCGTGCGCAGTTGCAAAAACCTGCTGCAAGACGTGGCGGGCCGCGACATTGACGCGACCTTGATTGCCCGCACCGTCGAAGGCATTGCCGACATCCGCAGCAGCCGCGAAGGCCGCGAAGGCGTGCAGTCCTTTTTGCAAAAGCGCAAGCCGTTCTGGCTGGACTGAGCGCTGCTTCGCTGGCCGCCCGCTGTCTGCTGTGTCCCTGAAGTCCCTTTTTTCCAAGAATGACCCGCATGTTTAAAAAAATCCTCATCGCCAACCGGGGCGAAATCGCCTGCCGCGTTGCCGCCACCGCCCGCCGCATGGCGATTAAAACCGTGGCCGTCTATTCGGACGCGGACGCCAGCGCCAAGCATGTCGCCGCCTGCGACGAGGCGATTCACATCGGTGGCAGCGCGCCCAAGGACAGCTACCTGCGCTGGGAAAAAATCATTGAAGCCGCCAAAGCCACCGGCGCCGAAGCGATTCACCCCGGCTACGGCTTTCTGAGCGAAAACGAGGACTTCGCCAAAGCCTGCGCCGCCGCCGGGCTGGTCTTCATCGGCCCCCCGGCCTCGGCCATCAAGGCGATGGGCCTGAAAGCCGAATCCAAGCAGCTGATGGAAAAGGCCGGCGTGCCCCTGGTGCCCGGCTACCACGGCGCTGACCAAGACCCGGCCATGCTCAAGCACGAGGCCGACCGCATCGGTTACCCGGTCTTGATCAAAGCCAGCGCGGGCGGCGGCGGCAAAGGCATGCGCGCCGTCGAAAAATCCGAAGACTTCGCCGCCGCGCTGGCCAGTTGCCAGCGCGAAGCCATCAACAGCTTTGGCAACGACACCGTGCTGGTCGAAAAATACGCCCAGCGCCCGCGCCACATCGAAATCCAGGTGTTTGGCGACACGCACGGCAACTACGTTTATCTGTTTGAGCGCGACTGCTCGGTGCAGCGCCGCCACCAGAAAGTGCTGGAAGAAGCGCCCGCGCCCGGCCTGTCGCCGGAAATGCGCCAGCAAATGGGATTGGCCGCCGTGGCAGCGGCGCGGGCCGTCAACTACGTCGGCGCGGGCACGGTCGAATTCATCGTCGAGCAGCGCGCTGACGGCTCGATGAATTTCTTCTTCATGGAAATGAACACCCGGCTGCAGGTCGAGCACCCGGTCACCGAAGCCATCACCGGGCTCGATCTGGTCGAGTGGCAACTGCGCGTGGCCTCCGGCGAAAAACTGCCGCTGGCGCAAGACCAGTTGCGCATCCACGGCCACGCGATTGAAGCGCGCATCTGCGCCGAAACGCCGGACAACAACTTCCTGCCCGCCACCGGCACGCTGGCGGTGTACCGCAAGCCGGCCTGCACAGCTTTCGAGCGGGGCGTGGTTCGTGTGGACGACGGCGTTCGCGAAGGCGACACCATCAGC
>JAPLPS010000084.1 GCA_026400075.1 Polaromonas sp.
GTGTCGAAAATCACGCCCGGATCGGCGGCCACGGTCAGCCAGCTGTTGTCCAGCAGCTCGGATTCGAGCTGGCCTTCGCCCCAGGCCGAGTAGCCCAGCGAGACAAACACCCGGCGCGGACCGGCGCCGGTGGACAGCGCTTCGAGCACGTCGCGCGAAGTCGTCATCTCCAGGCCGCCGGGAATCGACAGGCTGGAGGCGTAAATGGATTCGTGGCCGGGCATCATCGACTCGTGCAGCACAAAGCCGCGCTCGGTCTGCACCGGCCCGCCCTGAAACACCGGGGCCAGCGCCAGATCGTCGCGGCGCAGCGACAAATCGACCTTGTCGAACAGCTCTTTGACGGTGATGTCGCCGGGCTTGTTGATGACCAGCCCAAGCGCGCCGCGCTCGGTGTGCTCGCACATATACACCACGCTTTTGGCGAAGGCCTCATCCTCCAGACCGGGCATGGCGATCAGGAAGTGGTTGGTGAGGTTCATTAAGAGGGGTGGAGAGTCCGTGGCCATGCGCAGATTTTACGCGTTGCAGCCATCCCAGCCCCGACTCGCTACCATCGGCGCTATGGATAAAAAATACACCAGCGGCCTGATGTGGTTCAGGCGCGATTTACGGCTGCAAGACAATGCCGCGCTCCACCACGCGCTGAAATCGTGCCGCCAGGTGTTTTGCGTGTTTGTCTTTGACAGCGAGATTCTGGACGCCCTGCCCCGCGCCGACCGCCGGGTCGAGTTCATCCGCGAATCGCTGGTGGATCTGGACGCGCAGCTGGCGCAGCTCGGGCGGGAATGCGGCGCCGAGCATGTCGGCCTGCTGGTGCGCCACGCGACGGCCAGCAGCGCCCTGCCCGCGCTCGCCGCCGAACTCGCGGTGCAGGCCGTCTTTGCCAACCACGACGACGAGCCGCAGTCGCTGGCGCGCGATGCTGCTATTCAGGCCACGCTGGCGGCGCAAGGCGTGGCCTTTCACCATTTCAAAGACCATGTGATTTTTGAACGGCAGGAAGTGCTGACGCTGGCGGGCAAGCCCTACAGCGTGTTCACGCCGTACAAAAACGCCTGGCTGAAAAAAGTCAACCCGTTTTACCTGAAAGCCTATCCGGTCGAACGCTACGCCGCCGCGCTGGCCAGCCGGCCGCTTGACGAGCGCCGGACGGTGCCAACGCTGGCCGATCTCGGCTTTGAAACGACGAATCTTTCGGCCCTGAAAATCCAGACCGGCAGCCGGGGCGGCGCGGCGCTGCTGGACGACTTTGCGGGCCGCATCGCGCGCTACCAGGACAGCCGGGATTTTCCTGCGCTCAAAGGCCCTAGTTATCTGAGCGTACACCTGCGTTTTGGCACCGTGTCGATTCGCCAGCTGGTGGCCAGCGCGCTGGCGCAGTCGCAAACCGGCTGCGAAGGCGCGGCCTGCTGGCTCAGCGAGCTGATCTGGCGCGATTTTTACGCGCAGATTTTGAGCAATTTTCCGTATGTGGTTCAGCGCGCCTTCAAGCCCGCTTATGACGCCATCGTCTGGGAGCAAGGCGAAGCAGCCGAGGCGATGTTCCAAGCGTGGTGCGAGGGCCGCACCGGCTACCCGCTGGTCGATGCCGCGATGGCGCAGCTGAGCCAGACCGGCTATATGCACAACCGCCTGCGCATGGTGACGGCGAGCTTTCTGGTCAAAGATCTGGGGATCGACTGGCGCTGGGGCGAGCGTTATTTTGCCGAAAAGCTCAACGATTTTGAGCTGGCTTCGAACAACGGCGGCTGGCAGTGGGCGGCCAGCACCGGCTGCGATGCACAGCCTTATTTCCGGATTTTCAACCCGGTCAGCCAGAGCGAAAAGTTTGATGCCGAAGGAAAATTCATTCGCCGTTACCTGCCGGTGCTGGCTGAATTGAGCGGGCCTGCGCTGCACAGCCCCTGGCTGGCCGGGGCGATGGAACTGCTCGCCGCTGGCGTGAGCTTAGGCCAGAACTACCCCAAGCCCATCGTGGTACATGAGGAAGCGCGCAGGTTGACCTTGCAGCGCTACGCGATCATCAAGCCCGGTTGAAACCAGCCGTCATGCGGCCCGCGCGACTCAAGCGGCGGCGGTAGCCACAGCAGCCGCTGCTTCCAGCGCGCAGTAATGACGCACCAGCTTCATCAGCTCCTCTTCCGAGTACGGCTTGCCCAGGTAATGGTCAACGCCGAGCTCCTTGGCATGCTCATGGTGCTTGCCCGCAATCCGCGACGTGATCATGATGATAGGCAGCTTCTTCAGGCGCTCATCGCCCCGGATGTTGCGCGCCAGGTCAAAGCCGTCCATGCGCGGCATTTCAATGTCGGACAGCACGACGGCGGGCAACTCGTCCTGCAAACGCTCCAGCGCCTGCAGGCCGTCAGCCGCCAGCGCCACACGGTAGCCGTCGCGCAGCAGCATGCGCTGGGTCACACGGCGCACCGTGATGGAGTCATCGACGACCAGAATCAGCGGGATTTTCCGCGCGACCTGTATCTGCACCGGCGCCTTGACAACGGTGCCGCCAGCGCCTTCGAGCATGTGCGGCTCGGCCTGGTCGGAACTCCACGAACGTGCCTGCTGGCCATACACCGCCGCCAGCGCCACCGGGTTGTAAATCAACACCACGGCGCCCGATGGCAGCACCGACATACCGGCCATACCCGGCAAACGCGAGAGCTGCGGACCCAGATTTTTCACCACCACTTCTCGGTTACCCAGCACTTCATCCACATGCAGGGCAATACGCTGTGCCGCACTTCGGAAAACCACCACCGGCGTGGTTTTGGTCTGCACTTCACTGCTGTGGTGCGAAGCCTGCAGCAGCGCACCGGCCCAAAAAAATGGCACCATCTCGCCGCCGACATCGAGCGTGCCGGTGTTGTAAGCCTGCTGCAGTTCCTTGATGGAGATGCGGCGCACGGTTTCCACCACATTGGCCGGCACACCGACCGACAACTTGTCGGCGCGGATCATCACCACCTGCGTCACCGCCGTGGTCAACGGCAGCACCAGCTTGAAGTGCGAACCCTGGCCGACTACGGTGGAGGTTTCAATGCGTCCACCGAGCGCATTGACTTCGGTTCGAACCACTTCCATGCCGATACCGCGCCCGGCGACTTCGGTCACCTTAGTGGCGGTTGAAAAGCCGGGCAGGAAAATCAGGTTGCCCGCCGCCGTGTCGTCGAGCACCTGGTCGGCGGTGATCAGCCCGCGCTGAATCGCTATCTCGCGAATGCGCTTGAGGTTCAAACCGGCACCATCGTCGCTGAAATCGACGGACACGTCGTTACCGTCCTGACGCAGATGGATGCTGATCAGGCCCACAGCGTCTTTGCCCGCATCGGTGCGCACTTGCGGCAGTTCAATGCCGTGGCTGACACAGTTGCGCAGCAAATGCTCAAAAGCGGGAACCATACGCTCCAGCATGCCCCGGTCCATTTCCAGACTGCCGCCGAGCAAGTCCAGCCGCACCTGCTTGCCGATTTCCTTGGCGGTCTGGCGCACCACACGGTACAGACGCTCGGAAATGCTTTCAAACTCGACCATCCGGGTGCGCAGCAAATCGCGCTGCAATTCACGCGTCTGGCGGCCCTGGGCGATCAGGTCGTCCTCGGTCGCCTCAATCGTGCGCTGCAGCGTGCGCTGCACCGTGGCCACGTCATTGACCGATTCGGCCATCATGCGGGTCAATTCCTGCACGCGGG
This sequence comes from Polaromonas sp., assembly GCA_026400075.1. GTDB lineage: Bacteria > Pseudomonadota > Gammaproteobacteria > Burkholderiales > Burkholderiaceae_C > Polaromonas. Next base: position 3,696 of record JAPLPS010000084.1, read on the forward strand.
TAAAGCGGTCGAACTCCAGAGGATCAAAACCTGCCTGGGCTTCCTTGGCCAGCGCCAGGCGCGACTGCATCTGGGTTTCGGCCTGCAGCTCAATATCGCGCAGCTGCTGGCGCAAACGGGTCAAGTTACCGCTCATGTCGTTCAGCGAGTCGCGCAGCTGGCCGATCTCGGCTTCCAGACGCGAGCGGGTAATCATCACTTCACCGGCCTGGTTGACCATGCGGTCAAGCAGCTGGGAGCGCACGCGGATGGAGGCCGTGGCCGCTTGGCGCACCGCCTGCATCACCATCGCTTGCGGGCCGGGAATGACAAATTTATTGACGGGACTGGCAACCGCCGGCGCCAGCCTCATCCAGGTGACGCAGGGCGTCAAAAGCGGCCTGCATGCCGTCAAGACGGGTCAGCAAAGGCTCGAATTCCTGGCTTTGCGCCGCATCGGAGCCGACATGCTCGATTTCGGACTCAATGCGGTGCGCCATTTCACCGAGTCGCAACGCGCCGGACAAGCGGGCACTGCCTTTGAGGGTGTGGAGCACGCGCAGCACTTCCAGACGGGCGCCCTGATGGCCAGGCTGATCGGCCCAATGGCGCAATGCGCCGCTGAGCCGGGGCATCAGGTCTTCACACTCTTCTTCAAAAATCGGGAACAGATCCGGGTCAATCGCATCAACGGCATCGATATCATCGTCAATACCCGGATGGTCGTTGAAAGCCTTCGCGGCGACGGGCGCTGGCGCTGGCGCTGG
>JAPLPS010000159.1:0-1410 GCA_026400075.1 Polaromonas sp.
ACAGCAGCGCGCCGGTGCTCGGCAGCAGCGCCTGAATCTGATCTTTCGAGCCGTTTTCCCTGGCCCGACTGGCCGCAATGTTGATGTCGCCCGACCAGCCGATGACCACGCAGGCCAAGCCGCCCGCCACATCGTCAATCATCGACGAACTGAACAGGCGAATGTCTTTGCGCACCTTTGCCAGCATCCCGGCGGCAGCCTTGTAGTCGGCCAGGTTGCTCGAATAGGCATCTTTGCCGATGTAGTGCAGCGCCACCGGCATGATCTCGGAAGGGGAGTCCAGGTAGGCGATGCCGCAGGATTTCAGTTTCCCGGTGTACTTGGGGTTGAACACCAGCTCCCAGACGTTCTCAGGCATCGGCAGACCGGCCAGGGCTTTGTCGGCCTGGGTTTTGTTGATGCCCACGGTGGTGAAACCCCAGGCCCAGGGAACCAGATACTGGTTGCCCGGATCGGCCCGAGTCAGCACCTTCATGATGGCCGGGTCCAGATTGACCAGATTCGGGATTTTTGACTTGTCCAGCGGCTGCAGCCGCTGGGCCTCAATCTGGGTTTTCGCAAACCCGCTGCTGGGCACCACGATGTCGTAGCCGGTGCTGCCCGCGACCAGCCTCGCCTCCAGCGCTTCATCGGTGTTGAAGGTGTCGTAGCTGACCTTGATGCCGGTTTCTTTTTCAAAGGCGGCAATCATGCCCTCGGGAATGTAGTCCGGCCAGTTGTAGATGCTGAGGATCTTCTCCTCGGTGTTGAGCGCTGCCGGTGCCAGCGCCACGGGCTCTTCCTTTCTATCGCAGGCGGCCAGCAGGGCGACAGACATGACTATCAGCAGTACAAATTGTTTCATTTAGCAAAGAAGACTCTAGGCAGAAGGCAAAAGGGGGACATTCCCTGCAGCCAGATACAAAAAGCGTCATGGATAAAGTAAATCCACCCCGCTATTTGTCACAGAAAATTACAACGAATATTCTATTCGCCTTCAGTCCAGCTGCCCGGCCGCCTGCAGTTCGGCCAAAGTGGCGTCCAGACAGCGGCGAATCAGCGCCACCATCTCGTCAATCTGCGCGTGAGTCATCACCAGCGGCGGCGCCACAATCATGCGGTCTCCGACGGCGCGCATGATGAGTCCGAGCCGGAAACAGTGGCTGCGGCACCGCATGCCCACGCCCAGTTCAGCCTTGAATTTTTCGTGCGTGGCCTTGTTCTTGACCAGCACCAGCGCGCCCATCAAGCCGCAGGTTTCGGCCAGCCCCACCAGCGGGTGATTGCCCAGCTCGGCAAAGCACCTGGCCAGGTACGGGCCGATGTCGTCGCGCACCCGGCCCGGCAGGTTTTCGCGCGCCATCAGATCGAGATTGGCCAGCGCCACGGCGCATGCCACCGGATGGCCGCTGTAGGTGTAGCCGTGCTCGA
>JAPLPS010000159.1:1444-6592 GCA_026400075.1 Polaromonas sp.
CCGGCAGGTTTTCGCGCGCCATCAGATCGAGATTGGACAGCGCCACGGCGCATGCCACCGGATGGCCGCTGTAGGTGTAGCCGTGCTCGAACTCCCCGCCCTGCTCTATCAGCACCTGGGCCACCCGGTCGCCAACCATCACGCCGCCCAGCGGAATGTAACCACTAGTTACACCCTTGGCAAAGGTCACGAGATCGGGCCGGTAGCCAAACTTTTCGTAGGCAAACCAGTGGCCCAACCGGCCAAAGGCGCAAATCACCTCATCGCTGATCAGCAAGATGCCGTACTGATCGACGATGCGCTGGATTTCCGGCCAGTAGCTGTCCGGCGGAATGATGACGCCGCCCGCGCCCTGCACCGGCTCGGCAATGAAGGCAGCCACCTTGTCCGGGCCGACTTCCAGGATTTTTTCTTCCAGCCAGCGGGCGGCGCGCACGCCAAACTCCGCAGCGGTTTCGCCAGGCTGGCCTAGCTCGTAAAAATACGGCTGCTCAATATGCGTGATGCCGGGAATCGGCAAATCGCCCTGCGCGTGCATCGCGCTCATGCCGCTGAGCGAGGCGCCGGCCACCGTGCTGCCGTGGTAGCCATTGTGGCGGCTGATGATGACCTTGCGCTGCGGCTGGCCGAGCAAATCCCAATAGCGGCGCACGATGCGCACATTCGAGTCGTTGCTCTCGGAGCCGCTGCTGGCATAAAAAACATGCTGGAAACGGCGCCCGCCCACTTCCGGCGCCAGCGCCGCCAGCCGCGCCGCCAGCTGCACGGCGGGCACGTTGGTGGTCTGAAAAAAGCTGTTGTAGTAGGGCAGCGTCATCATCTGCTGGTAGGCCGCATCGGCCAGTTCCTTGCGGGCGTAGCCCACGTTCATGCACCACAGGCCGCTCATCGCGTCCAGAATTTTGCAGCCCTCGGAGTCCCAGATATAAATGCCCTCGCCCCGGGTGATGACGCGCGCGCCGCGCCCGGCCAGCGCCTTGAAGTCGGTAAAGGGGTGCAGAAAATGCGCGCTGTCGAGCGACTGGATCAGGGCGGTGTCAACAGCAGTGGTATCAACGGCAGTGTTCATGGCAGATTCCTCGATTCACGATCAATGGGCAAATTCAGCGGCGGGCGGGAATAGCATTTAGACATGCAGCAGCAAATGCTCACGCTCCCAGGGCGAGATCACCTTCATGAACTCGGCGAACTCCATCTCCTTGATTTCCGAATAGACGGTGATGAACTCGCGCCCCAGCACTTCATGCAGGTCGGACTCGCGGCGCAGCCAGTCCAGCGCCTCGCCCAGACTGCGCGGCAGCGAATACGGCGACAAATAAGCATCGCCCTTCATTTCCGGCTTAGGCTTGATCTTGTTCTTGATGCCCAGATAGCCGCAAGCCAGCGTCATCGCCAGCGCGACATAGGGGTTAGCATCGGCGCCGATGACGCGGTTTTCGACCCGGCGCGCCTGCGGCGTGGCAATCGGCGAGCGGATGCCGACGGTGCGGTTGTCGTGACCCCAGGCAATGTTGATCGGCGCGGCGGTGTCGCGCGACAGGCGCCGGTAGCTGTTCACATAGGGCGCGGCCAGTGCCATTGCCGCCGGCACGTAGCGCTGCAGCCCGCCAATGTAATGGTAAAAAGCGTCCGATGCCGTGCCGTCCTCGTTGCTGAAAATGTTGCGGCCCGTGGCCTTGTTCAGGATGCTTTGATGCACATGCATCGCGCTGCCGGGCTCGCCCGCAATCGGCTTGGCCATGAAAGTGGCGTACATGTTGTGGCGCAGCGCCGCTTCGCGCACCGTGCGTTTGAAAAAAAACACCTCGTCAGCCAGCCCCAGCGGATGGGCGTGGAAAAAATTGATTTCCATCTGGCCCGCGCCGACTTCGTGAATCAGGGTATCGACATTCAACTCCATCTTTTCGCAGTAGTCGTAAATCTCCTCGAACAGCGGGTCGAACTCGTTGACGGCGTCGATGCTGTAGGCCTGGCGCGAGGTTTCGGCGCGGCCGCTGCGGCCAATCGGCGGGCGCAGCGGGGTGTTCGGGTCGGTGTTGCGCGCCACCAGGTAAAACTCCAGCTCGGGCGCCACCACTGGCACCAAGCCTTCGGCCTCGTACAGGTCGCAAACCCGGCGCAGCACGCTGCGCGGCGCAAACGGCACCAGCTTGCCGCTGGGATCAAAGCAGTCGTGAATCACCTGCGCCGTCGGGTCTGTGGCCCACGGCACGATACGCACCGTCGAGGGGTCGGGGCGCAGGTGCATGTCCTTGTCGGTCGGGCTGACGACATCGTAGTAAGGGCCGCTTTCGGGCAGCTCGCCGGTCACGCCCATCACCACCACCGCTTCAGGCAGGCGCATGCCCCGGTCTTCGGTGAATTTGACACGCGGCAGGATTTTGCCCCGCGCCACGCCGGTCAGGTCGGGCACCAGGCATTCGACTTCCGTGACTCGGCGCTCGTTGAGCCAGTTTTCCAGATCCGTGAAGGTGGCGGTTTTACTGATGCTCATGGCGCGCTCCGGTTGTCAACGCAAGTTGGTGGTTGGGAAAAAAATCGCTAAATTCAGGCGGCGCCAGCCCCTCGCTGAGTCCGGGCGGCGTGGCGGCGCTGGCAGGCTGCGCCAAACGCGCTCAGGATGGCGCTGTAAAAAGGGTTGTTTTTACAGTCCCACTCCGGGTGCCACTGGACGGCGTAGGCAAAAGTCGCGGCGCCGTCGATTTCCACCGCCTCGACCAGCCCGTCGGGCGCGTGGCCCAGCGCGCGCAGGCCGGGTGCCAGCCGGCCAATGCCCTGGCCGTGCAGCGAATTGACCTGGGCCGTCTCCGCCCCGGCCCAGCGGGCAAAGACCGAGCCGGGTGCAAACCTGACCTCGTGCGCCAGCCGGGCATAAGCGGCGTTCAGCCCCAGCCCCTCGGGTTCGCGGTGATCGAAGTGGCCGGGGCTGGCATGCACCGTCTGCTCCAGTGAGCCGCCCAGCGCCACATTGATTTCCTGAAAGCCCCGGCAAATGCCCAGCAGCGGCACGCCAGCGGCCTGGCAGGCGCGCACCAGCGCCAGCGTCAGCGCATCGCGCTCCCGGTCTAGCGGCAAATCGGGGTTGACAACTTCCTCGTCAAAGTGCGATGGATGCACGTTCGACGGCGAGCCGGTCAGCAGCACACCATCTACCACCGCCAGCAGCGCCGGAATCTGGGCCGCCTGCGCCAGTGGAAACAGCACCGGCTGGGCGTGGGCGCAGTCCTTGAGGGCGCGGGCGTATTTGTCGCCCAGCACGAGAAAGGGCATCCGGTTGCCCTCCTCGCCCAGAAAGCGGTGATCGGCGGGCAGCCACACCAGGGCTTGAGCGCTTGTGTGCGAGTCAATCGACATAGACGGCACCTTGTTTACGTTAGTTTGGCTTAACTCTACAGGCCCATCATAAAGCGGGATTGAACCGGCCGAAGCAGCCGACCTACACTTCGGCCGCCTCACTCCAGTCGGTATACAGCAAGCGCTCCAAGTCCATCATCGTCACAGGGTGCCGCTCCAGCAATGTGGCAAGGCACCGCTGGTCTAGTAGTTCAACACCATTGAGTTCAGCCTGCTCGTGTGCATGGGCGTTGAAGAACTGATTTGTGACGCCTACCTTCTTGAACTGGACGTTCGGATGTTTACGGCTGTAAAAAGCCTCGCCACCCACAACGTCCTTCACCACGTCCCAGCCCAGTTTGACGCCATCATTAGCGGATGTCTTCGTTTGGATGAGCACACCCTCCCGCCCGGAAATTGCCACAACATCTACCCCGTTATCGCTTGCGCCCGGCGTGCAGTAGCAAAGATCGTAGCCACGCTTGCTCCACAGCGCAGCCGTCAAGCCTTCAAAATAACGCCACTCCATCCTCAGCGCCACCTCAAGATTGATTCGCTCATTGAGGGCGTCAACATCACCAGCCGGAATCACGTCCGCTACCCTGAAGTCATCCGGCGTGATATCTCCTGAGCCGTTGAGCATATCGCGGGCAAGTTCGCGTTTCTTGGTCAGCAATTGATCCAGCTTGACATCGAAAGTATGGAAATCCTCTGCAAAAACCACAGGGTAGTAAACGTAAACATCTTTTTTCTGCCCAATCCGGTAAGCACGGTCTGTCGCCTGATCTTCCTTGGCCGGATTCCAGGTTCGCGTGTAATGGACAACATGGTTTGCCCCCTGAATATTCACGCCAAATCCAACAGCCACGGGCGACAGGATGATGACGCCAAAACCTGGCGCTTGTTGAAATGCCTTGATGCACTTTTGACGGCTGGCCGTGTGGCTGGAAGATGCGCTGGTATCCCCGTTGATGATGTCCGGACGCAGCTGAAACACCTCTTCAATGTAGTGCTGCAGCAAGCGTTGAATATTTCGGAATTCGCAAAAAATGATGACTTTCTCGCCCTTGGACTTGATGTGTTCAAGCTGCCGGAGAAGCCAGTCGAGCTTGGGCGCTTTGGTGCGGTACTGCTCAAGCGGTTCCGGCTTGAAGACAGTGAGGCCGTGGCGTCGCGGATCCGTGCAAATAAGCCGCAGGTACTGCAGCAATCCCAAATGATTCTTGAACGGTGAGCGCACATTGGGCTTGTTGCGCTTCTTGAAGTCATCAACAGCCTTGGCATACAGATTTCGCTGTGCAATGGACAGCGGCAGCTTTCGACAGGCGTCTGCAATAATTTTCTGGGGCAGGTCTTTGGCCACTTCCGCCTTAGTCCTTCGCAGAATCTGCGGAGCTATCCGGGTCCGCAACTCTTCGACGCGTGCTTTTTCCTCATCGTTCTTGGCTTCGATGGGCTTTCGGTAGCGCTGACCAAAATTGTTCAAGGCGCCCAGCAGGCCGGGCTGAACAAAATCGAACAGGCACCACAAATCAGCCAGTGTGTTTTCGACCGGCGTGCCCGTGCAGGCAATCTTGAAGCCGACATTCTGTTTCTTGGCTGCACGGGTGACCATCGCCGCCGGGTTCTTGATGCGCTGCGCTTCGTCGCAAATCATGACGGCCCATCGCTCAGCCGCAAACGAAAACTCAAAATCGCGCAGCGTCTCGTAGGTCGTGAGAACCCAGTCCGCCTTCCGCAGGCGATCGAGGTCGAGGGTCGCACGCCCGAGCGATGTCTCCTCGCCTCTCTCGATGGTGATGTCCTTCAGGCCGC
>JAPLPS010000199.1 GCA_026400075.1 Polaromonas sp.
GCGCATGGCAGCTGCACGGATTTGCCGCCTGCGCGCAAGTAAGCCGTTCAGCACCGATGAACAAGAAAGCCCAGACCTTTGCAGGTCTGGGCTTTTTTTGTTTGAATGTGTGTGAGCAGCTTTTCGGAAACACTCGGCGTACAGCGCTCTTTGGACACATTTTTCACGCTTGCCAATGCTCCAATTCGGGCTGTCGATCCAAAAGTAGATGCGATACTTGGCTTCATTCAGCTGAATTTTCTATCCGTAAGCCAGCTACGTGCTATTTAAAGAAGTCAAGATTATTGACTGTGGCGTTAGTGGTTCGGGTTTCAGCGAATTCTCTACGAAAATAATCATCACTTATAAGTAGGTAGTTATGCTAACCTCATTTCATCTAAAAAACTTTAAAAGCTTTAAGGAAGATGCTTTTTTGCCTTTAGGACCGTTGACTGTTTTAATCGGTGCTAATGCAGCAGGTAAAAGTAATGCGCTGGAGGCACTGCGTCTGTTATCTTGGTTGGCGCAAGGTAATAAATTGAGCGCTATTCAGCACGCAGTTAATCAAGCCGATAAAGTGGTGAGGGGACGTGTGCCAGATATTTTTCGGCGCGGTGAAAATAAGTTTACTGTGGGATGCACGATGGATGTAAAGCCTGATGCGACCACCTTGCTCATGGAGCTGGAGTTGCGCACAGATGATCTGCACATCGTGGCCGAGCGCATTGGCTCTGGCAATGGTATTTATTTGTACGATATGGATCAACCCTCCAAGGGGCACAGTACAGAGGCGGGCGTGGCATACAACAGCTTCTTAAGAGGAGTGAATAAGTCGCATATTCCTGTGAGCGATCAGATGGCTGTGTTTGCTCAATTGGATAGCCCTGCAAGTTTTCATGCTAACCATAAAAAAGCCCAGCAGGAAATTCCAAAGATATGTAAGACCTATCAGAATGTGCTTTCTAATGTCTTATTTCTTGACCCGGTTCCGGCAAAAATGCGTGATTTCAGTTTTTTGGCTGACAAGCAACTTGGTGGGGATGGTGCAAATCTATCTAGTGTTTTGTTTAGACTTTGGTGGGGTGGGGATTTCGGGGAGTTTTATTTCTCACAAAATGTTATGAGAAAGTTCGCCAGAGATTTTGATTCAAAAAAAAGTAAAAAAAATGAGGGTGACGGCGTATCGAAAACGGTTTTATTACTGCGTAAAGAATTACTTTCATTTATTCAAAGTTTACCGGAGCAAGACATTCAGGGGTTGGATTTCATGAGCGGTCCCCGTCGTGATGTCATGGTCCAGCTGGTTGAAAGTTTTGGGGGTGTGCCACGGGCGTATGAAGCAGCCCTGCTTTCTGACGGCACTTTGCGCGTGCTAGCCATTGCAGCGGCCATGCTTTCGGCCCCGGAGGGTAGTCTGGTAGTGATTGAAGAAATTGATAACGGCGTACACCCCAGCCGTGCCCGCCACTTGCTGGAGCGCATTCAGACCGTCGCTGAGCGGCGTAAATTGCGTGTGCTGTTGTCCACCCACAACCCGGCGATGCTCGATGCTTTGCCCGACAAGGCAGTCCCCGATGTGGTGTTTTGCTACCGCGACCCAGTGGAGGGCGACAGCCGTCTGGTGCGTTTGGGCAGCCTGCCCGATGCACCCGAGTTGTTGATTCAAGACACGCTGGGGCATTTGATGACCACCGGGGCGCTGGAGCGCTTTGTGAAAACCCATCAGGGGCCTGAAGCCCGCAAGCAAAAAGCAAAAGCCTGGCTGGCCTCGCTGCGCAGCGGAACGCCAGGAGCCGCAGAATGAGCTGTATCGTGCTGGTGGATACGTCGGTGTTGCTCAATGTACTGAATGTGCCGGGTCGCAACCAGGACTACGAAGCAGTTTTGAGTGAACTGGATGAGTTGATTGAGGCGGGAGTCCTTCTCTTCATTCCAATGGCGGCCATTATCGAAACTGGCAATCACATTGCACACATGGATGGTGATGGGCGCTTGCGCAGACAGGCTGCAGAACGGTTTGTGGCGGTGATTGATGACGCCTTGAAGGATAAGGCGCCCTGGAAACCGATGAATTTCCCGGATGCAGCTCACTTGCTGGGTTGGCTGGGCGAGTTTCCAGACAGTGCGATGAGAAGAGTGGGTATGGGCGACTTGTCGATCAAAAAGGAGTGGGAGCAGTTATGCAGCAAGTATCCGATGAGCCGCGTTCGGGTCTGGAGCGTTGATGAAGATTTGAAAGATTTGGATCAATGTCCGTGAGCTGCTGAAATCTAAAGTAGACCCCCAAGTCAAGACAATTTTTCACTCAGTTCAAGCTGCGCTCGGTCAGGGGCGTTTGGGTGCCCACAACCGTGTCACCTTGCGCGTTATTATTGTGAGGGTCGTCGCAGTGGCGAGCGATAGACAAATTTTCTTCCAGATATTTCCACGAAAAACAAGAATGGCATTAGCGCTTCCTTCGGCCACTGACGATCCACAGGCGCGGCCTATGACGGCTCTTTACATCGTTTGGCCAGTGGTTGCCATTGTTTATGCCCTGCTGGGTGCGCTGGGATTGGCGCTGGCCATTCCGCCTGGGTATGCCAGTCCGGTGTTTCCCGCTGCCGGTTTTGCCCTGGCGGTCGTGCTCTGCTTTGGCGTCAGGACTCTGCCAGCTATCTGGCTGGGTTCCCTCTTGCTGAATTTTGGTGTTGCGCTGGTCAATGACAATTTGTCGCTGAAGGCAATCTGGGTGGCGGTCGCCATTGCCACGGGGGCCTTGCTTCAGGCATGGGCGGGGCAGTATCTGGTGCGCCGTTGGTCTAGCGAGAAATGGCAACATCTGGAACAGGAGCGAGATGTAGTCCTGTTTCTCGTGCTGGGCGGTGGTGTGGCCTGCCTGATTTCCGCAAGCTGCGGGGTTATCAGCCTGATGGTCGCGGGCATCGTGTCTCCGGCTTCATTCGGCTACGGCTGGTGGAACTGGTATGTTGGCGACTCACTGGGCGTACTCACGACGGCACCGCTGGCGATTGGGCTACTCCTGCGCCACCGCTCCAACTGGTCTTCCCGCCTGAAAACCATTGCCTTGCCGGTTCTCGGCGTGCTCGCCCTGGCGGTGGTGACCTTCATTGGTGCAGCCCGCTGGGAAAACGCCAACCAGAAAGCCAGCCTCGATGATCAAGGCGAGATTTTGGCCAAGGCCCTCGAACAACGCTTTATTGCGCACCGTGAGGCGCTGACTTCACTGTCCCGCGTTATCGAAGTATCGCCCGACCTGGGTATCAGCCAGTTTGATCACTTCACCACGGCAACCCTGCGCGACCAGCAGGATCTCTTCGCACTGAGTTTCAATCCTTTTGTAACGCAAACCCACCGCACGGACTTTGAACGCGTCATGGCGGAGCGGGTCTATCCCGATATTCAATTCCAGATCACTGAGCGCGATGTGGAGCGGCGGCTTGTGCGCGCTGACGAGCGGCCCGAGTACTTGCCGGTCGGCTATATCAGCCCCATGACCGGAAACAGCGCCGCCCTGGGCTTCGATATCAACTCCGAGCCTACGCGCCGCGATGCCATTGCCCGTGCCCGGCAGTCTGGTCGGGCCGCTGCTTCGGCACCGATTCAGTTGGTTCAGGACCTGCTCGTACGGGTGGGCGTGCTGGTCATGACTCCGGCCTTTGGGCAGGCAGTCAATTTTGGGGCGGGTAGCGCCGAACGCCAGCTGATCGGTTTTGCGGTTGCCGTGATCAAAGTCCAGGAAATGGTGGACATTGCCATCCAGGGGCAACTGGCCAGCGGGCTTGTGCTTGAACTGGAGGATCCGGCAGCAGACAAGGCGCACCGCGTGCTGTACCAATCCTCTAGCAAGGCACGGCCGACCGCAGGCGAGCTGGGTTGGCAGACGCAGATCATGATGGCCGATCGCGTGTGGACTTTGCGCCTATTCACCACCGAAAACTATCTGCAGCAGCATAGACCCTGGCTGGCCTGGGGTGTAGGGGTTGCCGGGTTGCTGTTTGCTACCTTGCTGCAGGTCATCCTGCTGGCCGTGACGGGTCGCACGGCGCTGATCCAGCGGAAGGTGGAACAACAAACCGTTGAGATTCGGGTCAAGAATCTGGCACTGGCCAAGAGCGAAGAGAGTTACCGCTCGGTGGTGGAAAACATCAAGGAAGTTATTTTCCAGACGGATATGCAGGGAAGGTGGACATTCCTCAATCCTGCCTGGACAGAAGTGAGCGGCTTTTCTCTGCAGGAGAGTTTGGGCACGCTTTTCCTTGACTATGTTCATCCGGAGGATCGCCAGCGCGCTGGTGAGTTCTTTGAGTTGCTCATCCAGCGCAAAACAGATGATTGCCGTTGTGAGGTGCGCTTCTGCCACCACGAGAGTGGCTTTCGCTGGGTCGAGGTCTATGCCCGCCCGACACTCGATGCCAACCATCAGCTGGTTGGCGTGTCGGGTACTTTGCTGGATGTGACGGAGCGCCGCGCTGCCAACGACAAGCTGCGCCAAGCGATGCAAAAGGCTGAGGCCGCCAATGTGGCAAAGAGCCGGTTTCTCGCCACCATGTCCCATGAAATCCGGACTCCGATGAACGGAGTTCTCGGCATGGCGCAACTTCTGCGGATGCCTGACCTCAAGGACAGTGAGCGTCAGAAATATGCGCAAGTCATCCTCGATTCCGGCCAGAACTTGTTGACCTTGCTCAACGATATTCTTGACCTGTCCAAGATCGAGGCCGGGAAGATCGAGTTCCAGGCGATAGCCTTTCGCCCTGCGCAACTTATTCACGAGACCGCCGCTTTGTTTGACGAGCTTGTCCGGAGCAAGCGCTTGCATCTCGAAACAGCCTGGCAGGGGAGCGGGGCGTCCCTTTACTGTGCTGACCCGAATCGGCTGCGGCAGATGCTCTCCAATCTGGTCAGCAATGCCCTGAAGTTCACCGCAACGGGTTTCATCCGTATTGAGGCGAAGGAAGTGGCCATTGAGGGGGACGATTCCGTGCTGGAATTTTCTGTCAGCGATAGCGGCATTGGCATCCCCGAGGACAAGCTGGCCTTGTTGTTCAAACCGTTTTCGCAGGTGGACGCTTCAAATACACGGGAGTTCGGCGGCACAGGCCTGGGTTTGTCCATCGTGCGCAATCTCGCCTTGCTGATGAAAGGAGACGTTGGCGTTGAAAGCCAAGCTGGTAAAGGCAGCCGCTTCTGGTTTCGTATTCGGGTCAACCGGCTCAAGGAGTCACCAGACAGCCTGCCGCTGGAACAAGGCAATGCTGCGGGATCTGCCGCCTCTCCCGGCTTGCAGCAGTATGTCTTGGTGGCCGAGGATAGCGCCATCAACCGGCTGGTCGTTGAAACCATGCTGACGAAGCTGGGGCTGCGCGTCCAAAGCGTTGGGAACGGCCAGGAGCTGGTGGAACGTGTTACCGCTGAAAAATTATTTCCAGACCTGATACTGATGGACTGCCAGATGCCTATCATGGATGGTTATGCAGCGACAAGACAGATCAGGCAGTGGGAGCAAAAGAACGGCAAGGCTAGGTTGCCGATCATCGCGCTGACGGCGGGTGTTTATGACGACGATCGCGAGCGTTGTCTGGATGCCGGAATGGATGACTTCCTGTCCAAGCCAGTGGATTTGAAAGAACTGGCTCGAACCCTGGGCAAATGGAGAGTGACGTGATGTCACTGCGCCGCCTTCAAATTGGTGCCTTCTCTTCAATTGTCGGGATTGGCGATGGGGCCTGCGTCGTCAACCCGACAGGCGGCTGGGTCAGAGCCGTTTCAGGCCTTCCTCAAAGCTGATGACTTCGTAGGCCTGGGTGTATTTGAGCGCGCTGTCGGCAATCGCATCGACCTTGGCGGCCGTATCCATCTTTTTCATCTTGTTCTTGTCCAGGTACAGGAAGTCGATCAACTCGTTATAGACCGAGGTGTCGTCAATCGGCAGCACGTACAACGAAATGCCGCTGAAGTCGATCTGGTAGCGCGAGGCGCGGTCAAGGTCGGACACGTAGATGAAATATTTGCCACCGGCCCCGATGCTGGCGCCCAGCGCCTCGATCAGCGCCGGAAGCTGTTTGTAGGTCGAGAGCGAACCGGCCAGAAAAGACAGGGTGGACTCGGTGTCGCTGGCGGTGGCAATGGCCGCTTCAAGCATCATGGGCGGCTCGGTGGTCAGGGCGATTTCCCCGCGAAAGCCGAAACGGCCAGCGACATGGGTCGGCCCATTGAGCGCCGGTTTCAACAAGCGGCCCTCGGCTTGGAGATGCTGAAAAGCGGGGGATGCGTGGGTTGCGGTCATGAAATGTCCTGGTACACCACCTTCGCGCAGAGTTGCTCGTATGGATGGTTCCCACAAGCTACGCACTTATTGGGCCACGAGGCGCAGCCAGATTTCATTGCGCCGCATAAACCAGGGCGTGAAGGGCGCGTTGTAGCGGGAATACACGGCTTGCCCGGTCGGGACCAGATTGGCCGCCCGCAATGCCGCCTGCAACTTGGCCAGGTGCTCGTTGTAATTGGCGTCCGACCAGAACCCTGAGTAGCGTATCACCGCCACGCGGCTGGGCGCAACCTCGCGCAGCTTGATGCGTGCGTCCAGCGGCTCGGGCGCCGTGGCCAGGGTCACGTCTTTGGGTAAAACGAACTGCACCAAAAATCCATCCGCCACAGCCGTCTGGGTGACGGGTGCCGTCATTTCGAGCTTGACCGGTACGGCGGCCTGCGTTACCGGGGCGGTCATCGCCAATTTTCGCTCGCCCTTGTTCTTGCCAAAGATGTATCCCGCCAGGATAGGGAAAGCCCGGTTGCCCGCTTCGCTGGCCGGGCCGGGCACCTCCACTTCGGCAACCAGGTAGGCGGCGTATTCGCGCAACTCGATGTCTTTTTCGAGTTCGCGGATGATTTTGAAATCAGGCTCTTCTGTGGCGTAGCTTGGCATGGTGAAGGCGAACAGCCCGAGGCAGGATAGAACGGAAAACGAGGCTGCGGCAACAATTCCCTTGAGCCTCACCCTCAAATTCCGCTGCGGTAATACATCCATAGTCAGCATGTTCGTGAGTCCGGTTTGTTGATGGAGCTGCATTATTGATTCATTTGCATGTTGAACGCTATGAAGCAACTGATTTCCACGCCCGAGTCCTGCGCGCAGGCCGAGCGTGCGGCCTTGCCCGAGCGCTTGTCATTGGCTCCCCATCGACAGCAAAGATCGACAGCCATTTCGGGCTGCCAAACGGAAAAAGGCTTCAAAACCAAAGTCTTGAAGCCTTTTTTGCTGAGATCAGCGCAGGGCTGAAGCAGCTAATTTGTAACGGCATTGCTGCCGTTGACAGGGTTGCAGGGCTTAGTAGCCGCCGCGACCGCCGCCGCCGCCGCCGTAGCCGCCACCGCCGGAACGATCGCCGCCGCCGCCGTAGCCGCCGCCGCTGGAACGACCGCCACCGCCGCCGCCGTAGCCGCCGCCGCCGGAACGATCACCGCCGCCGCCGTAGCCGCCGCCGCCGCCGAAGCCGCCGGTGCGGGGAGGACGTGCCTCCATGGGACGGGCTTCGTTCACAGTGATGCTACGACCACCGAGGGACTGACCGTTCATGCCAGCGATTGCAGCTTGCGCTTCGGCATCGCTGCCCATTTCGACGAAACCAAAGCCTTTGGAGCGACCGGTGTCGCGTTCCATCATGACCTTAGCGCTCGTGATCGAGCCGAATTCGCCAAAAGATTGTTGCAGATCTTCGTCACGCACCGTGTAAGGCAGGTTGCCGACGTAAAGTTTGTTGCCCATGAGGACTCCTTAAAAACACATAAAAACAAAAGCGATGGGGTCCCGAAGGCACAACAAACCCGAAAAGTACCGCCGCAGCGCGCGAAACGAACCGATCACCTATCTTGTGCGAGTGGTTTACTACTCGCAGCCCTAGATTATGCGCTACGAAACGCAGATGCCTTTTTTGATTTTTCTTTTTCTTTGCCCAGTAGGGGCTTCCTGCCCCAGAAGTCCGGGATTTTTTGGGGTCAGGCACCCAAAACGCCTGCCCATTCGATAATTGCCCGATGCCTTTTTCCCCACGCGCCGGTTGCACCGGTTTCTCGCCCCGCACGGTGGGCCTGATGGCCGCTGTCGTCACGGTCATCATCTGGACTTCCTTCATCATCATTGCTCGCGCTTCGGCGGATCCGGCGCGTGGCGGCGTCCTGACGCCGTTTGACATTGCGTTTTGCCGCATCGTCGGCGCCAGCGTGATTTTGCTGCCCTGGGGCTGGTGGCTGTCGTACCGGGATCGGGCGCAGGGCATAGGCGGGGGCATAGGCGGGAAGTCGGCTTTTTTTGGCCTCTCGCCGCTGCCGCTGCGGGTGACGGCTGCGGTGGGGCTGTTTGGCGGGCTGCTGTACGCGATGCTGGCCTACAGCGGCTTTGCGTTTGCCCCGGCAGTCCATGCCTCGGTGCTGATGCCGGGCAGCCTGCCGCTGTGGACGGCGCTGCTGGCGGTGTTTGTCTTGCATGACCGCATCACGCTGGCCCGCGCACTGGGCCTGGGGCTGATCGTGCTGGGCGACCTGCTGGTGGGTGGCGCCAGCCTGCTGCACGCTTTTGACGGCGGCGCAGTCTGGAAGGGCGATTTGCTGTTCATGCTGGCCGCGATGTGCTGGGCCTGCTACAGCGTGCTGGCGCGCCGCCACGCGCTCAACGCGGTGCGCGCCACCATTGCCATCACTGCGTTTGCTTTCGTGGTCTATGTGCCGGTGTACGCCGCGCTGACGCTGGCCCATGTCACGGCGGGCCAGGTGTTCACCGCGCCGCTCAAGCAGGTGTTGTTTCAGGCGCTTTTTCAGGGCTGGGGCTCGGTGGTGATTTCAGGCATTACGTTCACCAAAATGATCCAGCATTTCGGCCCGGTGCGCTCGACGATGATTACCGCGCTGGTGCCCGGCCTGTCGGCGCTGGGCGCGGTGCTGTTTCTGGGCGAGCCGCTGGCCTGGAATCTGGCCGCCGGGCTGGCGCTGGTGACCGTCGGGATTTTGTTCGGAGTCCGGGCTGCCGCGCCGGTGGCGGTCAAAAAAGATGCCGCCCGTGTCTGCACAGCAGGCGCTGGCGGCTGATTGTCAGCCGGACACTGACAGCGATTCGGCCTGAGCGCCTATAAACCAGCGGCAGGGCTTGTGCCATCCTGAAGCCTGTTGTTCAGGAAGGTTGAATCATGCTTGCCAACCCACAGCCGCCTTATGTTCCCCATGTGCCTCATGTTCCGCTCAAGAAGGAAGAGCAGGAAGTGCGCCGCAAGCACGACATTGCGCCCCGGCATCACCACGATCCTGAAGAGGAGGGGGTGATTGGCGAAAAGGACAGACCTGCGCCCCCTTCTGACAAGCCCAGATCCGTTACGGCGCCGGGCTGGAAGCGTCTGTCAAGGCCACAATAACCGGCGTGTGGTCGCTGGGCTGCTTGTTCTTGCGCGGCTGGCGGTCTATCGTGCAGGCGGTGACGGCGGGCTTGAGCGCGTCGCTGACCAGGATGTGGTCGATGCGCAGGCCCCGGTTTTTTTGAAAACCCAGCATGCGGTAATCCCACCACGAATAGCTTTTTTCAGGCTGCTCGAACAGCCGGAAGGCGTCGCTCAAGCCCAGACCCAGCAGCGCCTGAAAATGCTGGCGCTCTGCGCTGGTGTGGTGGATGGTTTCGCGCAGGCCGACCGGGTCGTAGCTGTCGCGGTCATCGGCGGTGATGTTGAAGTCGCCCAGCAGCACCAGCTTGGGATGCGCCTGCAACTCGGCGCGCAGCCAGTCCTGCAGGCCGGTCAGCCAGGCCATCTTGTAGGCGAACTTGTCGCTGCCGGGTTCTTGGCCGTTGACAAAATAGCCGTTGACAATGCGCAGTTCGCCGCCGCCGGGATAGTCCAGCGTGGCGGCAATCACCCGCGACTGCTCGTCGGGAAAACCGGCGATGTTTTTGGCGATGTCGCGCAGCGGCGTGCGGCTCAAAATTGCCACGCCGTTGTAGGTTTTCTGGCCGAACACGGCGCTGTCGTAGCCCGCCGCCTGCAGTTCCATCAGCGGAAACTTGTCGTCGCTGAGCTTGAGTTCTTGCAGGCACAGCACATCGACCGGATTGGCCGCCAGCCAGTCCAGCACCTGCGGCAGGCGCACGGTCAGCGAGTTGACGTTCCAGGTGGCGATTTTCATGGTCTGGATGCGTGGAACGGTTAAATATGCAGCGCGGCCAGGCCGCCGAGCAAAACGCCTGCGCCCGCCAGCACGAACATCGCGTATTCCAGCCATTTCTTGCGCGTCAGCAGCGCGATGGCGGCCAGCGCGATGGACACCTGCAGCAGCGTGGTTGCCTGCGCCCAGCGGTGGTGCTGGTGCATCTGCACGTCGGAGGACTTGTCCCAGGCGGTGGACTCGGCTTCGAGCTTTTCAGCGTCCAGCTTGATCTCGTTTTTTTCTTTTTCGTAGCGGTCAATTTTTCCCTGGTAAGCCACTTTTTTGTCGTCTGGCGCCAGGTCGCGGGCAAATTCGGCCAGCGATTGCTTGGTGCTTTTGGACTGGAAGTAGCTCCATTTGTTGGCCGCTTCGGTCTTGCTGATGGCGGCATTGTTTTTGTACAGGCCGGCGTTGGCCTGGGTGGCCCCGCCCATGTAGCCAAACAGCGCGCCTATGGTGGCAATGATGGCGGTGACGACGGCAATCTGCGCCGTCATGCCGCCGCCTTCGCCGTGGCCGTCGTCATGGCTGTCCTTGTGCGCGCCGTGTGCGGCATGCTCCAGCGCGTGGTCGTGGGGGCCGTGTACGTGAAATCCGTGTCCAGACATGTTAATTTTCCGTTTGTTTTTGGTAGGTGATAAAACTGAATTTCAGCCCGCTGGCGGCTGTGTGCGCTTCCCGCGCTGTTTCGCGCCACTGCGGCCCGAGCGTCGGGGCGAAGGTGTCGCCTTCAAAATCCTGGGCAATTTCGGTGACTTCAATGCGCCCGGCCAGCGGTTCGGCCTGGGCGTAGATTTGCGCGCCGCCGATGATCCAGACTTCTTCGGACTGGGCGCACAGCGCCAGCGCGTCGGCCAGATTGGCGGCTGTCAGCGCGCCGGGCTGCTGCCAGTCCGGCTGGCGCGTGATGACGATATTCGTGCGGCCGGGCAGCGGGCGAAAGCGGGCGGGCAGCGAGTCCCAGGTCTTGCGCCCCATGATGACCGGCCAGCCCTGCGTCAGGCGCTTGAAATGCGCCAGGTCTTCGGGCAGGTGCCAGGGCATGGCGCCGTCCTTGCCAATCACGCCGTTGGAAGCGCGGGCGTAAATCAGGTTGATGCGCGGCTGGGCGTGTTCTGTGGCGGTCATGTCGCTCGCTTTCATACGGCCACCGGCGCCTTGATGGCCGGGTGGTGCTGGTAGTCGAGAAATTCAAAATCCTCGAACTGGTAGTCGAAGAGGGAGTCAGGCTTGCGCTTGATGTTGAGCAGCGGGTAGGCAAAAGGCGTGCGGCTCAGTTGCAGCGCGACTTGCTCGGCGTGGTTGCTGTAGACGTGGCAGTCGCCGCCCGTCCAGATGAAGTCGCCCACGTCCAGTTCGCATTGCTGCGCCACCATGTGCGTCAGCAGCGCGTAGCTGGCGATGTTGAAGGGCACGCCCAGAAAAATGTCGGCGCTGCGCTGGTACAGCTGGCAGCTCAGCTTGCCCTTGCCGCCCGGCTCGGTGGCGGGCGCGACGTAGAACTGGAACAGCGCGTGGCAGGGCATCAGCGCCATTTTGTCCAGCTCGGCGACGTTCCAGGCGCTGACGAGGATGCGGCGCGAGTCGGGGTTGCTTTTCAGCGTCTTGATGACTTCGGCGATCTGGTCGATGTGGCCGCCGCCAGGGGTCGGCCAGCTGCGCCACTGCACGCCATAGACCGGGCCGAGGTCGCCATCGGGGCGCGCCCATTCGTTCCAGATGGTCACGCCGCGCTCAGTCAGCCAGTTGTTGTCGGATGAGCCGGTCAGGAACCACAGCAGTTCCTGAACGATGGACTTGAGATGCACTTTCTTGGTCGTGACCAGCGGAAAGCCTTCGTTCAAATCAAAGCGCATCTGGTGGCCGAACACGCTGGTTGTGCCGGTGCCGGTGCGGTCGGGCTTGAACACGCCCTGCGTGACCACATGGCGCATGAAATCTTCGTACTGGGAGCGGATCGGGCGGGTCATGGGAAAGCCAGGAAAAAAAGCTTTTGAGTATAACTTTGGCCGCCGTTGCGGACAGTTTCGGTCTGCAGGCCAGCGCCCTTGCGCCGTGGCCCGCACGAGCGCAAGGCTGATTCGGGATGCGGCACAGGCTGCGTCCGGGAAGTCAGCGCTTGAGGCTGCGTTTGAGCTGCTTGAGCAGCAGGACTACCTGGGCGGAGGCGTGGCGGTAGGGGGCGTCCAGCGTCAGCCGGGCTTTTTCGGCATCCCCGCTTTGCGCCAGCGCCAGCACGGTGGAGGCCTGCACATGGAAATTTTTGTGTCGCGCAATCAGAATCTGAAAGGCCGGGTAGTGGCCGAGCCGCTGCCCGCCGGGGCCGTGCAGCCACTGGCCCAGATCGCAGTGCTTGTCCTGGCAGATGACTTCGGGCTGCAGGATTTCGCTGGACTTGCCGTCGAGAACGTTTTTCAGGCGCAGTTTCCAGTTTTCATGGCTGGCAATGGCCGTGTCCAGGTCAATCTCGGTCAGCGCTGCTTCCATGGCGCGGATGTCCAGCCCTGACTCGGTGGACGGGCCTGTCAGGCTTGGCGGGATGGACATGCCGGTATCGAGCTGGTCGGCATTGAAAAAACGGCTGAAAAAACCTCTCACTCACTTCTCCTTTTGGGCCCGACTGGCGCGTCGCAGGCATTGCGGCCTGCGCCTTGAATGCCTGTCGTGCAATAAGACTCAGCTTAAAGGATGAATGTGACACTTGCCTGCAGGCTTGGGGCTGCTCAGCGCTCCAGGCCGCGCTTGAGCTGCTTGAGCAGCAAAATCACCTGACTGGAGGCCTGCCGATAAGGCGAGTTGAGCGTCTGGCGGGCTTTTTCAATGTCGCCGCTCTGCGCCTGCGCCACGACGGCGGCCGCTTGCGCATGGAAATACTTGTGCCGGGCGATTAGCATCTGAAATGCCGGGTAGTGGCCCAGCCGCTGCTCCCCGGGGCCGTACAGCCATTTCCCCAGGTCGCAGCGCGTGTCCTGGCAAATCACTTCAGGCTTGAGGGCCTTGCTGGACTCGCCATCGAGAATGTTTTGCAGAAGCAGTTTCCAGTGCTCATGGCTGGCAATGGCGATGTCCAAATCGATTTCAGCCAGCACCGCGTCCATGGCGGCCGAATCGAGTTTTATTTCAGACGGGGCCGATGCGTCCGACGGCTGGGAGGGCTTGGCATTGAGTTTGTCAATGTTGAAAAACCGGCTGAAGAATTTTTTCACGGGCTTCTCCTTGTGCGGCTGGCTCCGGTTTCAACCTGCGCTCTTGGCCAGGCGCCGTTTTTCCATTTCTTTATCTTCCTCTTCACGGCGTTTTTGCTGCTGTTTGAGCTGCTCGGCAGCGCGCTCGGCGGCTTCCTCCTCGGGGGTGGGCTCCTTGTCAAAGGAGAGCGTCGGGCCTTCATTGGCCGATTCAGGCACGCCGCGCTTGCTCTTGAGCTTCATGTTCAGGCGCAGCTCGTTGGCCGAGTCGGCGTTGCGGATCGCCTCTTCCCAGGAAATGTGGCCCTCGTCGTACAGGTCAAACAGCGCGCCGTCGAAGGTACACATGCCGAGCTGGCGCGATTTTTCCATCAGCGACTTGATTTCGCCAAAAGCGCCCTTGAAGATGCGCTCGGCAATGGTCGGCGTGTTCAGCAAAATTTCAATCGCCGCCTTGCGTCCCTTGCCGTCCTGCGTGCGCACCAGGCGCTGCGAGACGATGGAGCGCAGGTTCGAGGACAAGTCCATCAAAAGCTGGTTGCGCCGCTCTTCGGGGAAGAAGTTGATGATGCGGTCAATCGCCTGGTTGGCGCTGTTGGCGTGCAGCGTGCCCAGGCACAGGTGGCCGGTTTCGGCAAAGGCGATGGCGTGCTCCATCGTCTCGGTGTCGCGGATTTCGCCGATCAAAATCACGTCGGGCGCCTGGCGCAGCGTGTTTTTCAGCGCGTGGTGCCAGGTGTGGGTATCGACGCCGACTTCGCGGTGGCTGATCAGCGACTTTTTCGACGCATGCACATACTCGACCGGGTCTTCGACGGTGATGATGTGGCCCGGCGAGGTGCTGTTGCGGTAGTCGATCAGCGCGGCCAGCGTGGTCGATTTGCCCGAACCGGTGCCGCCGACGAGCAGCACCAGGCCGCGTTTGTTCATGATGACTTCTTTGAGAATCGGCGGCAGGCCCATTTTTTCAAAGTTCGGGATTTCCGAGGCAATCGTCCGGATCACCATGCTGACGGTTTGCTGCTGGATGTAGGCGTTGACCCGAAAGCGCGACACGCCGGGCAGGGACATCGCAAAGTTGCATTCCATCTCGGTGGCAAACTCTGTGCGCTGGCGCTCGTTCATCATCGAGTGGGCCAGAATGCGCGTGACTTCGCCGGTGAGCTTTTGCTGCGACAGCGGTTGCATGCTGCCGTTGGCCTTCATGCTGGGCGGGAAATCGCTGGCAATGAACAGATCAGAGCCGCCTGCCTGGCTCATGGCGGCCAGCAGCTTGTGCATGTAGGCGCGGGCTTGTTCTTCGGTCAGGGTGGCCATGATGGTATTTTTTGTGAGAAAAAGTAATTACAACCCCCCTATCTTAAGCGCCGCTGTAACTGTCGTTAAATTTGAATCACGCGTCCCGGATTCATCAGGTTTTGCGGGTCCAGCGCCTGCTTGATGGCCCGCATCATGCTCAGCGCGACCGGGGATTTGTATTGCGCCAGCGCGTCGCGTTTCAGGCTGCCCACGCCGTGCTCGGCGGAAATCGAGCCGTCGAAGCGGTTCACCGCGTCATAAACCAGCGCATTGACTTCTTTTTCATGATCGCGCAGAAAGGCCGCCGCATCGCCGCCCTCGGGCGCCTGCACGTTGTAGTGCAGGTTGCCGTCGCCCAGATGGCCGAAGTTGACCAGCCGCACGCCGGGCAGCGCCTGCGCCAGCAGCGCATCGGTCTGCGCGACAAACTCGGGAATGCGCGAGATCGGGATCGAAATGTCGTGCTTGATATTCAGCCCTTCCTCGGCCTGGGCCAGCGGAATGCTTTCGCGGATATGCCACAGGCT
>JAPLPS010000382.1 GCA_026400075.1 Polaromonas sp.
CTCGCGCCCACCTCTACCTCCGAGCGCATGGCGCAGGTCGCCGAGGTCGCCAGCGGCTATGTCTATTACGTCTCGCTGAAGGGCGTGACCGGCTCGGGCGCGCTCGATGTCGGCGCCGTCGCGGCCATGCTGCCGCGCATCCGCGAACATGTCAGCGTGCCGGTCGGCGTCGGTTTTGGCATCCGCGACGCGGCGACGGCCAAAGCCATCGGCGAAGTGGCCGACGCGGTGGTCATCGGCAGCAAGATCATCCAGCTGATTGAAAACCAGCCGCGTGACCAGGTGGCCGCTGTGGCGCGTGACTTCCTGCAAGAAATCCGCAGCGCGCTCGACTGACGCCAGCGCCGCGCACCCGGCGCATAATTCCCATCACTCCCTTCCCGGCAGGCCCGCGCCGCCTGCCAGTACAAGCCCTGCGGCCTGCGCCACCACCGGCCAGCCCGCCACCCAACAAGGACTGACGCTATGTCTTGGCTAGAAAAACTCCTCCCCTCCAAAGTCACCCGCAACCCCTCCGGCGAGCGCCGCACCATGCCCGAAGGCCTGTGGATCAAATGCCCCAGCTGCGAAGCCGTGCTCTACAAAACCGATCTGGAAAAGAACCAGAACGTCTGCCCACAGTGCAGCCACCACCACCGCATCGGCGCCCGCGAACGGCTCAACGCCTTTCTCGATGCCGAAGGCCGCTACGAACTCGGCCAGGAAGTACTGCCCGTCGATGCGCTGAAATTCAAGGACAGCAAAAAATACCCCGAGCGCCTGAAAGAAACGATGGACAACACCGGCGAAACCGACGCGCTGGTGGTGATGGGCGGCGCGGTTCACAACATTGCCGTGGTGGCGGCCTGCTTTGAGTTCGACTTCATGGGCGGCAGCATGGGCAGCGTGGTCGGCGAGCGCTTTGTGCGCGGCGTACATGCGGCCATCGAGCAAAAAGTGCCCTTCATCAGCTTTGCCGCGACCGGCGGCGCCCGCATGCAGGAAGGCCTGCTGAGCCTGATGCAGATGGCCAAAACCAACGCCGCCCTGACGCGCCTGGCCAAAAAAGGCCTGCCCTACATCAGCGTGCTGACCGACCCGACGATGGGCGGCGTGAGCGCCAGCTTTGCCTTCCTCGGCGACATCGTGATTGCCGAACCCAAGGCGCTGATCGGCTTTGCCGGCCCCCGCGTGATCGAATCGACCGTGCGCGTGACGCTGCCCGAAGGCTTCCAGCGCGCCGAGTTCCTCCAGACCAAGGGCGCAGTGGATTTTATTTGTGACCGGCGCGAGCTGCGCAAGACCGTGGCCAGTTCGCTGGCGATGCTGCTCAAGCAGCCGGCGGATGCGGTGAGCTGAAACCGCAGCAATTCATGCGGGTCATCTGTGCAATGCGATGACCCGCAAGCCCGCCGGAAAAATACCGGCAAACGCCAGCCGGTGCGCTAAAAAACCACTGGCAAGTATTTTGGCGTTTTAGCCTGAATCACTTCATTCAGCCAGGGCTGATTAATTCCGAGCAATTGCTTATAAATATAAAGCAGTGCCACCCTGGCCTGATTTTGCGTCGAAGCCGAGAAATTTCGCTCGACCGCTAAATAGCTAAAAAACTCCTCGATCTCAAGTACGCCCAGTCAATATAAGCCTGCTCGGTGCGGATGCTGTAATGGCGGCGGGTACGCAGATGGATACGCAGCTGCTCCAGAAGTTTGGGCGGTGAAGGCACAGATTGCTGCGCTGATGCGGGCGACTCAAGCTGTAGAGAGGGTTTCATCCGCTAAATTTTAGGTTTGCCTAAACGGTTTGCCAATCTAAAAATCATTGTTTTAAAAAGAAAATTTCAATGTTGAAGCTATTTTAGATTGTGAGTTCAGGTAACATTGAGTCGTCCAATTTACGTTAGGGCCGCTCCAGATACAAGGATGCCGACAAATGAAAGAAAAAATAAAATGATCCAGTGTGTTTACGTTCAGCCATTCGGGACTAGGGAGTAATCATGCACGGCGAAACCTTGGTTTATACACGCCGCCAGCGAGAGACGGCAACGCCGGAAATGCAACTGCGTTTCCCCAACGATCCGGTGCTGCGTACGCCGATCCAGATCCAGTGCCTAGCGCCGGGCGATGAGGTCTTGTCTCGCTCTCCTCACACCATGAAGATGGCTTACCGCCGCGTGCTCCAAATCCAGCGTTATTCGGCAGAACTGAACGAGACTTACGAGATCGATTTTGTCCTGCCGGATGCGAAGGAGGGGGAGGTGGATGGCACGCACGCCTACCCTCACGGAGACCAGCGCTTTTGGACCATAGACCGAGGGTGGGTTCCGGCGCGATCTCTTGCCATCAGCGACCACGTGCTCCTCATGAACGGGGCGAAGGCTGTTGTCGAGAGGCATCGAGCGACACCCGGCAGGGCATTACTGTACAACTTGATTGTGGATGAGTTTGGAACTTACTTTGTAACCGGACTTGGTATTTGGGTGCTTGGCCAAGTGTCTCCAAAAACATTGCTGACCGGCGTGCCAGTATGCACCGAACTCCCGGTCGAAGCACCTGACGTTCCGCTCGAAATCCATCGCTATGAATTTCTGTTGCCCCCGCACGAAGCAGCAACCCGGTTCATGATGGCAAAGAATGGAGTTCGCACCATCGTGCTCCCGGACGGCCGGGAGGGACAACCGAAGAATAACCTGGGCAAGGAGGAAGATGGCCGAATCCGTGGATACCCGCGCTTCCTGGATGCGCAAAGCGGGTTAGTGATTGACTCATATTCGCCAGAACCCGGTGCAACAGTCGAGAATGTCGTGTGGATGCTTGCCGAATGCAAGACGCGACGCCATTCATCCACGCTGTGGCTGGACTTAAGGAGATCTGGGCTGCCTCGCGATGCCATCATGGCCGCCATCGGCAATCACCCCG
>JAPLPS010000144.1 GCA_026400075.1 Polaromonas sp.
CGAGCACCAGCGGCACCGGCGAGATGCTGCCCGTCATCCGGGTGGACATGGCGCGCAGCCTGTTTGTTCACAGAAGCCCCGGCGGTTATCTGCACCGGGTCGGCAGCGCCAAGCGCGAGATGGCGCCGGACTATCTGGCGCGGCTGTTTCAGCAGCGCAGCCAGGCGCGCATCATCCGCTTTGATGAGCAGCCCGTCCCTGGCGCCACGCTGGACGATTTGCAGCCGCAGCTCTGGCAGCGCTTTGCCAGCGCGCGTGTCAATGACAGCCGCGAGGTTTTGCTCGACAAGCTGGCGATGGCCAGGCGCGACAGCGAAGGCGTGCTGCGCCCCACCGTCACTGGCGTGCTGATGGCCAGCCTGGACCCGCGCCGCTGGCTGCCCAATGCCTTCATTCAGGCCGTCGCTTACCGGGGAACAGACATACGGCCCCAGGGCGATCAGGCCTACCAGCTCGACGCTCAGGACATTAGCGGGCCGCTGGATCAGCAGGTGCTGGACGCCTGCCACTTTGTCCGCAAAAACATGCGCGTGGCCGCCAGCAAGCAACAAGGGCGGCATGACCTGCCGCAGTTTGATTTAACGGCGGTGTTTGAAGCCTTGGTCAATGCGGTGGCGCACCGCGACTACGCGATTTACGGCGCCAAAATTCGCCTGCGCCTGTTTGCCGACCGGCTGGAACTCTATTCACCGGGGATGATTCCCAACACCATGACGGTCGAGAGTCTGCCCTATCGTCAGGCCGCCCGAAATGAGGAAATCACCAGCCTGCTGGCCAAGTGCAGCCTGCCTGAAAGCGAGCGCAGCTTTTCAGGGCGCAGCGCCATGATGGACAAGCGCGGCGAAGGCGTGCAGCTCATTTTGGATTTGACCGAAAAACTGGCGGGCGTTCGGCCCAGCTATCGTTTGGTGGATGAGTCAGAGTTGCTGCTGGTGATGCCTGCGGCGGCTTTGGCTGAATAATTTTTATTGCCCCTAACATTGAATGGAGTTCTTGTGAGCCTTGGAAAACTGCCCCTTCACGTCAAGCTCGTCGATGTCGGCCCACGCGACGGCTTGCAAAACGAAAAATCCCCCGTCCCCGCCGCCGTCAAGATTGAGCTGGTGCATCGGCTCCAAGACGCCGGTCTGACCGAAATCGAGGTCACCAGCTTTGTCTCGCCCAAATGGGTGCCGCAGATGGCCGACAACGCGGAGGTGATGGCGGGCATAGGCCGCAAGCCCGGCGTGCGCTACTCGGTGCTGACGCCGAACATGCAGGGCCTGGCGGCGGCGCTGGCGCTGCCACAGGGCTTTTGGCCGCATGAAATCGTCGTCTTCGGCGCGGCCAGCGAGGCGTTCAGCCAGCGCAACATCAACTGCTCCATTGCCGAAAGTATGGAGCGTTTCCGTCCCGTCGTGGCCGCCGCCCGCGAAAAAGGCATTTACGTGCGCGGCGCGATTTCCTGCACCGTCGGCTGTCCGTATGAAGGCGACATCGCGCCCGAGCGCGTCGAACTGGTGGCGCGCTTGATGAAAGACATCGGCGTGCAGCATGTCGGCGTGGCCGACACGATTGGCGTGGGCACGCCGCTGAAAGTGCAGCGCGCGATGGACGCGGCGCTGCGCCATTACGATCTGGGCGATGTGTCCGGCCATTTCCACGACACCTACGGCCAGGCGCTGGCGAACACGCTGGCCTGCCTGGAAATGGGCGTGTGGCAGTTCGACACCTCGGTGGCCGGGCTGGGCGGCTGCCCTTACGCGAAAGGCGCGACCGGCAACGTCGCCACCGAAGACGTGGTCTATCTGCTGCACGGCATGGGCATTGACACCGGCATCGACCTGGACAAGCTGATCGACGCGGGCCAGTTCATCAGCGACTTTTTGGGTCGAAAATCAAACTCCCGGGCCGCTCTGGCCCTGTTGAACCAAAGGACGAATTGATGTGTGGTGCTGAATTGAAAACGCTGCCCGAAGGTGTGCAGCGCGTAGCTGCCGTGCTGCAGGCCAGCGGCCACCCGCACGCGCCTGTCATGCACGATGACGCCGCCCGCACCGCGCAGCAGGCGGCGGACGCGCTGGGCGTGGCGCTGGGCCAGATTGCCAAAAGCATTGTCTTTCGGCGCAAGTCCGACGAGGTGGCGGTGCTGGTCATCATCTCGGGCGACCAGCGCGTCGATGAGAAAAAAGTCGAAGCGCTCGCCTGCCCCGACGGGCGGCGCCTGGGCCGGGCCGATGCCGAGTTTGTCAAAAGCCGCACCGGCTTTTCGATTGGCGGCGTCTCGCCGCTGGCGCACGCGACGCCGACGGTGATGTTGATTGACCAGTCGCTGCTGCGCTTTGACGAGATCTGGGCGGCGGCGGGCCATCCGCACGCGATGTTCCAGCTGTCGCCGCAGCAGTTGCAAGGTTTGACCGGCGCGCCGGTGGCCGATCTGGCCGTCAATGCCGAGGAGGACAAACTGGCGCTGCAGTGCGCCATTGAGCAGGTCAGGCTGCGCGCCCCGACGCCCGCCACGCAGGCTGATGCGCTGTCGCCGTGCATTTCGATTTGCCGCATGAGCGAGGCTTCTGGCGCGGATGCGAGCCTGTGCAAAGGCTGTTTCCGCACCGCAGGCGAGATTTCCGCCTGGAGCCGCGCCAGCGACGCCGACAAGCGCAGCCTGTGGAAAACCATTGAGCAGCGCATGGACGCGCTCGCGGCATGACGACTGATCTGACGCCCGCTGGCGAGCTGCGGCACATCACCTGTTACCTCGATTTCATCTCGCCTTATGCGTATCTGGCGTTTGAAGGGCTGCCCGAGGCGCTGCGCGGCATCAGCTACCGCTTGACGTACAAGCCGGTGCTGCTCGGTGCGCTGCTCAAGCACCACGGCCAGCTCGGCCCGGCTGAAATCCCGGCCAAGCGCGACTGGACTTACCGCCAGGTGCTGTGGCTGGCGCGCAGCCGGGGCGTCGAGCTGCAAATGCCGACCAGCCACCCGTTCAGCCCGCTGCCGCTGCTGCGCCTGGCGCTGGCCTGCAGTTCCGAGCTGGAGCCAGCGGCGACTAACCGCTATGTCTGCGAAACCCTGTTTCGCCATGTCTGGCACGGCGGCGCCGAGGCGCTGGAGCCGCTTCGCCTGCAGGCGCTGACCGACGCGCTGGCGCCGCGCCGCGACCTCAACGGCGACGACGTCAAGGCCCAGCTCAAGCGCAACACCGACGAAGCGATTGCCCAGTGCGTGTTTGGCGTGCCCGCTTTTGCCGTCGATGGCAAGCTGTTCTGGGGGCTGGACGCGCTGCCGATGTTGCGCGCCTACCTGCTCGGCGACGCCTGGTTTGACGGCCCGGACTGGCAGGCTGGCGCCAGTGTGAAAGACGGCCTCAAGCGCCGGTAAATTGTTGCAAATCGTGTCTCCAACGGTGGGAGAATTGCGGCAAACAAGCCCAGATCAGGAAGTTCACCATGCCCAGCGCGTTCAATTTTTCAGCCTCTCCGTTTGACTGCCTGACTGCCGACGAGCAGCGTCTGGTGCAGGACAACGTCGATATAGCCTACTTCCCGCAGGGCGCGACGATCCTGGCGCTGGGCGCACAGCCGACGCACCTGTTTGTCATCATCAAGGGCTTTGTCCAGCAGTTCGACGGCAACGAAGTCGTCACCACCTACGGCCCGGAAGACTGCTTCGACGGCCGCAGCCTGATGTCGGGCAAGGTCAGCAGCCGCTTTGTCGCCGCCGAAGAAGTCGTCGCTTACCAGCTGGTCAAGCGCGCCGTCGGCGACCTGATTGCCAGCAATGCGACTTTCGGCGCGCTGCTGTTTTCTGACCTGTCGAACAAGCTGAGCGCGCTGTCCGAGCGCCAAAGCCAGCATGAGTTGCAGTCGCTGACGATGGCTCGGGTCGATGAGGCTTTTGTGCGCCCGGCGCATTTTGTCGAAGCCGACACCTCGATTCTCGAAGTGACGCGGCAGTTCCAGGCGCTGCGCACCGCCACGCTGCTGGTGCGCGACAGCCAGGTCTCGCCGCCCGCGCTGGGGATTTTTACGCTGACCGGCTTGCAGCGCGCCATTCTGGACGGCACGCCGCTGGATCAATTGGCGGTGCGCGGGCTGACCTGTTTTTCGCTGATCACGGTGCAGCCCAGCGACCAGATCGGCGACGCGCTGGCGACGATGATCAAGCACAAAGTGCATCGGCTGGTGGTGGCCGACGGCGAGAAAATCACCGGCGTGCTGGAAGCGCTGGACTTGTTCAGCTTTTTGTCGAATCACTCTTACCTGATCAACATCCAGATTCTGGATGCCCAGGATGTCGCCACGCTGAAGCAGGCCGCCGGGCAGATCACGCGGCTGATTTCGCTGCTGTACCGCAGCGGCACCAACGTCAGCATGATTGCCACGCTGGTGCAGGCGCTCAACGCCAAGCTGTTCGAGCGCACCTGGCAATTGATCGCGCCGCCCGACCTGGTGGCCAACAGCTGCCTGTTTGTGATGGGCAGCGAAGGGCGCGGCGAGCAGTTGCTCAAGACCGACCAGGACAACGCCTTGGTGCTGCGCGACGGCTACCAGCCTTCGGTCGATCTGGCGGCGGTGTGCCAGCAGTTCTCCAGCGCGC
>JAPLPS010000360.1 GCA_026400075.1 Polaromonas sp.
GCATCCATCTGGTCGAAGACGTGGCCGACGTGGCGCGCATTGCGCCGCTGCAAACCGAGCGCCTGGCCGTCCTCACGCAAACCACGCTCAGAGTCTATGACGCGGCGGAAATCAGCGCGGCCATCGTGGCGCGCTTTCCGAACGTGCGCAAGCCCAAGCAGCAAGACATTTGCTACGCCACGCAAAACCGCCAGGACGCGGTCAAGGTGCTCAGTCCGCTGGTGGATATTTTGATCGTCGTCGGCAGCCCGACCAGTTCCAATAGCAATCGCCTGCGCGAGCTGGCCGCCAAGCTGGGCACCGAAGCCTATATGGTCGATGACGCCAGCGAGCTGCAGGAAGCCTGGTTCGAGGGCAAGCGCCGCGTCGGCCTGACAGCGGGCGCCTCGGCGCCGGAAATCCTGGTCGCGCAAGTGATTGACCGCATCCGGGCGCTGGGCGCCGTGTCGATCCGCAAAATGCCCGGCATCGAAGAAACGCTGAAATTCCCGCTGCCCAAGGGCTTGAAGCTCGACGCGCAAGGCCACGCGCTGGAAGTCGAAGACAGCCATCTGCATCAACTGCACTGATTATTTTTTGCCGCACTGCAGCATCAAAATTACAATCCATTCCCATGCTAGATATCAACCTGCTCCGCAAAGACCTGCCCTCGGCCATCGCCCGGCTGGAAACGCGCAAAAACCCCCAAGTTTTCCTCAACGTCGAAGCGTTTCACGCGCTGGAAACCGAGCGTAAAACGCTGCAAATCCGCACCGAAGAGCTGCAAAACCAGCGCAACACGCTGTCCAGGCAAATCGGCCAGCTCAAATCAAAAGGCGAAGACGCCAGCGCCGTGATGGCGCAGGTCGGCGCCTCGAAGGCCGAGCTGGAATCGTCGGCGCACCGGCTTGACCAGCTTCAGCACGAGATGCACACGCTGCTGCTGGCCGTGCCGAATCTGCCGCACGAGAGCGTTCCGCCCGGCAAGGGCGAGGACGGCAACGTCGAAGTGCGCAAATGGAGCCCGAGCGGCGGCCTGGGCGGCACGCCGGTCGCGCTCGATTTCGAGCACAAAGACCATGTCGATGTCGGCCACCCGCTGGGGCTGGATTTTGAGCTGGGCACCAAGCTGACCGGCTCGCGCTTTACCGTGATGAAGGGGCCGCTGGCGCGGCTGCACCGGGCGCTGTCGCAGTTCATGCTCGACGTGCAGACCGAAGAGCACGGCTACACCGAATGCTACGTGCCCTACATCGTCAACGGCGATTCGCTGCGCGGCACCGGCCAGCTGCCCAAGTTTGAGGAAGACCTGTTTGCCGCGCTCAAAGGCGGCCAGGAAGGCGCGCACGAGGCCGAAAGCACGGCGCTGTACCTGATTCCCACGTCCGAAGTGCCGCTGACCAATTTTGTGCGCGACGAGATTCTGGCCGAGTCCGAGCTGCCGCTGAAATTCACCGCGCACACGCCTTGCTTTCGCTCGGAAGCGGGCAGCTACGGGCGCGACACGCGCGGCATGATCCGCCAGCACCAGTTCGACAAGGTCGAAATGGTGCAAATCGTCCACCCGGAAAAAAGCTACGAAACACTCGAAGCGATGACCGGCCACGCCGAAGTGATCCTGCAAAAGCTCGGCCTGCCGTACCGCGTGATGCTGTTGTGCAGCGGCGATATCGGTTTTGGCGCGACCAAGACTTATGACCTGGAAGTGTGGCTGCCCGCGCAGAACGCCTACCGCGAGATCAGCTCGGTGTCGAACTGCGAAGCGTTTCAGGCGCGGCGGCTGCAGGCGCGCTTTAAAAACGCGCAGGGCAAGAACGAGTTTGTCCACACGCTGAACGGCTCGGGCCTGGCCGTGGGCCGCACGCTGGTGGCGCTGCTGGAGAACTTCCAGCGCGCCGATGGCAGCGTTGAAATCCCGGCTGTTTTGCAGCCGTACATGGGCGGAATGACGCAAATTTCGCCGTCGGCAAAATAAGTCGCCCGCAGCCTGCTAGAATTGCGGCTCGACAAAGGAGAGGTGGCAGAGTGGCCGAATGTACCTGACTCGAAATCAGGCGTACCGTAAGGTACCGTGGGTTCGAATCCCACCCTCTCCTCCAGAAATAGCGAAAGCCCCGCAACTCACAAGGTTGCGGGGCTTTTTTGCGTCCGGCGAACTTTAAGCCGCTGCCCGTTGCTGAATGCCCTGCAGCACCTGAACCATCTTCTCCACCTTCGCCACCGGAAACAGTCCTTCCGGCCCCTGCGGGCTGATGTCCAGGAAAGGCGACTCGTACAGCCGCCGCGCCGCCATGCAGCCGGACTGCGTCAGCTCCTCGACGATCAGGTCAATGAACTCGATCTGGTCCGCCGAAGCCCGCGTGCCGCTGACCAGTCCGCTGAACGCCTGCACGACCGCGTCGCGCTCCATGCCGACCAGCGAGCGAATGAACAGGCCCAGCCCCAGGCTGTCGTTGACCGCCTTTTCGATCAGCTGCGGCGCCCCGCCAGCGTCCAGCAGCATGCGTTCGAGTTCGCTGATGTCGGTTGCCGTCAGCGGCTGGCCCCGGCGCAGGCGTTGCAGCGACAGGTGATCGGTGTGCGCCTTCAGAAACTGCCGCGCCTTGTCCTTGAAGCGCGCCATGTCGATGCCGTTGGCAATGTCGGGCAGCGCCACCATCGTCTCCGCGCCCAGCTCGTCGGCAAAATCGGTGTAAATCACCGCCTTTTTTGATTTTTCGATCAGGTGAGCCAGCCCGCGCAGGCGCTTGCGGGCGTTTTCCAGCATGCCGACGCTCACGTCCTGCCACCAGTCTTCTCCGCCGATAGCCTGGATCAGTGCCATTTGCGCGTCGATCAGCGGCACGGCTTTTTGTCCTTCGAGCGCGGCGGCGATGGCGCAGATCTGGCCTTTCAGGCGGCCGTAACTGCGCTGGCCCTGCAGCAGGGCGAGCTGGATGCGCAGCACCAGCAAATCAAAGCGCTTGGCCTCCTCGTCGTCGTCCGGGTGCTGCGTCGGCAGGCGCGCCAGATGGGCGGCGATGTCGGTTTGCTCCGACGGGTCTAGCGTTTTCCAGGCCTCAAGCTGGGCAAACTTT
>JAPLPS010000220.1 GCA_026400075.1 Polaromonas sp.
CTGGTGGCGGGCGCTTTGCCGACTTGGTGCGCGCTGGGGTTGCTGCCTGCCGTGCCGTCTTTCGTGGCCGCCCGGCAGTTGCTCAATCATGCGGGCGAGCCGAACCGGCTCACGCCCGCCATTCAGGCGACGATTGCGGCGGCTAATGTGAACGGCCTGCTGCTGGCGCTGGGCTTGGCGCTGGCGCGCTGGTTCTGATTTTTAAAGAATCCGGTTAAACCACAGCAGCGACAGGCTGGCCGACAGCAGCGCCAGCGCGGCGGCGGCCAGCGCCAGCAGCGCGGAGATTTCGGTTTCCTTTTTCTCCACCGTCAGCCGGGCGCTGAGGGTTTCATAGACCTTTTTCAGGTCGCCCGCCGTGCCTGCATAAAAGTAGTCGGCCCGCGTTGTGCGGGCGATGTCCTTGAGCGCGTCTTCGTCGAGCCGGACGCGCATCGACCAGCCTTCCACGCCTATGGTTTCGCCTTCCACCGTGCCGATGCCGACGGTATAGACGCGCACGCCGCGCTCGGCGGCTGCTTTGGCGGCGTCTATCGAGTCGATGCCGGTGGTGCGCTGGCCGTCGGTCAGCAAGATGATGGCGCCTGAGCCATAGGAACCGGGCGCGCTAGGGGTGAAATTTTTCGCCGTTTTCTTTTCTGCTTTGCGCGCTTTGAGCGGCTCGTCCAGCGAGACGCCGTTCTGGCCGTCCGGGTCGCTTTGCAGGCTCTCCAGATCAATTCCGGCTTGCGGCAGCAGTTCGGCCAGCGACACCACGATGCCGTTGCCAATGGCTGTGCCGTGCTGCAGCTGAAACTTGTCAATCGCCGCCGTCAGGTCGGGGCGGCTCAGCGTCGGCGGCTGCACCACGGCGGCGGTGCCGGCAAAAGCGACCACGCCGACGCGCACATGGCGCGGCAGCTCGGCCAGAAAGGCTTTGGCGGCGTTTTGCGAGGCCACCAGCCGGTTCGGCTTGACATCGGTGGCGCGCATGCTGCCCGACACATCCATCGCCAAAATAATGGTTTCCTGCGCCAACGGCAGCGTGACCGCCGAAAACGGGCGCGCACCGGCCACCAGCATGGCCGCCAGCGAGAGCAAAAACAGCAGCGGCGGAATATGTCGCCGCACTTGCTGGCCGGTGCTCATCGCTTCCTTGACGAGGGCCAGGCTGGCGTAGGGCAGTGCGCGCTTTTTCTTGCGCCGCAGCAGCCAGACATAGGCGCCGACCAGCAGCGGAAGCGTCAGCAGCAGCCAGAGGAATTGGGGCCAGAGGTTGGGTAAAGCGCACGATGGCCTGGGCCAGATCGTCGTCGGTGGACAGCTCCAGCGCGTCCACGCCAGCGCGCCCCAGCGCCTGGCGCAGTTCGGTTTCGCGCTGGGTGGCCAGACTGGCAAAGCGCCTGCGAAAACCGGCGTCATGCGTATCGACGAGCAGTTGTTCGCCGGTTTCCGCATCGCGCAGCGGAATCAGGCCCAGGTCGGGCAGCTCGCGCTCCAGCGGATCGAGCAGGCGCACCGCCACCACGTCGTGGCGCTGGGCCAACTGGCCCAGCGGCTTTTCCCAGCCGGGCGCGCTGATGAAGTCGGACAGGACAAACACCGTGCAGCGCTGGCGCAGCAGCCGCTCAGCCGCTTCGAGCAGCTCGTGCAGCCGCGTCGGGCCGCTGGGGTTGGTCTCGCTGGCTGAAGTGCGCGACTGCAGGCGGTGCAGCAGCTGCAGCGCATGCAGGCGGCTGGCGCGGGCCGGAATCACCGCTTCCATGTCCGTGCCGTAGAGCAGGGCGCCGACCCGGTTGCCGTGGCGCGTCAGCAGCCGGGACAGCACGGCGACAAAATCAGCGGCCACCTGGCGCTTGCAGCGCTCGCCGGAGCCGACATCCATTGACGCGCTCAGGTCGAGCAAAAACCAGGCGCTCATTTCTCGGTCTTCGGTGAAGACGCGCACATGCGGTTGCTGCAGCCGGGCGGTGACGTTCCAGTCGATATGGCGCACATCGTCGTGGTACTGGTAGCCGCGCAGATCCGCCAAATCCATGCCTGCGCCGCGCAGCAAGGTGCGGTAGTCGCCCAGCAGCAGCCCGTCCAGGCGGCGCAGCACCACCCATTCGAGCTGGCGCAGCCATTGCTCGGCGCGCTCAGGCGGCGAGTTTTTCATGGGCGAGCGGCCTGGCCGGTGTCGGGATTTTGGCGCTGAGCCGGGCAACCAGCTGCTGCGCGGACAGCCCTTCGGCCAGCGCCTCGTAAGACAGTATCAGCCGGTGGCGCAGTACGTCGGGAACCAGGTCGCTCATGTCCTCGGGCAGCGCGTAACTGCGCCCGCGCAGCAGCGCCAGGGCGCGCGCGCCTTCGACCAGCGCGATGGTGGCGCGCGGACTGGCGCCGAAGGTGATGAAGCGCGCCAGCTCTTTCATCCCGTGGCGCGCCGGGTCGCGGGTGCTGGACACCAGCCGCACCGCGTACTGCACCAGCGCCGGATCGACGTAAATGCGCCGACATTCGGCCTGCAGCGCGGCCAGTTGCTCGGTGCTCGCCACCGCCGCCACCGCCACGGCCGGGCCGGTGACGCGCTGGACGATGACGAATTCTTCCGCCTCGCTCGGGTAGTCCAGCTCGACTTTCATCATGAAGCGGTCCACCTGCGCCTCGGGCAGCGGGTAAGTGCCTTCGGTTTCAATCGGGTTTTGCGTGGCCATGACCAGAAACGGCGCGGGTACGGGGTGGCTGACCCCGGCAATCGTCACCTGGCGCTCCTGCATCACTTCGAGCAGCGCGCTTTGCACCTTGGCCGGCGCGCGGTTGATCTCGTCGGCCAGCAGCAAATTGGTGAACACCGGCCCGAGCACGGTGCTGAAGTCGCCGGTTTTCTGGTTGTAAATGCGCGTGCCGACCAGGTCGGCGGGCACCAGGTCGGGCGTGAACTGGATGCGCTTGAAGTCGCCGCGCACGGTGCTGGCCAGCGTCTTGATCGTCAGCGTCTTGGCCAGGCCGGGCACGCCCTCGACGAGTAAATGGCCTTGCGCCAGCATCGCGACCATCACGCGCTCCAGAAAGCGGTCTTGCCCGACGACGACGCGCTTGACCTCGTAGAGGATCTGCTCCATCAGTTGCGTGGTGTCGGGGCTGGCGGCGGGAAAGGCGGCGGCGTGGAGCGTGTGCATAAAGGGGCTTTCAAAAAGGCGACAGGCCAGCGGCGGAGGCGGCGTTTTCCACCGGCACGGCAAAGCCGATGCCGATAAAGGTGTGCTGCTCGCTGGGGTTGTAAATGGCGGTGACGATGCCGACCACCTCGCCGTCCATCGTGACCAGCGGGCCGCCGGAGTTGCCGGGATTGGCGGCGGCGTCTAACTGGAACAGGTTGTTGATCGGATGCTCGTTCTCGTTTTCGGACGCGCTCAGCGTGCGCCTGATCCCGGAGACGACACCCGCCGACGACGACGGGCCGATGCCAAACGGGTAGCCGACGGCCATCACCTGATCGCCCGGCCTCAAGCCCGTGGTCGAGCGCAGCGTGGCCGCCTGCAGGTCGTCGGGAATGGTGGCCGCCTGCAGCACGGCCAGGTCGTTTTCCGGCTGCACATTGACGATGGCGGCGCTGGACTCGCTGCCGTCGGCAAAAGTGATCTTGATGCTGACCGTGCCCTGCACCACATGCAGGTTGGTCAGAATCACGCCCTTGTCCATGATGACCACGCCGGTGCCCACGCTGCGCTCGGCGCTGCTGCTGCCGTCTTTGGCGCGCCGGGTTTTGGTCTGGCCGACCACGCGCACCACGGACGGGCGGATCGCCGCGTAGGCTCTGGCCTCCGGCGAGGGCAGGCGCGATGTCGCCAGCGTTTTCAGCACCGCCGCGTTGATGTCTTTTTGCGTCAGCCGCTGGGGGGCGGGCCGCAGCGCGGCTGACAGGCTCAGCACCAGCAGCAAGGCCAGCAGCACGGTGACAGCGCCTGAGAAGCCAGTCGATTGGCCGGTCAGGCGCGCCAGCAAACGTCGCGCAGGCCCCGTGCGGGGCGGGCTGGCGTCGGCCACGGCTTGCGCAGCGCCGGGCGTGGGGCGGGGCGGGCTGCTGGCGCTGCTGTAAAGGGCCGATTTTCGCATCAGTTCACCTCTCTGGAACTGGCACCGTAGCATGATTTTTTCGGGCTGAATATCATCTTTTGGCGCGGGTTACGGAGGCTGTAACAGATGTTTTTTGGTTTTTACCGGCTGCGTCTGGCGCCGGGGCGCAGGCGGGCGCTGGCCCGACAAACCGTTACTTCGCTGCGCTTTGCGCGCCTACCCAAAAGTGCGCACTGGGCCAGTCTTGCCGCGCAAAATGGCGCATCGCCAGCCGCCTTGGGACGGCGCCGATTTGTGTGTCACCATGCTGAATCCAAGTAATCCAAGTAATCCAAGTAATCCAAGCAAGCCAAGCGCCAGCCCCTGAACTTTTTTATGACCTTCTGGATAGACACCCATTGCCACCTCGACGCGGCCGAGTTCGCGCCCGATCTGGCCGCCGTGCGCGCGCGTGCTGCGGCGCTGCAAGTCGGCCACTGCGTGCTGCCCGCCGTGGCGGTGGGCAATTTCGACGCCGTGCGGCAACTGGCGCACCAGTTTGGCGACAGCTACGCGCTCGGCATCCATCCGCTGTGCGTGCCGCAGGCGCAGGACGCAGACCTGCAGGCGCTGGACGCCGAGCTGGAGCGCCGCAGCGCCGACCCGCGCCTGGTGGCAGTTGGCGAAATCGGGCTGGATTATTTTGTGCCCGCACTGAACGAAAGCCCCCTGCGCGAGCGCCAGGAATATTTCTACCGCGAGCAGCTCAAGCTGGCCCTGAAACACGGCTTGCCGGTGATGCTGCATGTGCGGCGCTCGGCCGACCAGCTGCTTAAATCTTTGCGCGAGCTGGCGCCCGCAGGCGGCTGGCGCGGCACGGCGCATGCCTTCAATGGCAGCGCGCAGCAGGCCGGGGAATTCATCAAGCTGGGTTTCAAGCTCGGCTTTGGCGGCACGGTGACTTACGACGCGTCGCGGCAGATCCGGCGCCTGGCCGCCACGCTGCCGCTGGACAGCCTGGTCATGGAAACCGACGCGCCCGACATGGCGCCGCACTGGCTCTACGCCACCGCCGCGCAGCGCGCCGCCGGTCAGCCGCAGGGGCGCAACGCGCCGGGCGAGCTGCCGCGCATCGCCAGCGTGCTGGCCGGGCTGCGCGGCATGTCGCCCGAGGCGCTGGCCGCTGCGACCACTGAAAACGCGCTGCAGGCTTTTCCCAAGCTGCGGGCACTGCTGCCATGCTGACCGGCCTGGCGCCGCTGGTGTCTGGCGGCACCCGGCTCTTGATTCTGGGCAGTTTTCCGGGCGCGCGTTCGCTGGCGCAGCAGCAGTATTACGGCCATCCGCGCAACCAGTTCTGGCCTGTGCTGCAGGCGCTCTGGCCGGACGGCCCGGTCGGCAGCGCCGCTGACAGCTATGACGCCCGCTGCGCGTGGCTGCTGTCCAAAGGTCTGGGGCTGTGGGATGTGTACGCCGCCTGCGAGCGCGAAGGCAGTCTGGACAGCCGCATCCGCGAGCCGGTGGTGAACGATTTTTCGGCGCTGCAGCGGCTGTGCCCTCAATTGCAGGCCATCGCCCACCACGGCGGCGAGAGTTTCAAGCAGGCCCGCCACAGCGCCACGCTGGGCCTGCCGGTGTACCGGCTGCCCTCGACCAGCCCGGCCAACGCGGCCTGGACTTTTGAGCGCAAACTGGCGGCCTGGCACGAGGTTTTCACACAACAGGGATTGATTCAAAGTGATGAGCGATTTACAAGTTCCCCCCACATCTGAAGCGGTGTTCAAAGCCTGGTCGCTGAAGCGCGCCAGTGAGCGCAAGGGCGCCCTGTCGCCGCGCTCGCTGGCGTCTTACCACTCGCTGTGGGCTGGCTGGACTGAGTACCTGCTAGCCCATCCGGGGCTGGACTGGCAGCAGGCGCGCTCGGACGATGTGCGCGCTTATCTGGAGTCGCTCAGCCCGCGCGCTCAGTTGCGCGGCCTGCTGCATGTCAGCACCGTCACGCAGCGCCGTTATTTCCGGGTGCTGAAGAAGATTTACGACTTTGCGCTGGGGCAAGGCTGGGTCAAGGCCAACCCGGTCGATCTGAAGGCCTCGGTGTCGCCGACCGAGCAGATGGACTCGCTGGTGTTTCACGCGCTCGACTGGGACGCGCTGCTGCAGGCGGTGGCGCCGCCGCAGGATCCGCCACCGCCTGACCAGCCCTGGCTGGAGGTGCGCGACCAGGCCATTTTGCAGCTGATGATGCAGGCGTCGCTGACAGTGGCCGAACTGGCGGGGCTGGATCTGGGCGATGTGCTTCACCCCCGGCTGGCCTGGGCCAAGGGCATGGAAGAATTGTGGCCGACGCAGGCGCCGGAGCAGGAGGCGGGCGCGGCGCCGCCAGCGGTGTCGCTGGAGCTCAGCGGCGCCCGGGCGGCGCAAAAGCGGCGCATCGTGCTGGAGCCGCAGGCGAGCAGCGCCGTGCTGGCCTGGCTGACGCTGCGCGCCACGCTGCCGCTGCCGCAGGGCGCCGACAGCCCGCTGTTCGTGTCGCGCAAAAAAGCCGGGCGGCTGACGCCGCGCGCGCTGTTTCACCTGGCCAACCGCCATGTCAACGCCACGCTGGGGCCACGCTACCCCGACACCGTGCTGGCCCACGCCGGGCCGATGACGCTGCGCAACTCCTGCATCGTGCGCTGGCTCGACGCCGGGCTGCCGGACGAGGAGATTTTGCCCCGTGCCGGTTTGCGCGAAACGCAGGCTTTACTGCGTTTGCGCAAACATGTCCACGCCGAGAAAAATTAGCTACCAAAATTGAGGGCGATTATTCTAGCCATAATCTTTTAAAATGAAGTGAGATTTGGCATGGAATTGTTAAATTAATAAACTGTTTTAACGCTTATACGCGTAAAATAAAGACCTAGTAAGACAAAAATACACATAGACCGCAACGGTTCTGTGTTAATGCAAAAAGGATGGATCAATTGCGTACTGAAATGTTTCAGCAAGCGCTAGGGGAACTCAATGGCTCAACGGCCGATATCGAGGCCTCTGCGCTGATTTCTACCGACGGTCTGATGATCGCTTCGGCTCTTCCCCACGGCATGGACGAGGACCGCATTGGCGCCATGTCCGCCGCGCTGCTGGCGCTGGGCGACCGCACCGCCCGCGAACTGGCGCGCGGCGGCCTGAGCCGGGTCTTGATCCAGGGCGAGCGCGGCTACGTCATCATGAGCTCGGCCGGTCCCGAGGCGGTGCTGACGGTGCTGGCCAAGCCCAACGCCAAGCTGGGCCTGATTTTTCTGGACATCAAGAGAGCGGCAGAAACGCTCTCCAAACTGGTTTAAAAAAGGAATCTCATGGGACTCCCTGACATGACCAGTCCGTCGCCGCAGGCGCGCGAAGTCCGGCTCAGCTACACAGACGCCAGCGCGCGCACCGTGTATTGCACTGAGGTCGAAGTGCCTTTCCCGGAAGGCAGCCTGATCGTCTCGCGCACCGACCTGCAGGGCATCATCACCCATGCCAACCAGGCTTTTGTCGAGATGAGCGGCTACCAGCGCGAGGCGCTGATCGGCGCGCCGCAATACATCCTGCGCCACCCTGACATGCCCAAGGCGGCCTTCAAGGATTTGTGGGACACAGTGATGCGCGGCGAAAAATGGCATGGTTATGTCAAGAACCTGCGCAAGGATGGCAGCTATTACTGGGTCTATGCCAGCGTCGTGCCCAATGTGCGCGGCGGAACCATCACCGGTTACACCTCGGTGCGCCGCAAGCCCTCACGCGTGCGCGTGGCCGAGGCGGCTGCGCTCTATGAACAGTGGATCAAGCAGGAAGTGGCCACGTCATGATCGTTAATTTTCTGATTGCCCCCGATTTCTCGCCGGAGCATTTTGCCGGCTGGCACATGCTCAACACGGCGCTGCAAAAGCGCTCGGGCATGCAGCTGCACCTGCTGACGCCGACGAGCGCGGCCGAGCAGGCTGATCTTCTGGCCCAGGACAAGGCCGACATTGTTTACGCCAATCCTTTTGATGCGGCCCACATGGTGCGCACGCTGGGCTATGTGCCGTTTGCCCGGCCCGCGCAGCGCTCTGACGAAATGGTCATTGCCTGCGCCGCCGCCTCGCCGGTGCAAAAGGTTGAAGACCTGAAACCCGGCTGCCGCATCGCCGTCACCGACAACCAGGACATCAAGCTGATCGGCCAGCGCCTGTTAGAGCCCGCCGACATCGGCCCGGCCGACATCGCGTGGGTGATCGTGGACAGCTACCAGGCGGCGGCCCGCATGGCGATCAAGCAGGAAGTCGATGCGGCTTTTTTCCTGGCCGACTCGTTTGCCTCGCTGTCGCGCATGACGCGCAGCCAGATCCGCCCGCTGGTCGAAAGCGCCATTCACGACATCAGCCATGTCGTGCTGGCCCATCCGCGCGTGGCCGCCCAGCTGCCCGCGCTCAGTGCGGCCCTGCTGGCGCTGCACAGCGATGCTGCCGGTCAGCTGGTGCTCGATGCGCTGGGCATGTCCGACGGTTTTGAAGCCATCACCCAGGAAGACGCGGAGTTCATGATTGATTTGATGGACGCCCTGCTCGACTGAGCCATGAGCAGCGTTTCTCTTTCGGCGCGCCGCGATGTGCGGCGCCACAGCCGCGCGCTGGCCCGGCGCCACGGCGACGTCGGCGTGCATCTGGCGCGCATTCATGCCTCGCTGCAGCTCGACGGCATAGAGCCGGTGCAGGGCGCGCTGGCCGATATGTTTGGCAGCTTCGGCAAAGACAGCGCCGCGCTCAAGGCCGCCGCGCTGCAGCTGGCCGCGCCGCGTCTGGGCGACCGGCTGGTGCGCCGCTTTCAGCTCTGGGTGGCGGCGCAGGCGCTGCCGCCCATCACGCCGCTGGCGACCCGCTGGAGCCTGCTGGTCAGCGCTTCGGCCGACACCCCGACGCGCTCGCGGCGCTGCGGCGCTGACGACTCGCGCCGACTCGCCGCGCAGTTTCTCGCCGCTTTTGCGGTGCATGAGGAGGGCGCGCAGGTGCAGTTTCTGCATCACTGCCTGACTTGTCAGGATCGGCTGGCCTTCATGATCGCGCGGCGCGAGATTCTGAAACGGCAGGATCATCTGCCTGACGGATGGATCAATGTGCAGAATGAGTTACAGGCCGAAGGAGGCTTGGTATGAAGATGAATATTTCTCTGGTCGGATTGTCCGCCCGCGAAGATGCGGCGCTGACGATCTTTATCGGCATGAGTTTCAAGGGCTCGACCTGCAAGACGGTGGCGTTCCGGCCGGGCCTGGCCTTGCCGCCAGCAGACCTCTACATCATTGATCTGGCCGGTGTCGGGCTGGCGCAGTGGTCGGTCAAGGCCGAAGCCGACCTGCTGACGCTGCTCGGGGGCAGTCATGCGCTGCTGCTGAATTTTCCGAACAATATCTCCTGGGTTGACAAGGGGCATCATTGCAGCGGGCGGCAGACGCTCGCCTGCCTGAGCAAGCCTTACAGCAGCGAAAACATGCGCGGCGCGCTGGCGCGTTTCGGTGCGGGCGGTGCGGCGTCGGCGGCTGTCGGGCCGTCTTCGGTTTGCGCCGCTGTTCCGGCCCCGGCTTTTGTGTCAACGGCGGCTTTTGCCCCGGTTTTTACTGTTGCGCCGCTCGCGCCTGTGGCCGCCGCCCGGCTTGTCACGACCGCCGTGCCAGCGCTGCCGCTGCGCGACAGCCTGCAAGCGCTGCGCACCCTGTTTCCTGAACTGCAGCAGCACCTGCTGTTGGCCAGGCTGCTCGACATGGTGGCCACGCAGCAGCCGCAGGAGCTGCGCCTGACGCTGCATCACTCCATCGTCGTGCATCCGGCCGAGGGCTGGGTGTCGCACAACGCGGCGCCGGGCATGCTGGAGCGCTTTGCCCAGGACAGCAGCGCCGCGACCATGATGAGCGTGCGCACACTCGACGCCAGCCAGGCGCAGCTGCGTGCCGGACTGATGGGCTCGCCGCGCGCCAGCCTGGACACTTTTTTGTGGCTGCTGGCCGAATCCTCCATCGGCGCGCAGACGCCGCCGGTGCAGCGCGATGCCGAGCTCAAACTCT
This sequence comes from Polaromonas sp., assembly GCA_026400075.1. Lineage (GTDB taxonomy): Bacteria > Pseudomonadota > Gammaproteobacteria > Burkholderiales > Burkholderiaceae_C > Polaromonas. The sequence goes on from JAPLPS010000220.1 coordinate 10,079, forward strand.
CCAGCATGCCCGGCTTCACCCGCATTCCTGGCGTGGACAACCTGTTTTTGCAGCTGGCCGCGATCTGCGTGCGGCTGCCGCAAACCCTGTCGAGCCTGCGGGCCGTGTTTCCCCAGCACGACCCCAGCCTGATTGCCCGCTTCATGCTGCTGGCAACGGCCTCGGGTTTGGGCGAGCTGAGTCTGGTGACGGGCAGCAAGGCCTTTAACTCGCTCCCCAGCCCCGTCCCCCAGTCCCGCACCCGAGCGTCAAGCGGCTTCTTTCGGGCCATGTTCCAGAAACTTTTTTAAGCGCCATGAGCAGAAGCATCCAATACAAAATTGTCTTTGCCGGTCCGGTCGGCGCGGGCAAAACCAGGGCGATACGCTCGCTGTCCGATATTGACGTGGTCAGCACCGAAGCCGACGCGTCCGATGAAGTCCGAAAAATCAAGCGCACCACGACGGTGGCGATGGACTACGGCGTGATGCGGCTGGGCAATGGCGATCAGGTCCGGCTCTACGGCGCGCCAGGGCAAAAGCGCTTTGATTTCATGTGGGAAATTCTGACCGAGAACGCGCTCGGACTGGTGCTGCTGATCAAGGCCAATGTGGCGGATCCGGTGGCCGAGCTGCGCGAGTACCTGGAAGCCTTTCGCCCGCTGATTGACCGCACGGCAGTCGTCGTCGGTGTCACGCACACCGACAAGGGCCATGCGATGGTGCGCCATCTGTTGATTAATGAAATGCAGCGCCAGGGCATCCCGGCCTGCGTGATGGACGCTGACGCCAGAAGCCGCCCCGATGTGGCGATGCTGGTCAAGACCTTGCTGTTCAGCATTGACCCGTTTGCCGGTGCCGCCGAGCCGGTGGCGGGCAAGCTGCTGGCGGGATCTGCGATATGAGCGCAGTCACCCCGGCAGCCGAAGGCGCGCCAGCCTGGCTGGCGCTGACGCCAGCCGGTGCGCTGCACGCATTTGCCCAGCGCCAGCCCGACGAGCCCGCCCGCGCGCTGCAAGCGCTGCTCGGCAGCACCGAAACACCAACCCAGGCCGCCTGGCTGGCCGCCGCGCCCGGCGCCCCGGCGCTGCTGGCGCAGGCGCTGGCCAATGGCTGGATCGAGTCCTTGCCCCGGCGCATTGAAGGGCCGGAGGTGCGGCTCGATGATTTTGTCCAGCATGTGATTGCCTCGCTGTCGGGCGAGCGCCGCGCCGTGCTGGCTTCGGAAACCGGTTTTTGCCTCGGGCGCGCTGGCGTGCCGCAGGACGAAGCCGACGTGCTCAGCGCCGCCGCCGCCGATTATTCGGACTTTGCGCTGCGCCAGGCGCGGCGCGGCTGGACTGGCGCGCAGGGCTACGCGGCCTTTCACACCGATGCTGAAATGCTGCTGCCCGCCGTCTCCTTTGTCCCGCTGTGGGTCGAGGGCGTCGGCTACTGGCTGATCCTGTACGGCGAGCCGCTGCTGAACAACCCGGCCCTGGTCGAGCTGCTGTGGGGAATTCAGGAGGCGGGCAGCCGCTTCCTGCTGCCGACGGCCTGAGCGCCGGGGCGCTGGCCAGCGCGCCGGGCGCTTGCGGCGAAAATGCCCGGTCTGCCTGCGGGCTCACCAAAAATTCAGGAATTCACGCCATGTCGAAAAAAGACAGCCCCACGCCCCGCACCGAGCTGCCCGAAGTCAATTTTTCCGACTACGGCGATGTGCGCTTTCTGCACCTGGGCACCGAGTGGGTGCAGGGCTCGATGCTGCGCGACGCGCCCTACGACATCGAGCTCGAATATGTCCAGCGCATGATGGCCGGGCTGCTGTTCATCGACGCCGAATCGGTGGCGAAAAAGCACGCGATGCAGCTCGGACTCGGCTCGGCGGCGCTGACCAAGTTTTGCTGGAAAAAGCTGCGCATGAAGACCACGGCCGTCGAGATCAACCCGCAGGTCGTCACCGCCTGCCACCTGTGGTTCAAGCTGCCACGCGACGATGCGCGCCTGAGCGTCATCGAGGCCGACGCCGGGCAGGAGATTCAAAAGCCCGCACACCAGGGCACGGTCGATCTGCTGCATGTCGATTTATATGACCATGAAGCGGCCGCGCCGGTGCTCGACGACGAGGATTTTTACGCCCACTGCCGCGACCTGCTGACCGACGATGGCGTGATGACGGTGAACCTGTTTGGCCGCGATTCGAGCTACGAGCAGTCGCTGATCAAAATGGCCGAGGCCTTCGGCCCGGAATGCATCTGGGCCTTTCGCCCGACCCGCGAGGGCAACACCGTGGTGCTGGCCCAGCGCGAGCCGAGCCGCCCGGAGCGCGCTGAGCTGCTTGCGCGCGCTGGCGTGATCGAGTCGCGCTGGGATCTGCCCGCCAAAAAGTGGCTGCGGCTTTTCAAGCCAGCGCTCTGAGGCTGACTTTTCCACGCTGACTGATGGGGTAAAGTGGCCGCTATGAGCGCCATTCTTCCCCCTTCATCGCCCCTGAAATCCGCCGCCAGTCAGCCTGCCGGGCCGCTGGACTGGCGCAAGCTGCTCGAATGGCTGAACGCCGACGGCGTCATCAGCGCGCTGGAGGCGCAGCGCACCACGGCGCGCTGCGCGCAGGTGCAAAGCGCCCAGGCGCCGCTGCTGCGGCTGGCCAGCATGGGCATGACGCGGGTCGCCGACGCCAAGCCGCTGGACATTGAAACGCTGACCCAGTGGCTGGCCGGGCGCTCCGGGCTGCAGTATTTGCGCATCGACCCGCTGAAGGTCGAAGTCGGCAAGGTCGCCGACAGCATGACCAGCATCTATGCCGAGCGGCACAAGATACTGCCGGTGCAGGTCACGCCGCATGAGCTGATCATTGCCACCTCCGAGCCGTTTGTCAGCGACTGGGTGCCCGAGATCGAGCGCCAGTCCAAGCGCAGCGTGCGTCTGGTGCTGGCCAACCCGCAGGACATCGCCAAGTTCACGGCCGAGTTTTTTGCGCTGGCCAAGTCGGTCAAGGCCGCCGTCAAATCGACCAGCAGCGCGGGCACGTCCAGCTTTGAGCAGCTGGTCGAACTGAACAAAACCAACAAGCAGCTGGACGCCAACGACCAGGGCGTGGTCCAGGTGGTGGACTGGCTCTGGCAGTACGCGTTTGACCAGCGCGCCAGCGATATTCACCTGGAGCCCAGGCGCGAGCAGGGCGTGATCCGCTTTCGCATCGACGGCGTGCTGCACCCGGTGCATCAGCTGCCGATGGCGGTGCATAACGCGATGACGGCGCGCATCAAGCTGCTCGGGCGCATGGACGTGGTGGAAAAGCGCCGTCCGCAGGACGGGCGCATCAAGACGCGCAACCCGCGTGGCGACGAGGTGGAAATGCGCCTGTCCACGCTGCCGACGGCCTTTGGCGAAAAAATGGTGATGCGCATTTTTGACCCCGACACCACGGTCAAAAATCTGGATGCGCTGGGCTTTTCGGCGCATGACGCCGCGCGCTGGGAAGGCTTGGTCAAAAAGCCCTACGGCATCATCCTGGTCACCGGCCCGACCGGCTCGGGCAAGACCACCACGCTGTATTCGACGCTCAAGCGCCTGGCCACCGAAGAGGTCAACGTCAACACGATTGAAGACCCGATTGAAATGATCGAAGCGGCCTTCAACCAGACGCAGGTGCAGCCGCAGCTCGATTTCGGCTTTCCCGAAGGCTTGCGCGCCTTGATGCGGCAAGACCCGGACATCATCATGGTGGGCGAAATCCGCGACCTGCAGACGGCGGAAATGGCGGTGCAGGCGGCGCTGACCGGCCATCTGGTGTTCAGCACGCTGCACACCAACGACGCACCAGCAGCGATTTCGCGGCTGATGGAGCTGGGCGTGCCGCCGTATCTGATCAACGCCACGCTGGTCGGCGTGCTGGCCCAGCGGCTGGTGCGCACGCTGTGCGTCCAGTGCCGTGAGCCTGATGAGGCAGCGCCGCGCGAGACGCTGGCCGAGCTGGTCAAGCCCTGGCAGTTGAACGGCGGCTACCAGCCCTACAAGCCGGTCGGCTGCGTCGATTGCCGCATGACCGGCTTTATGGGGCGCATGGGCCTGTACGAGTTGCTCGAAGTCACCGACGGATTCAAGCAGCGCGTGACCAAGGAGCCGGTGATCGAGGCGCTACGCAAGCAGGCGCTGAGCGATGGCATGCGGCCTTTGCGTCTGGCGGGTGCGTTGCGTGTGGCCGAAGGCCTGACGGTGGTGTCCGAGGTGTTGAGTTCGACC
>JAPLPS010000025.1 GCA_026400075.1 Polaromonas sp.
GGGCGCGGGGCGACGCGCCCGCCTCCGGCGGGCTGTAAAACGACAGTTTGGCGGGCGGCCCGTCCGGCGAATGGCGACTGTCGGAACTGCGGTTATCGGCACCGACAAAACCACGCACCGCGTCCAGCCGCCCGACTTCCAGCGCGCCCAGGCGCTCGCGCAGCGCCGCTTCCAGCGCGTTTTCCCAGCCGCGCTCGATGTGCAGGCGGCTCCACAGCCCCGGCAAATCGGCGAGGCCGTGTTTTTTCAGCCACGGCTGGAGCTTGCCGTCGGTTTTAACCTTGTCCTGCAGCGCTTTCAGGGCTTCAAGCCGGGCGGACAAATCGGCGCGTTTGGCCGATTCGGCGTTCACGGTTTGCTGCAAGGCCCGCCGCGCTTCGTCGAGCTGCGGCACGCTGTCGCCCAGTTCCTGCAAACGCGCTTCGGCGACGGCCTGCGCTTCTTGGGCGGCGGCGAGCTGCGCGCTCAAGTCCAGCAAGCGCGCCTCGTCGGGGGCTTGCAGCGCTTTGCGGTCGGCGTTCAGGCGCTCGTGGCGCTGACTTAAAGCGCGCGATTGCTCTTCAATATGGCGCTGCTCGGCGGCCAGCAGCTGAATCTGCTGCTGAATCTGCGCCACGCTGGCGCGCTGGGCGTTGGTCGCGTTTTGGGCTTGGCGCAAGGCTTCTTCCAGCGCGGGCAACTGGTCCTGCTGCTCTTCGCTTTGGGCGGCCAGCAATTCGGCTTTTTCTTCGGCGTCAAAGGCTTGTTCGGCCAGCGTTTCTTCTTCGGCCAGCGCGTCCTGGCTGCGCGTGGCCCACTGGTCGGCCTGCTCGCGGAGCTGGAACAGCCGCAGCTCGACGCGCTTGCGGCCTTCGGCAACAAAGCGGATTTCCGCTTCCAGCCGCCCGGCTTCGGCGCTGGCTTCGTAGAGCTTGGCCTGCGCCTGATTGACCTGATCGCCCGCGTCGTAATGCGCTTGCCGGATGGTTTCCAGACTGCTTTCAATGTGGCGCAGATCGGCCACGCGGCTTTCCAGATCGTTGACGGATTTTTCGGACTCGGCCTTGATGCGCGCCTGTTCGGTTTCGCTGTCGGTGCGCTTTAAAAACCACAGCTGCTGCTGTTTTAACGTGCTGGCGGCCTGCAGCGTGTTGTAGCGCAGCGCGACTTCGGCCTGCTTTTCCAGCCGCGCCAGATTGGCGTTCAGTTCGCGCAGGATGTCTTCGACGCGCACCAGGTTTTCGCGGGTGTCGGACAGGCGGTTGCCGGTTTCGCGGCGCCGCTCCTTGTATTTGGACACGCCCGCCGCTTCTTCGAGAAACAGGCGCAGCTCTTCCGGGCGCGACTCGATGATGCGGCTGATCGTGCCCTGGCCGATGATGGCGTAGGCGCGCGGCCCCAGGCCGGTGCCCAGGAACACGTCCTGCACGTCGCGGCGGCGCACCGGCTGGTTGTTCAGGTAGTAACTCGAATGGCCGTCGCGGCTCAAGACGCGCTTGACGGCGATTTCGGCAAACTGGCCCCACTGGCCACCGGCGCGGTGGTCGGCGTTGTCAAAAATCAGCTCGACGCTGGCGCGGCTGGCCTGCTTGCGCGTCGTGGTGCCGCTGAAAATCACGTCCTGCATGGACTCGCCGCGCAATTCAGAGGCTTTGGACTCGCCCAGCACCCAGCGCACGGCGTCCATGATGTTGTATTTGTCGCAGCCGTTCGGGCCGACAACGCCGACGAGCTGGCCCGGCAGCGCGAAAACAGTCGGCTCCGCAAACGATTTGAAACCGGCTAACTTGATCGAATTAAGACGCAAAACGGACCCTGGTTGATGGCGCGTGAAGCCTGGGGCGGCGCACGGCCCGTCATGTTACCCGAGC
>JAPLPS010000171.1 GCA_026400075.1 Polaromonas sp.
ATGACGTGGATACGCCGCTGATCGAACACGCCACGATGACGCTGGCCGCCACTGCCGGGATTCGTGTCGCCACGACGCGGGCTATTGTCCTGCCCCGAGGGCACGCGGTCGCCGTGCAGCGCTTTGACCGCGAGGGCCAGAGGCGCCGCCACGCGCTGTCGGCCCATGTCGCGCTGCGGGCGGCGGGCGTTGACACCGGCTACCCGGAACTGGCGCAGCTGCTGCGCCGCCGGGGCGTGGCCCAGGGCGGAGTCAGCCAGGCGCAGCAGCGCGAATTGTTCCGGCGCATGGTGTTCAACATCCTGATCGACAACACCGACGACCACGAAAAAAACCACGCCCTGCTGATGACCGATGCCTGCTGCTACGAGCTGGCGCCGGCTTTTGACGTGCTGCCCAGCGGCCAGGGCTTGGGCTACCAGCAAATGCGCGTCGGCGCGGAGATGGCTGATTCCACCGTGGCCAACGCCCTGTCGGAAGCGGCGCAATTTGGTTTGACGCCGATGGAGGCGCGGCAGGCGGTGCGCGATGTGGCGGCGGTGGTGAATCGCTGGCAAGAGCACTTTGCCGCCTGCGGCGTGACGCCTGCTGATATCGCGGCGCTGGCGGGTCAAATTGACCGGCCGTTTTTACGGGCGCAGCGCGAGGCAGTGCTGAACGACGTGCAGGGCTAGTGCATCACCCACTCAACCGCCCCAGCTTGTGCGCCAATTCCACCGCCGAACTCACGCCCATCTTTTCAAAAATATTCGCCCGGTGAAACTCCACCGTGCGCGGGGTGATGCCCAGATGGTCGGCGATGTTCTTGTTGTAGTGGCCGCGAATCAGCTCGTCGAGCACTTGGCGCTCGCGCGGGCTCAGGCTGCTCAGGGCCAGTTTCAGGCGGCGTGTTTCCTCGTCGGCGTGGCTGACGGCGCTGGCGGCGGCCAGGGCTTGGGCCACGCGATCCACCAGTTCGTTGTCCTGAAACGGCTTTTCCAGGAAATCCCAGGCGCCGTTTTTCACCGCCGCCACCGCTGTGCCCACGTCGCCGTGGCCGGTCAGAAACAGCACCGGCCACGGGCAGTCCAGCGCCTTTAATTGCTCAAACGTCACCAGCCCGGACAGCGGCGCCATGCGGATGTCCAGCAGCACGACGGCGTGGCCCCAGTCGGTCTGCAGCGCTTTGGCGTGGTCTAGAAACGGCCCGCCGCCGTCCCAGGTTGCTGCCTGGTAGCCGCGTGAGTCAAACAGCCAGGCCAGGCCGTCGCGGATGTCGGGGTTGTCGTCAACGATGTGAATGGCGGCGCGGTGCATGGCGTTCCTTGGGCGATGTGGGGGCGGCGGGGGCCGTGGCGTTGGACAAATCGGGCGCGGTGGCTGGCTGTGTCGGCGTGGCGGGCAACTCTGGTGGCGCGTCGTCGTCGGCCAGCGGCAGCCAGACGGTAAAGCGGGCGCCGCCCAGCGCGGCGTCGCGGCCGACTTCGATGCGGCCGTGGTGCGCTTCGGCAATCGACCGGCAAATCGCCAGCCCCATGCCCATGCCGCCGTCTTTGTGGCTGACAAAGGCGTTGAAAATCTCGGCCCGGTCTTCCTCGCGCACGCCGGGGC
>JAPLPS010000242.1 GCA_026400075.1 Polaromonas sp.
CGGCACCGGCATGGTGGGCGCGCCCGCCTGCGGCGACGTGATGCGGCTGCAAATCCGCGTCAACGCCGACGGCGTGATCGAGGACGCCAAGTTCAAAACCTACGGCTGCGGCTCGGCGATTGCGTCCAGCTCGCTGGTGACGGAATGGGTGCGCGGACGCACGCTCGACGAAGCGCTGGCGATCAAGAACGCCGACATCGCTGAAGAACTCGCGCTGCCCCCGGTCAAGATCCACTGCTCCATCCTGGCCGAAGACGCCATCAAGGCCGCCGTCGCCGACTTCCGCGCCCGCCACCCGGCCGGTTCCGGCGCGGCCACCGTGGTGACGGATCAGCCAATCTGCGCTTCATCCACCCGTTGAGTTAAACCCCCCGCACCGTCCCGCTTCTCCAAGGAAGGAATTCAAAATGCAAGCAGCCTTGACCACCGCCACGCCCACCCTGCCTGGCGTCATGCCCAGCCAGCTGGAATTTACCCCGCAGGCCGCCGCCAAAGTCGCGGACCTGATCGTGGAAGAGGGCAACCCCAACCTCAAGTTGCGCCTGTACGTCACCGGCGGCGGCTGCTCGGGTTTCTCCTACGGTTTTGCCTTTGACGACCAGATGGCCGAGGACGACACGCAAATCGTCACCGAAGGCGTCTCGCTGGTGGTCGATGCGATGAGCCTGCAGTACGTGCTCGGCGCCCGCGTCGATTTTGAAGACGGTCTGGAAGGCTCGCGCTTCGTCATCCACAACCCCAACGCCCAGTCCACCTGCGGCTGCGGTAGCTCTTTTTCAGTCTAAAGAGGTCACGTCATGAGTGTCTCCCTGACGCCAGCGGCCGCCCGCCATGTCGAAAAATCTCTGGCCAAGCGCGGCGGCGGCATCGGCCTGCGCCTGGCCGTCAAAACCAGCGGCTGCTCGGGCTTTGCCTACACGCTGGAATTCGTCGATAAGCTCAACGAGGACGACCAGTGCTTCGAGTCCAATGGCATGAAAGTCATTGTCGATGCGCGCAGCCTGGCCATGCTCGGCGGCACCGAACTCGATTTCGTCCGCGAAGGCCTGAACGAAGGCTTCAAGTTCAACAACCCCAACGCCAAAGCCAATTGCGGCTGCGGCGAAAGCTTCGCGGTCTGAACGCGTAGCCAAAGGTCCACCACATGGCACTGATGCAAATCGCCGAACCCGGTCAGAGCGCCGCACCGCACCAGCACCGTCTGGCTGCAGGCATCGACCTGGGCACCACCAACTCGCTGATTGCCACCGTGCAGAGCGCCGTCGCCCGCGCGCTGCCCGACGAGAACGGCGCCCTGCTGCTGCCCTCCGTCGTGCGCTATTTGCCCGGCGGCGGCATCGAGCTGGGCCATGAAGCCCAGGACAACCAGGCCAGCGACCCGCAAAACACCATCGCCTCGGTCAAGCGTTTCATGGGCCGCAGCCTGTCGGACCTGAAAGAGGCCGCCAATCTGCCCTACAAATTCACCGACGGCAGCGGCATGGTCGGCATTTCCACCATTGCGGGCGAACGCTCGCCGGTGCAGGTTTCCGCTGAAATTTTGACCGCCCTGCGCGAGCGCGCCGAAGCGACGATGGGCGGGCCGCTGGCCGGTGTCGTCATCACCGTGCCCGCTTACTTCGACGACGCCCAGCGCCAGGCGACCAAAGACGCGGCCCGGCTGGCCGGTCTGACCGTGCTGCGCCTGCTGAACGAACCCACAGCCGCCGCGATTGCCTACGGCCTGGACAAGGCCGCCGAAGGCACCTTCGCCATCTACGATCTGGGCGGCGGCACGTTTGACATTTCCATCCTCAGCCTGACCAAAGGCGTGTTTGAAGTGCTGGCCACCGGCGGCGACTCCGCGCTGGGCGGCGACGATTTTGACCATGCGATTGCCGACTGGTTCTGCGCCCAACACGGCATTGACACCCTGGCCGCGCTGGCGCCGACGCAGCAGCGCAGCCTGCTGGCAGCGGCCCGCAAAGCCAAGGAAGTGCTGTCCGACAACGACACCGCGCCACTGTCTTTGACCCGCGCCGAAGGCGACGTGATCGAAAGCAGCCTGAGCAGCGCCCAGTTTGCCGACCTCGGCGCGCCGCTTATTGCCAAGACGATGGCCGCCACCAAGCGCGCCATGCGCGACGCCAAACTCGGCATTGACGACATCACCGGCGTGGTGCTGGTCGGCGGCTCGACCCGCATGCCGCTGGCGCGCAACGCCGTGCGCGAATTCTTTGGCCGCGACCCGCTGGTCGATATCGACCCCGATCAGGTCGTCGCCATAGGCGCGGCGCTGCAGGCCAATGTGCTGGCCGGTAACGGCGCCAGCGGCAGCGAATGGCTGCTGCTCGACGTGTGCCCGCTGTCACTCGGCATCGAAACGATGGGTGGACTGGTTGAAAAAATCATCCCGCGCAACTCGACCCTGCCGATTGCCCGTGCCCAGGAATTCACCACCTTCAAGGACGGCCAGACCGCGATGTCGCTGCATGTGCTGCAGGGCGAGCGCGAAACCGTGGCGCATTGCCGCTCGCTGGCGCGCTTTGAGCTGCGCGGCATTCCGCCCGCGATGGCCGGCGCGGTCCACATCCGCGTGAGTTTTCAGATTGACGCCGACGGCCTGCTGTCGGTCACCGCGCGCGAACAGGTCAGCGGCGTGGA
>JAPLPS010000364.1 GCA_026400075.1 Polaromonas sp.
ATGACGCTGGGCAGCCGCATTGCGGTGATGAAAGACGGCATCCTGCAGCAAATTGGCACGCCGGACGACATTTACCGGCGCCCGGCCAACACTTACGTGGCCAGCTTTATCGGCTCGCCGACGATGAATTTCATCAACGGCACAGCCTCTGGCGGCATGTTTGCGTTTGCCGGTGGCTCGCTGGCGCTGGACTGCCCGGCGCCGGACGGCGCCATCACGCTGGGCCAGCGCCCCGAGCACATTCACCTGGACGCCGACGCACCGTGGCGCGGTGAAGTGCAAGTCGTCGAGCCGACCGGCGCCGATACCTATGTGGTCATCAAGACCGCCGCCGGGTCGGTCACCGTGCGCGTGCCGCCGAGCACGCCGATCAAGGCGGGCGAGCATATCGGCCTGAGCGTCAGCAGCAAGCACAACAACTGGTTTAATGCCCAGAGCGGCCTGCGCGTCAGCTAATCCCATGACCTACCAGCCCAACCCAGCCCGTTATGACGCCATGCTTTACCGCAACAGCGGTCGCAGTGGCTTGAAACTGCCCGCCATCACGCTGGGCTTGTGGCACAACTTTGGTGACGCCACGCCTATGCAAACGCAGCGCGACATGCTGCGCACGGCGTTTGACCTGGGCATCACGCACTTTGATCTGGCCAACAACTACGGCCCGCCCGGCGGCAGTGCGGAAACCAATTTTGGCGAACATCTGCGCCGCGACTTCAAGCCGTACCGCGATGAACTGCTGATTTCCAGCAAAGCGGGCTGGGACATGTGGCCCGGCCCTTATGGTCAAGGCGGCGGCTCGCGCAAATATGTGCTGGCCAGCCTGGACCAAAGCCTCAAGCGCACGGGGCTTGATTATTTCGACATCTTTTACTCGCACCGCTTTGACCCCGACACCCCGCTGGAAGAGACGATGGGCGCGCTGGCCAGCGCGGTTCAGCAGGGCAAGGCCTTGTACGTCGGCATCAGCAGTTACTCGGCGGCCAAGACGCGTGAGGCCGCCGCGATTTTGCGCAGCATGGGCGTCGCGCCCTTGATTCACCAGCCGTCCTACAGCCTGCTGAACCGCTGGATTGAAGACGAGTTGCTCGACACGCTGGCCGAAACCGGCATGGGCTGCATTGCCTTTAGCGCACTGGCGCAGGGCCTGCTCACCAACAAATACCTAAATGGCATTCCGGCGGACGCCAGAATCCACCGTCCCGGCGGCAGCTCGCTCAGGGCCGAGCACTTGAATGAAGACAATCTGCGGCATGTGCGTGCGCTCAATCAGCTGGCGCTGGCACGCGGACAAAGCCTGGCCCAGATGGCCATCGCCTGGGTGCTGCGCGACGGCCGCGTCACGTCGGCCTTGATTGGCGCCAGCAGCGCCGCACAAATCACCGAACTGGCCGATGCGCTGAACAACCTGCAGTTCTCCAGCGAAGAGCTGGCCGCGATTGACCAGCACGCCGTCGAGGGCGGCATCAACCTCTGGCAGCGCCCGTCAACCGACCAGCGTCCGGCTTGACGGCAACCCTTCAAAAGACTACCCATGAGCACCAACAGGCTTTCCGCCGACACCCTTGACATCGTGATTTTTGGCGGCGTCGGCGATTTATCGTTCCGCAAGCTGCTGCCCGCGCTGTACATGGCGCACCTGCACGGCAGGCTGACGCTTGACGCACGCATCATCGCCATTGGTCGCCAGAACTGGACGCGTGACGAATACGTGGCCTTCATCGACAGCCACTCGCCCGCCTTCATCGAAGAAAGCGCGTTCAGCGCCAGTGACTGGCAGAACTTTCTGGCCCGGCTGGACTACGTCGGCATGGACGTGACGCAGGAAAGCGACTACGCGAAGCTGAAGGAGCTGTGCGCGCAACCGGCGCTGCGCGTGTTTTACCTGGCCACTGCGCCGAGTCTGTTCACGCAGATTTGCGCGAATCTCTCGGGCGCCGGGCTGATCGACGCGCAGGCCCGCGTCGTGCTGGAAAAGCCGCTCGGCACCGACCTGGCCTCGGCCCGCGCCATCAACACCGAGGTGGCGCGCTACTTTGACGAGCAGCAGATCTACCGCATCGACCATTATCTGGGCAAGGAAACGGTGCAAAACCTGATGGTGCTGCGCTTTGGCAACGCCATTTTCGAGCCGCTGTGGCGCGCCCCGTATATCAAGAGCGTGCAGATCACCGTCGCCGAAACGGTGGGCGTCGGCAGCCGCGCCGGCTTTTACGACGGCGCGGGCGCGATGCGCGACATGGTGCAAAACCACCTGCTGCAACTGCTG
>JAPLPS010000284.1 GCA_026400075.1 Polaromonas sp.
CGCCAAATCGCGCCGCCAGTTCGGTCAATCCGGCGCTGGCGGCGTTGTTTTCTTCAGGGGTGGCGCTGGCGCCGGATGCGCTCATCGGCGTGGCCTACAGCGGCGGCGCGGATTCCACTGCCTTGCTGCTGGCCGCCGTGGCGCGCTGGCCGGGCCGGATTCGGGCGCTGCACATTCACCACGGCTTGCAAGCGGCTGCCGATGATTTTGTGCGGGTCTGCGAAACGGTGTGCGCGCAGGCGCAGGTGCCGCTGCAGGTGCTGCGCGTCAATGCCCGCCATGCGTCCGGCGAAAGCCCGGAAGACGCAGCGCGGCGGGCGCGTTACACCGCGCTGGCCGCTGCGGCGCTGGAGCAGGGCTTGAGCGGCGTGCTGCTCGGCCAGCATGCCGACGACCAGGTGGAAACGCTGCTGCTGGCGCTGAGCCGGGGCGCCGGGCTGCCGGGGCTGTCGGCCATGCCGCAAGTCATTGAGCGCGGCGGAGTGCTGTTTTATCGTCCACTGCTGGGCATCCCGGCGGCTGATTTGCGCCAGTGGCTGTTGCATGAGCAGATTCCCTTCGTCGATGACCCGAGCAATCTGGACGAGCGTTACACGCGCAACCGCATCCGGGCGCAACTGCTGCCCGCGCTGGCGCAGGTGTTTCCGCAGTTCCGCGCCACTTTTTCCCGCAGCGCCCGACATGCGGCGCAGGGCCAGGCGGTGCTGCTTGAAGTGGCGCAGCAGGATTTGGCCGTCGTCGGCACGCCGCCGCAGATCAAGGCGCTGCAGCAGCTCTCGCTGGCGCGTCAGGCCAACGTGCTGCGCCACTGGTTGCTGCTGCAGCGGGCCACGCCCAGCGCCGCCCAGCTCGACCAGCTGCAGCGACAAATCGCCGCCTGCACCACACGCGGCCACCGCATTGATTTGAAGGTGGCTGAGGGCTACGTCAGGCGCGAAGGCGCGGCGCTGCATTACACGGCGGGCACCGGGCGCTGCGCTGCGTGAGCCGAAGGCGGCGCTGGGTATAATTTAAGGCTTTGCTGGTGCCACAGTCCTGTGACAAAGCGGCGACGCCAGCAAATAAAAACTCCCATCCGCAACCAACTCCTGATTGACATCCTGCAATGGCTTTGATCGTTCATAAATACGGCGGTACGTCGATGGGCTCGCCCGAGCGCATCCGCAACGTCGCCAAGCGCGTGGCCAAATGGGCACGGGCCGGCCACCAGATGGTCGTGGTTCCCAGCGCCATGAGTGGCGAAACCAACCGCCTGCTCGGCCTGGCCAAAGAGCTGGCCCCGACCCGGCAAGACGACGCCTACGGCCGCGAACTTGACGCGTTGGCCGCCACCGGCGAGCAGGCCTCCAGCGCGCTGCTGGCCATTGCGCTGCAGGCCGAAGGCATGGCCGCCGTCAGCTACGCGGGCTGGCAGGTCACGATTAAAACCAACAGCGCCTACACCAAGGCGCGCATCGAGTCGATTGACGACGTTCGCGTGCGCGCCGATCTGGACGCGGGCAAGGTCGTCATCATCACCGGCTTTCAGGGCATGGACGAGGGCGGCAACGTCACCACGCTCGGACGCGGCGGCTCGGACACCTCGGCGGTGGCGATTGCCGCCGCGCTCAAGGCGCACGAATGCCTGATTTACACCGATGTCGATGGCGTCTATACCACCGACCCGCGCGTCGTGCCCGAAGCGCGCCGCCTGCAGACCATCAGCTTTGAAGAAATGCTGGAAATGGCCTCGATGGGCTCCAAAGTGCTGCAAATCCGCTCGGTCGAGTTTGCCGGCAAGTACAAGGTGCCGCTGCGCGTGCTGTCCAGCTTCACCGACTGGAATATCGACATCAACGAAGAAGCCAAGTCCGGCACTTTGATCAGTTTTGAGGAAGACGAAAACATGGAACAAGCCATCGTATCGGGCATCGCATTCAACCGCGACGAAGCCAAAATCTCCGTGCTCGGCGTGCCCGACACCCCCGGCATCGCCTACCGCATTCTGGGCGCCGTGGCCGAAGCCAACATCGAAGTCGATGTGATCATCCAGAACGTCAGCAAGGACGGCAAGACCGACTTCAGCTTCACCGTGCATCGCAACGACTACGCCAAGACGGTCGAGCTACTCAAGGCCGAAGTCTTGCCTGCGCTGGGCGCGCAGGAAGTCACCGGCGACGCGAAGATCTGCAAGGTCAGTATCGTCGGCATCGGCATGCGCAGCCACGTGGGCATTGCCAGCAAAATGTTCCGCGTGCTGAGCGAAGAGGGCATCAACATCCAGATGATCTCCACCAGCGAAATCAAGACTTCTGTCGTGATTGACGAGAAGTACATGGAGCTGGCCGTGCGCGCTCTGCACAAAGCTTTTGATCTGGACCAGCCCGCAGCCTGAAAACGGCTGAAAATCGTGCCATAATCTACGTATTGGAGACGTGACCGAGTGGCCGAAGGTGCTCCCCTGCTAAGGGAGTATGGGGCTTAAAATTCCATCGAGGGTTCGAATCCCTCCGTCTCCTCCAATTATAACCCCAAGTATTTTATTTACTTGGGGTTTTTCTTTTGGGTGTTGCGTATCCTAAAGCGGTTCTCCAACCCGAAACCCCAGCCCGGCCAGGTAAGCGTCCATGATCGACGGGCCGATTTTCAGCAGGTCAAAGCCTGTCGGGTCGAGCAGCCAGTTCTGGATTAACCCGTCAATCAGCGCGTGCAGCCCCTGCGCAGCCACCGAGGGGCTGATCGGCAGTTGCAGGCCGATTTGCTGCGCGGCGGACTCCATGCGTTGCTCGATGCTGCTGACGCAGTTGTTGCGCACCGCCAGGTGGCGCTGGCGCACGGCCTGAAGCTCTTCGACATATTCGACCTTGTGCGTGGCCACTTCAAAAACCCGGCGCGTTTGCGGGTCATTGGCGATTTGCTCCAGCGCGTTCAGCGTGCATTCGCGTATCCGGTACAGCGCCACGCAGTTGGTTTCCTGGCCCTGGGGGAGGGGGCTGTCGTCCTGCGTGAAAGTGGCTTCCAGCGGCATCGTCACGCGATCCATCATCGCGTTGAACAGGTCGGCCTTGTCCTTGAAATGCCAATAAATGGCGCCGCGCGTGGTGCCTGCGCGCAGCGCAATATCCTGCAGCGTGGTGCGCGAAACGCCCTGGGCTTGAAACAGGTGTTCGGCAGCGTCGAGCAGCTTGTGGCGTGTTTCCTGGGCTTCTTCTTTGGTGCGACGAACCATAACCGTTCTCCTATGTGGGGGCTTTGCGCTTAGTTTACATACATTCGCAAATGTATGTAAACTGTAGCACTTGTCGTAATCACTTACTCTTATCTTCATTTCGGACTGATGCGTCTTGCATCATGGGCCGATGAAGCGTTTTTTTTGCGCCCTTTTTTCTAAAAAGCAGAGGAACAGCATGCCCGTATCTCGCGTCTCTCATTCTTTCTTGCCGCCCCGGTTTACGCCCCTTCAGCCCGTTGTGGCGGCGGCTGTGCTGTCCTTGTTTCTGGCCGGGTGCGGCAAGGGCGATGCGCCCGCTGCGCCGGGTGCGCCCGGTGCCGGTGGCCCGCCGCCCGCGCCGCAAGTCGGCGTGATCACGGTGGCGCCGGGCGATGTCGGGCTGGTCACCGAATTGCCCGGCCGCCTCGAAGCCTCGCGCGTCGCGCAGGTGCGGGCGCGCGCCGCCGGTATTTTGCAAAAGCGCCTGTTCACCGAAGGCAGCGATGTCAAAGCGGGCCAGCCGCTGTTCATGATTGATGCTGCGCCTTATGCCGCCGCTGTCGCCAGCGCCAAAGCTGGCCAAGCCCGCGCCGAGGCCAATCTGGCCCAGGCCAGTGCCTTGGCCGAGCGCTACCAGCCGCTGGTCGAAGCCAATGCGATCAGCAAGCAGGAATACGCCAACGCCGTGGCCGCACAAAAGCAGGCCGCCGCCGATGTTGCCGTGGCCAAGGCCAATGTGCAGACGGCCAGCATCACGCTGGCTTACGCGTCGGTAACGGCGCCGATTTCGGGTCGCATTGGCCGCTCGCTGGTGACGGAAGGCGCGCTGGTCGGGCAGGGCGAAGCGACGCAACTGGCCGTCATCCAGCAGGTGAACCCGATGTACGTCAACTTCACCCAGTCGGCTTCGGACGTGATGAAGCTGAGCGCCGCGATGGCGGGCGGTCAGCTCAAGCGCGCCAGCGGCGTGGACGCGGCGGCGGTGCGCATCGTGCTTGAAGATGGCACGGAATACGCCCAGCCGGGCCGCCTGCTGTTTTCTGACCTGACCGTCGATGCGACGACGGGCCAGATCACGCTGCGCGCCGAAGTGCCCAATCCCGGCGGCCAGTTGCTGCCGGGGCTGTATGTGCGCGTGCGGCTGGAGCAGGCGCAGGCCAGCAACGCCATCACGCTGCCACAGCAGGCCGTCACGCGCACCGCGCAGGGCGACACGGTGATGGTCGTCGGCAGCGACGGCAAGGTCGCGCCGCGCCCGGTCAAGATTGGCTCGGCCAAAGGCGCGCAATGGGTGGTGCTCAGCGGCCTGAAAGCGGGCGAACAGGTGATGGTCGATGGCTTCCAGAAGCTGCAGATGATGCCGCCCGGCACGCCGGTTAAAGCTGTGCCTTGGACGCCGGGTGGGGCCGCGCCTGCGGCTTCATTGGCTAGCGCCGCCGCGCCTGCCGCTTCAGCCGCTGCGAAATAAGGAGCGCACCGCATGGCCAAGTTTTTTATTGAGCGCCCCATCTTTGCGTGGGTGATTGCGCTGTTTATCGTGGTGCTGGGCAGCGTTGCCATCACCCAGCTGCCGATTTCCCAGTACCCGCCGGTGGCGCCGCCCTCGATTGTGGTCACCGCCAGCTACCCCGGTGCGTCGGCCAAGACGCTGGAAGACAGCGTCCTGAGCGTCATCGAGCGCGAGATGAACGGCTCGCCCGGCCTGATCTACATGGAGTCGGTCTCCCAAGCGAACGGCACCGGCACGCTGACGCTGACGTTTGAAACCGGCACCAGCCCGGATCTGGCCCAGGTCGATGTGCAAAACCGCCTGTCACGCGCCTCGCCGCGCCTGCCTTCGGCGGTGACGCAGCAGGGCGTGCGCGTGGACAAATCGCGCTCGAATTTCCTGCTGTTCACGATGCTGTCGTCGGACAACCCGGCGATTGACCCGATTGCGCTGGGCGACTACGCCTCGCGCAACGTGATTCCTGAACTCCAGCGGCTGCCCGGCATCGGCCAGGCGCAATTGTTCGGCACCGAGCGCGCCATGCGTATCTGGATTGATCCGGCCAAGCTGACCGGTTTTTCACTCTCGGCTGCGGACGTGACCAGTGCCATCCGGGCACAAAACGCGCAGATTGCCTCCGGCACGATTGGCGATTTGCCCAATGTCGCCGGGCAGGGCATCGCCGCGACCGTGGTCGTGAACGGCCAACTTTACAGCGTCGAGCAGTTCGGCAACATCGTGCTGCGCGCCAACACCGACGGCTCCAGCGTGCGCCTGAAAGACGTGGCCCGCATCGAGCTCGGCGCCCAGACTTACGCCACCTCGGCGCGCCTGAACGGCAAACCGGCCACCGGCATCGGCCTGCAGCTCGCGCCCAGCGGCAACTCGCTGGCCGCCGCCAAAGCCGTGCGCGCCAAGATGGATGAACTCAAGCGCTACTTTCCCCAGGGCGTGAACTACACGATTCCCTACGACAGCTCGCGCTTTGTCAAAATTTCGATCAGCCAGGTGGCCGAGACGCTGGTCGAGGCGATTGTGCTGGTGTTTCTGGTGATGTTTTTGTTTCTGCAGAATTGGCGCTACACCGTCATTCCCACCATCGTCGTGCCGGTGGCGCTGCTGGGCACGTTTGCCACGCTGCTGGCGCTGGGTTTTTCGATCAACGTGCTGACCATGTTCGGCATGGTGCTGGTCATCGGCATCGTTGTCGATGATGCGATTGTCGTGGTCGAAAACGTCGAGCGCATCATGAGCGAAGAGGGCTTGCCGCCGCTCGAAGCCACGCGCAAGGCGATGGGCCAGATTTCCGGCGCCATCATCGGCGTGACCGTGGTCTTGATCTCGGTGTTTGTGCCGCTGGCATTTTTTGCCGGTTCGGTCGGCAATATTTACCGCCAGTTTTCTGCCGTGATGGTGGCGTCGATTGGCTTTTCGGCCTTTCTGGCGCTGTCGCTGACACCGGCGCTGTGCGCCACGCTGCTCAAGCCGGTCGAGGCCGGTCATCACCATGAAAAAACCGGCTTTTTCGGCTGGTTCAACCGGGGCTTTTCGCGCACCGCCAAGGGCTATGAAGGCTTTGTCGCGCGGCTGCTGAAGCGCGCCGGGCGCTATCTGGTGATTTACGCGGCCATCATCGGCGTCGTCGGCGTGATTTATGTGCGCCTGCCGACATCGTTTTTGCCCGCCGAAGACCAGGGCACGCTGCTGGTGAACATCCAATTGCCGCCCGGCGCAACGGTCGAGCGCACCCGCGCCGTCGTCGAGCAGGTCGAAGGCTTCATGCTCAAGCAGCCCGAGGTGCAAAGCATGGTCGGCGTGCTCGGTTTCAGCTTTTCCGGCCAGGGGCAAAACGCCGGTTTGGCTTTCGTCACGCTGAAAGACTGGGACGAGCGCAAGCAGCCCAGCCAGCAGGCCGACGCGCTGGCCAAACGCGCTTTTGGCGCGCTGTCCGGGATTCGTGATGCCTTCATTTACCCGCTGAGCCCGCCGCCGATTCCTGAATTGGGCAACGCCAGCGGCTTTTCCTTCCGGCTGCAAGACCGCGCCGGTGCGGGCAGCGAGGCGCTGTTGGCGGCGCGCAACCAGATGCTCGGCATGGCGAGCAAAAACCCGGTGCTGGCGCAGGTGCGCCCGGATGGCCTGGAAGACGCGTCGCAGCTCCAGCTCGACATTGACCGCGACAAGGCGAATGCGCTGGGCGTGAGCTTTGATGCGATCAACGCCGCGCTGTCCACCGCGCTGGGTTCGAGCTACGTTCAACGCCAGCAACACGCAAGGCCAGCCGGTGCCGCTGTCGGCGTTTGCCAGCACGCGCTGGGTGAAGGGCGCGATGCAGACGGTGCGCTACAACGGCTACCCGGCCATGCGTATCAGCGGCTCGGCGGCGCCCGGCTACAGCACCGGCACGGCGATGGCCGAGATGGAAAAAATGGCCGCCCAACTGCCACAAGGCTTCGGCTTTGAGTGGACTGGCCAGTCACGTGAAGAAAAACTCGCCGGTTCGCAGGCGATGATTCTGTACGGCTTTGCGGTGCTGGCGGTGTTTCTGTGCCTGGCCGCGCTGTATGAAAGCTGGTCGATTCCGATGGCGGTGATTCTGGTCGTGCCGCTGGGCGTGGTCGGCGTGCTGCTGGCCACTTTGCTGCGCAGCTACGCCAACGACGTGTATTTCCAGGTCGGCCTGATCACCATCATCGGCCTGTCGGCGAAGAACGCGATTTTGATCATCGAGTTTGCCAAAGAGCTGCAGGCGCAGGGGAAGGGCGTGGTTGAAGCGGCGCTGACCGCCGCGCACCTGCGTTTCCGGCCCATCATCATGACTTCGATGGCGTTCATGCTCGGCGTGCTGCCGCTGGCGATTGCCACCGGCGCGAGTTCGGCCAGCCAGCGCGCCATCGGCACGGGGGTGATCGGCGGAATGATTACCGGCACGGTGCTGGCGGTGTTTTTTGTGCCGATTTTCTTTGTGGTGATCCGGGGCTTTTTCCATGACAGCGAGCGCCAGCAACAGCTTTACGCGGAACACCACCCGAAACCCGCAGACGCTGGCCGCCATGACTCAACGCATTGAAAGCATCCCCATGACGAAACTCCGACTTTTTCCCCTGCTGGCCGTGAGCGCGGCGGCGCTGCTGGCCAGCGGCTGCTCGATGATTCCGGCGTATCAGCGCCCGGCCGCGCCGGTCGCGGGTAGCTTTCCGAGCTACGCCAGCGCCGCGCCTGCTGCTGTCGCAACGGCGTCAGCGCCCGCCGCCAGCGTCGCCTGGCAGGATTTTTTTGCCGATGCCAAGCTCAAGCGTTTGATTGAACTGGCATTGGTCAATAACCGCGATTTGCGCGTAGCCGTGCTGAATATCGAGCAGGCCAGAGCGCAATTCCAGATCAAGCGCGCCGACCAGTTGCCGACGATCAACGGCGCGTTGACCGGCTCGCGTGCGCCCAATTCCGATGGCGGTATGAACAGTTCCTACAACGTCGGTCTGGCGGTGACGGCTTATGAGCTGGATTTTTTTGGCCGCGTCAGCAGCCTCAAAGAAACGGCGCTGAACCAATACCTCGCCACCGAAGAAGCCCGCAAGAGCGCGCAAATCAGCCTGATTGCCGCCGTCGCCAACAGCTATTTGAGCCTGCTGGCCGACGACGAGCTGCTGGCGCTGACGCGCCAGACACTGAGCACC
>JAPLPS010000038.1 GCA_026400075.1 Polaromonas sp.
TATTTTTGCTTTCCTCCGCCAGTGAACCCGTTGCGCTTGAGCTGATCGCTGCCACAATCAGGGCACAGATGCTTGATTTCTTCGACGATCATGGGTGGAACTCCTTTCAGTCTGCCGCAAAAGTCAGATTAAATCACTACCCATGTTTGATAGTAGTTTAATTTTGAATCCACCCAATTAAGCAGATGCTATTTACGCAATAACAGCAAGATCATAGAGTAAAGTCGATGAAATAAATAGTCAATATGACTTGAACTCGTAATTAGCTGCTGCGTGACTTCAGCGTGACGAATATGAAATGAGTTACCAATGTCAGTAAGCTCTTTAGCTTCACGGTTAAGCATTTCGCGAAATTGAATTTCAGATGCTGCTTTTTCAAGCAGCATCGCTACTGAGATTTTTTTATTAGATGGATTCTCTGAGGATTTGAGTCTTTCCCAGCAATCCCATAATTTCTCAAGCCCAATAGCTCTTTCAGATTGTTTCGGATTCAAAAACTTTTGTTTGGCCTCTTCAAGCATCCGATCCAACTGTAAATCGCCAGTTTTAATTGCCGACCTCGCCAAGGCCTCTTGCAATACATCAGGCACCAATCTAATTATTTCCCCATTTTTGGACAGTTCGTAAACCAATCCATTTCTTGATAAAATAAGGTTTATAGACTCCCTGAATTCATCTTTTCCAGCTTGGTCATCAAAGGTTAAGTGATGGTGTTTGAAGAATGAATGAAATGACCCTTGAATAGGTTTTGCAATTGATCTGTAGCAAAACTCAATGAAATCCAAGACGACCAAAGTATCGGGAGCAAAGGGTTGTTTATCGTCAAAATAGCCACCGCCCCCCAGAATGGTTTGCAACGGCCACTCCAATTCTGGAATTTCAGCTCGAAGACGCTGGGATAGTAAGGATTCATCGGTTCCGACTGGCCCCTGTCCATCAGGGCAGTTCTCTGGAAACTTAAGCCCAAAGCCGCCCGACTTTGACGCGGCTTGGACGATGGCCACGATTCCACCCCAAACTTCAGGTGTAATTTCATCGGAGCTTCGTGCAACTTTAGCACTCCCGATAACCGTCGAAATAGTTACCGAGAAAGGTTTTATGCTAAATCATCAAGCATCTTTCGTCTTTTTTATTTTTCAACCCTTCACGCACATAATCTGCTTAAGCGTATAAACCACCTCTACCAGATCCGTCTGCGCCGCCATCACCGCGTCGATGTCTTTATAAGCCATCGGAATCTCGTCGATCACCGACTCGTCCTTGCGGCATTCCACGCCTTTGGTGGCTTCGATCTGATCGGCCAGCGTGAACAGCTTTTTCGCTTTCGTGCGACTCATGGCGCGTCCGGCGCCGTGGCTGCAGCTCATAAAGCTCTCGGGGTTTCCCTTGCCGCGCACGATAAAGCTGCGCGCACCCATGCTGCCCGGAATAATCCCCAGCTCGCCCGCCTTGGCGCTCACGGCGCCCTTGCGCGTCACAAACACATCCTGGCCAAAATGGGTTTCTTTGGACACATAGTTGTGGTGGCAATTGACCGCCTCGATATGCGTTTGAAACGGCTTTGAAATGATTTTGCGCAGCGCGCCAATCGTGCGCTGCATCATCACTTCGCGGTTGAGCTTGGCGAACTTTTGCGCCCAACCGACGCCGCGCACATAGTCGCCGAAATACTGCGCGCCTTCCTCGAAATAAGCCAAATCCTTGTCGGGCAGGTTGCGCTGATGCAGCTCCGCATCCTTTTTGGCCAGCTCGATAAAGTGCGTGCCGATGGCGTTACCCACGCCACGCGAACCCGAGTGCAGCATGATCCAGACCGCGCCCGCCTCGTCCAGGCAGACCTCGATGAAGTGATTACCGCCGCCCAGCGTTCCCATGTGGCGGTAGTTATTCGTGTTTTTCAGGCGCGGGTAATCCTGGCAAATCGCGTCAAACTCGTCGGCCAGTTGCGCCCAGGCGGCGTCGGCTTCGTTGGGCGGGTTTTCCCACGAACCCCGGTCACGGCTGCCGCCACGGCGCTGCTCTTTGGGCGTCATGCCGTGGGGCACGGCTTTTTCGATTTCGCTGCGCAGCGGTGCCAGGTTGTCGGGCAGGTCTTCGGCGCGCAGCGTCGTCTTGCAGGCAATCATGCCGCAGCCGATATCGACGCCGACCGAGGCCGGAATAATCGCTTTAAACGTGGCCACCACGCTGCCCACCGTCGCGCCGATGCCGTAGTGAACGTCGGGCATGGCCGCGACGTGGCTGAACACAATCGGCAGCCGGGCGGTGTTTTCCAGCTGCTTAAGCGCCTCGGCTTCGACCGGCACGCCCTGCGTCCACATTTTGACGGGGACGCCGCCGTTGACGGGATGGATGTTGTGATTCATTTTTTTGCTTTCTGGTTGACTTGAACCGGCCACTCCTTTGAAGCCAGTCGCAGTCCTTATTGCATCGACTGTGCCAGATTCGCCGGATTTTTCAGCTTGAAATGCAAGCCATTGATTTAACTGGAAATTTTTAAAATTCTCCCGCCACCGCCTGAATTCATCCGGCACAAAACCGGTTACTTTTTATAATTCCAGCTAGTAAACTAGCCCGATGAAACGCAAAGTCATCCTCGGTTTTCTCGGCAGCCAGCTCGATTCAGGAACCAGCCCGGCGCGCTGGGACAAATGGCGGCCCACGGTATCACTTGCCCAGCACGACGATTTGGAAGTAGCGCGCATCGAGCTGCTGCACGACATTCGCCACCTGAAACTGGCGCGCACGGTGCTGGCCGACATCGCCCAGCTCTCGCCCGGCACCGAGGTGCGCTTGACCGAAATGACGCTGGCCAATCCGTGGGATTTCGGCGAGGTTTATGGCGCGCTGTACGACTGGCTCAAGGCGTACCCGTTCGACACCGAGCAGGAAGACTACTGGGCGCACATCACCACCGGCACGCATGTGGCGCAAATCTGCCTGTTTTTGATGGTGGAAGCGCGCTTTATTCCCGGCGTGCTGCTGCAAACCGCCCCGCCGCGCCGCCAGGGCAGCCACGACCCCGGCAGCTACGAGCTGATCGACCTGGATTTGTCGCGCTACGACGCGATCAACGCGCGGCTGCTCACGGCGCGCCAAGACGCGGTGTCGTTTTTAAAAAGCGGCATCGCTACGCGCAACCCCGGCTTCAACGCGCTGATCGATGAAATCGAGCGCGTCGCCGTGCGCAGCACCGCGCCGATTCTGCTGACCGGCCCGACCGGCGCGGGCAAATCCATGCTGGCGCGGCGCATGTACGAGCTGAAAAAATCGCGCCACCTGGTCAGCGGCGCTTTTGTCGATGTCAACTGCGCCACGCTGCGCGGCGACGGGGCGGTGTCTGCCCTGTTCGGCCACAAAAAAGGCGCGTTCACCGGCGCGGCCACCGAGCGCGCCGGGCTGCTGAAAACCGCGCACCAGGGCGTTTTATTCCTCGACGAAATCGGCGAGCTGGGCCGCGACGAGCAGGCCATGCTGCTCAAAGCCGTGGAGGAAAAACGCTTTTTGCCGCTCGGCTCAGACCTTGAGGTGCAAAGCGATTTTCAATTGATCGTCGGCACGAACCGGGATTTACGCGGCGAAGTGGCCGCCGGGCGCTTTCGCGAAGACCTGTTTGCGCGCATCAACCTGTGGTCTTACGTGCTGCCCGGCCTGGCGCAGCGCCGCGAAGACATTGAACCCAATGTCGATCACCTGCTGGCGCTGGCCGCGCAGGCGCTGGGGCGGCAGGTGCGTTTTACCCGCGAGGCGCGGGCCGATTATCTGGCGTTTGCCCAGTCCGGCGCGGCGCTGTGGCGCGGCAATTTCCGCGATTTAAGTGCCTCCACCACGCGGCTGGCCACGCTGGCGGAAAACGGGCGTATCAGCGTCGAACTGGTTCAGGCCGAAATCGCCCGCCTGCGCTGGCTGTGGAACAAGCCCGGCCAAGCTGGAGCTGCGAGTGGCGTTTCCTTGGATGATTTGCTGGGCGAAACCGCCGCGCCGCTCGATGAATTCGACCGGCTGCAATTGCAAGCGGTGATTGACGTGTGCCGCCAGAGCGCCAGCTTGAGCGACGCCGGGCGCACACTGTTCAACGTCTCGCGCAGCCAGCGCGCCGTGGTCAACGATGCCGACCGGCTGCGCAAATACCTGCTGAAGTTTGGTTTGAGCTGGGAGCGGATTCGGGCTTGATTTACGCTTGCGCCAAGATCAAATCTAAAACGCAAAAGCACGGCATCTGAATCCGCCACGCCAGACGAAAGCTCAAAAGTCAAAAAGATTACTTATCTCTCCATCAAGGATATCCATAAAAGTGAATTTCAGTTTCTTGACGAAAAAATTACTGACGACTTATTCATTTACTCCAGAATTGCGCTCATCAACCCGGTCAATGTAAAAATTTTCGTCCAGAGTGGTGGCGCATTGCTTTTCTACGGAACAAGCACTGATGACATTACCCTCCACGCCGGAGGAAGCGCCATAATTTATGGAACGGTTGCAGGAAATGTCATCAACAATGGCGGTGATCTTCATTTATACGGCAAGGTTATTGGCACCTTATCGAAAAATTCCGGGAATAGCCAGATCTATGGCACGGCGCAGATTCTGCACGAGAAATCTCCGGCCATTTCCCAATAATTACGATCATCAGCCAATGCCTCAAGGCGATGCAAATCGGCGTTTGCAGCCAGCCTGAGCGCATCCGGGCGCGCCCTGTTCAACGTCTCGCGCAGCCAGCGCGCCGTGCTCAACGACGCCGACCGGCTTCGCAAATACCTGCTGAAGTTTGGTTTGAGCTGGGAGCGGGTTCGGGCTTGATTTACGCTTGCGCCCTCTGCGGGGAACTTGCCGCGCTGACCAGCAAAGCCACCGCGTAGCAGGCTTCGGAATACAACACAGGCGGCACGTCCTTGATCGGCACAGGCGTCGGGCGGAAGTTCTCAGCCCCCTTCCAGAAAGTCACAGACATGGAGGGGGCTTGACCGCTCATCCCGATACACAGCCTCGCCCCCACTTCAAAAAAGACCTGCAACGTGCCAAACGAACGCACCAGGCAGTAATCCCGGCTCATTTTCCAGCCTTCACGGCGCGCCAGGCTGAGCAGCGGCTGGAGCGAGAGTGTCAAGTCGGCAAAGCGTCGGCTTTCATTCACCCTCCTGTAGGGGAATTCCTCGACTGGCGGCCTTTCCAGCTCTTGGGGCAGCGGCTGGTAGCACGCGCGAAAGGCTTGCGCCACCGGCTGGCGCAGTTGGCGCTGAGTGAGCCGCTGCTGCCAGGCCAGACGCTCTTCAGGACAAGCGGGCAGCGGGTGCCACAGGCGGATGCGTGCCCCTTCGGCGATATGCAGCGCAGCACCGTGACAGTCGGTCAAGCGCAAGCCGCCCTCGCACGGCTCGGCCATGAAGGCCAGCCCGATATCCGCATCGCTTGGCTGCGCCAGCCAGATCAGGCCTTGGGTGAAGGCTCCTGCGCCGCTGGACAGGCACAGCGTGTCCCGCCAGTGCGCCAGAGAAAAATCCAGCCCCGTCCCGTAGCGCTCCTGCAGCAAGGTGGCCAGCTTGGTCTGCTGCTTTTTGTTCGGCTCGGCGCTGGCCACCAGATCAAGCGCAACATCGAGCCGTAGTGCAAAAGCGGCTTTGGCCTGCAGGATGCGTTTTGTCAGAACTGCTTTGACAGTGGCATTGATGGCCAGCTTGGCCGCCTCCTCCAGGCTGGCAATGCCTTCTGGCGTCGGATGCTCCATGATCTCTTCGGCCAGCCTGCAGCAGACTGTCTGCGAAGGCAACGACTTGGATTTCATGTCCGGGGCATGGCTGACGAGCAGCAGCAATCGGTGGGTCAGCCCCGCCAGCCACGGCGCGTTGCCGCGCACCAAAAATCGGTAGGCAGCGGCGACCAGATCCGCATCGCCATCGGCAAACGCCTTGTAGCCCACATAGGGCAGCTCACCACGGTGGATGGCCTCGACCCGCGCGCAGGCGTCACGCAGCACGTCCTCGAACAAATTGCTGTAACGCGGATCATCGCGGTAGTCAAAATCACTCGTCGGCCCGTAATGCCTGGACAACTCCTCACGCGTGAGCGACAGCTCCAGCTCCAGCGCCATCCGTTTGTAGTGCGTCTGCGCGCATGACTGACGCAGCACCTGCATCAACTCGTCCACCTCGGGGCCGCCCCCGTCTCGCTGCAGATGACGCGCAACGCACAAAGCCACCAGCCCGTTCTTTCCCCCATCCTCCCGATACGCGATACCGCAAAAGCTCGTACTGGAAAGAGAGGGTTTTATGTCGCCCAGAATCCGGCGCAGTTGCTGCACCATGAGCGCTGGCAGCGGCAAGGTTCTGTCCTTGCGCCAGGCAAGGGCTTCCAGTACACGGTGCCAATCCCGGCCATCACCCTCGGTGCGTTCCAGATAATCGAGCACCTGCGCATCGGTCAAAAAAAACGCATACCGCATTTCATACACCTCGCGCTTGATGTCATAAGCCGTACTGCGCGCGGAACGACTATGGCTGTCAAAGGCCGAGTCGGCGCGATCCACCGCGCCCCAAATCGCCCCCAGCTCCTCGCGTGAAAGCGATGAAATATCTGGCGGCTCCTCGTACGGGCCAAAAAAATCTTCTTTGTCATCAGGCTTGGGGACGCTCAAGCGGGCGAGAAGCTGCTGGGCAGCAGGGCGCAGGAATGTTGTCATGACACGCAATAAAGAGGTTTGAAGCAAGGAGAGGTCTGATCCGATCACAGTATCCGGCATCAAAGCGCGCCGACGGACGTTTCAAAGCGCACTGCCGCTGCACATAGCCCTGAAATTGCATGCCTTGTCTGCTATTTAAAGGCCGCCCGCCCCGCCCCCTGCTACCATCCAGCGATGTTTTCTTACCGACACGCCTTCCACGCAGGCAACCATGCCGACGTTCTCAAGCACACTTGCCTGATTGCGTTGATGAAATACCTGACCCAAAAAGACACGGCCCTGACCGTGATCGACACCCACGCCGGTGCCGGACTGTACCGCCTTGACGGCGACTACACCGAGACCAGCGGCGAAGCCAGCGAGGGCATTTTCAAGCTGCTCACGGCGGCCAAAACCGCCCAGACGCAGCCGCCAAAGCCAGCGGCTGCAGGCAAAAAAGCCGATGCAGCCGCCCCAGCCCCCGCCGCCAGCGCCTACCCCTGGGCGCCCGCGCTACAGGATTACCTGGACGTTCTGCGCAAGCTGAACCCGCATTTCGCCCAGACCGGCGACCCGGCGCACCTGAAAATCTACCCCGGCTCACCCTTCATCGAGCAGCAGTTCCTGAGCGGGCGCGACAAACTCAAACTGTTTGAGCTGCACCCGACCGATTTCAAATCACTGACCGGCAACATCGAGCAGCTCGGCGTCGGCCGCCAGGTGGCCGTGGCCCGCGAAGACGGCTTTGAAGGGCTGAAAACCTTTTTGCCGCCGCCCGCACGCCGCGCGATGGTGCTGTGCGACCCGAGCTATGAAATGAAGACCGATTACCTGCGCGTCTCCGCCTGCATGGCCGATTCGGTCAAGCGCTTTGCCACCGGCACTTACGCGGTCTGGTATCCGATCATTCCGCGCCCGGAAGCGCACGACCTGCCGCGCAAGCTGAAAACGCTGGCCGTCAAGGCCGGGCGCAGCTGGCTGCACGCGACGCTGACCGTGAAATCAAGCAAGCTGATTACAGATAGCGAAGGCGAAGTGATTCGCCCCGGTCTGCCTGCCAGCGGCATGTTCATCATCAACCCGCCGCACACGCTCAAGGCCGATCTGAACGCCGCGCTGCCGCAAATGGTCGCGCTGCTCGGCCAGGATCGCAACGCCGGGTTCACGCTGGAACACGGCGGCTAAAAGCCAAGCCAGCCGCCGGGCACCATCTATTGCGCGATGGCGCCGTCCGGCGGCTCAATACTTCAGCGCCGTGCTCTTGCCCCAGAACACGCGGTAGGAAAACACCGTGTAGCCGACGATCATCGGCAGCACCACGGCCGCACCGGCCAGAATGACGCCCATCGCCTCGGGCGCGCTGGCGGCTTGCCAGATGGTGATCTGGTCCATCACCAGCCACGGAAACAGGCTGTAGGCCAGGCCGTAAAACGCCAGCAAAAACACGCCCACCGTCGCGCCGAACGGCACCCAGGCGCCGTATTCGTTGCCCTGCGCCAGCCGCGTCGGCAGGCGCTGCAGGCTGCGGTGAATCACCCAGAACAGCACAGCCGTGGCTGCCGGAATCGGCAACAGCAGCACCAGGTTCGGAAATGCAAACCATTTTTCAAAGATGCGCGGGCTGACCAGCGGCGTGGCGATTGAAATCGCCGCCACGCCCGCCATGACAAACCACAGGCTGGTGCGCGCCCAGCGCACCGCCTGCAGCTGCAGCGCGCCTTCGGTCTTGATGATGAGCCAGCCCGCGCCGATCAGGCTGTACGCGGCCACCAGCGCCAGCCCGATCACCGCGTTGAAAACGAGGATCCAGCCGTTCGAGGCAAAGCCGGTAATCAGCGAACCGAGCATATAGCCCTGGCTCCAGCCCGCCAGCAGCGACCCGGCATAAAACAGCCGGTTCCACAGCGGCTTGCGCGCCGCGTGTACCTTGACGCGAAAATCAAAGGCCACGCCGCGCAGCATCAGGCCGATCAGCATCAGCGCCACCGGCAGGTAGAGCGCGCCCAGAATCACGCCGTGCGCCAGCGGAAACACGGTGAGCAAAATGCCCACGCCCAGCACCAGCCAGGTTTCGTTGGCATCCCAGAACGGGCCGATGCTGGCAATCATCGTGTCTTTGTCGTCTTCGCTGGCGCGGTGCATCAGCACGCCGACGCCGAGGTCGTAGCCGTCCAGAATCACATAGGCCAGCATCGCCAGCCCCATCACGACGAGAAACACAATCGGCATCCAGCCAGCGGCCTGGCTCAGGTCAGGGGCGAGATCAAGCATGGGCGGCACCTTCTTTTTCCGGGTAGTTCAACACATTGAGATCGTCTTCCAGGCCCGCGCCCGAAGACTGGCCCGCCGGTTTTTTCGACCGGGCCAGGTAAAACACCACCGAGATGTAAGCCGTCAGCAGCCCGATGTAGAGCGTCAGGTACAGCGCCAGCGTCAGCGCAATCCGGGGCGCGGGCACGCTGGAGGCCGCATCAGCCGCCGTCAGCACGCCAGTCACCAGCCAGGGCTGGCGGCCAATTTCGGTCAGGTACCAACCCGCAATCAGCGCCACCCAGCCAGCAAACGTCATCGCCACCAGCGCCCGAGCATGCCAGACGGTCAGGTCGCGGGAGACACCTTTTTTCCACGGGGCGAGCTGCAGCACGCTGGCCCAGCTGACGGCCAGCATCAGCAGCCCGACACCGACCATGATGCGAAAGGCCCAGAACACTGGCGCGACAGGCGGATGCTTGCCTTCAAACTCATTCAGACCCTTGACCTCGCCGTCGAGGCTGTGCGTCAGGTAGAGCGACGCCAGTTTCGGAATCGCGATTTCGTACTGGTTGCTGCGGGTCTTTTGATCGGGCAGCGCGAACAGCACGGCGGGCACGCCTTTCTGGGTTTCCCAGATGCCTTCCATTGCGGCCAGCTTGGCGGGCTGGTGGTGCAGCGTGTTCAGGCCATGAAAGTCGCCCGCCACGATCTGCAGCGGAATCAGGATGGCGGCCAGATAGACGCCGGTTTTCAGGCCCGCCATCGCTTCGGCGCCGCGCTCACCGCGCAGCCAGCGGTAGCTGGACACGCCCGCCACCAAAAACGCCACCGTCAGCCCCGAGGCCAGCATCATGTGCGTGAAGCGGTAGGGAAACGACGGGTTGAAAATCACCTCGAACCAGCTCGTCACATGCGCCTGGCCATCGATCATTTCAAACCCGGCGGGCGTGTGCATCCACGAGTTCAGCGCCAGAATCCAGAAAGCCGACAGCGTGGTGCCACCCGCCACCAGCAGCGTGGCGATGGTGTGGGTTCTTTCGCTGACGCGCTTGCGGCCAAACAGCATCACGCCCAGCATCGTTGCCTCCAGAAAAAAGGCCGTCATCACTTCGTAGGCCAGCAGCGGCCCGGCGATGTTGCCGACGGTTTTCATGAAACCCGGCCAGTTGGTGCCGAACTGAAAACTCATCGTGATGCCGCTGACCACGCCCAGCGCAAAGGTCAGCGCAAAAATCTTCACCCAGAACTGGTAAGCGTCCATCCAGTGCTGCGCGCCGGTTTTGACAAAGCGCAGCTTGAAAAACAGCAGCACCCAGCCGAGCGAAATGCTGATCGTCGGAAACAGGATGTGAAAAGTCATGTTCGCGGCAAACTGCAGCCGCGCCAGCACGAAAGCGTCGAGTCCGTCCATCATCAGCTCCTGGGTTCATCGGCCAGAGCGGCCGGGGTTTCTAGCGCCGGAGCAACCGCCGGGGCGCGGCTTGTGAATCCGGCTTTCACAGTGCTGGCCACCTTGTCTTTGACCGCCAGCAGCTTTTGCACCTTGGCGCCCATCTTCATCAGGCTGATGAGCGTGGCCGAGTCCATCTTTTGCACGTCCGCCAGCCAGCCGGTCATCAGCTCGATCAGGTCGTGCATCTGCTTCATGCGTTCCTGGGCGTGCTGATCGTCGGCGCTGGAAGGCTGCTCCATCAGCGCGTCGCGCAGCATCGACAGCGTCGGGTCGATCTCGCGCTTGCGCCGCTCTTCGGCCAGCGTGCGGAAAATCGCCCAGACATCTTCGGGGGCCTGAAAGTATTCGCGCCTGTCGTTGGGCAGGTGCTGCAGCCGCACCAGGTTCCACGACTGCAGCTCTTTGAGGCCCATGCTGACGTTCGAGCGCGAGAACGCCAGCGCCTCGGCGATGTCGTCGGCGTTCAGCGCGCGCGGCGAGACGTAGAGCAGCGCATAAATCTGGCCGACGGTGCGGTTGATGCCCCAGCGGCTGCCCATCTCGCCGAAGTGCAGGACAAAACGCTGGGTCAGGGGTGCGAGATTCATGGTTTAGCTTCTTGAAGTTTCAGTAATTCCTGAAATTCTAGTAAGTCATGAATAATTTTGACGCACCGGCCGCAGTCACCGGTTCAGCAGAAAGGTTAAAGCGGGCGGCGCTAAAAAGGCCGGGCGCTCAGTGGTAAGCAAGCCGCGCAGGATGGCCGCCAGCGCAGCGCTGGCGGGGAAAAATCAGCGCTTCTTGCCAGCGCTGCGCTTGGGGCTGGCTTTGGCGCTATGTTTTGCGCTTGTACTGCTGCTTTTACTGCTGCTTTTGCTGCTGTTTTTCGTGCGGCTGCGGGTCTGCGGCTGGCGCGAACCAGCAGCCTTCTGGACTGATTCGGCCACATTCAGCGACACCTGGCCCACACCGGCGCCCGTCAGGCCCAGTGCCTCGGCGGCGGCCTGGCTCAGGTCAATCACGCGGCCGGGCGCAAATGGCCCCCGGTCGTTAATCCGCACATCGACCTCGCGCCCCAGCGCCAGGCTGCGCACGCGCACGATGGTGCCGAAAGGCAGGGTTCTGTGCGCCGCCGTCAGCGCGTACTTGTCGTAGGTCTCGCCGCTGGCGGTGGGCCGCCCGTTGAAACGCCCGCCGTACCAGGACGCATGGCCGCGCTCAAGTTCCAGCGCCGCTTCGCCGGTAAAGCGGTATTTTTCATCGACGTCCGCCTCGCCCGCAGGGGCTGGTGCAGGCTCGGCGACAGGCTCAGGCGTGCGCCTGAATTTGTCCAGCAAGCGCCTGGCCAGCGCGCTCAAGCGCGACGGCTCGCCCGGCAACACCACCTTGGCCACCGGCTCTGCGCTGATCGCCTCGGAAGGTGTCAAGGTTGACAAGGGCGGCAGCGACGGCGCAGGCGGCGCTGTCGGCGGTGCTGCACAGCCCGTCAGCAAGGCCAGCAAGCCAGCCGCCAGCGCGCGCTGCCAGCGCGCACGTCCCAAAACCTGGCCCGCCATCAAGCCGGGGTCAGGCGGCGAATGATCTCGCTGGTCGCACCCGCCTGGTTCATCGTGTAGAAATGAATGCCGGGCACGCCCTGCGCCCGCAGCTGCTCGCACAGCGCGGTGATCACGTCCAGCCCGAAGCTCTTGATCGACGCGGTATCGTCGCCAAAGCCCTGCAGCCGCAGCCGTATCCAGCGCGGAATCTCCGCGCCGCAGGCGTCAGAAAAGCGCATCAGCTGGGTCGAACTGGTAATCGGCATGATGCCGGGCACCACCGGCACGCTCACGCCGAGCCGCTGCACGTCATCGACAAAGCGAAAGTAAGCGTCAGCATTGAAAAAATACTGCGTGATGGCTGAATCGGCCCCGGCCTTGACCTTGGTGGCAAAAGCCTGCAAGTCGGCTTCGGCGGATTTGGCCTGCGGGTGAATTTCCGGGTAGGCGGCCACTTCGATGTGAAACGCGTCGCCGGTTTCAGCGCGAATAAAGGCCACCAGGTCGCTGGCATATTGAAACTCGCCGCCGCTGCCGTAGCCGCTGGGCAGGTCGCCGCGCAAGGCGACGAGACGATTCACGCCCATCGCCCGCAGCGTGGCGAGCTGCTCACGCACCGTCGCCTGGGTCGCGCCGACGCAGGAGAAATGGCAGGCCGCTG
The DNA here is from genome assembly GCA_026400075.1 of Polaromonas sp. Classification (GTDB taxonomy): domain Bacteria; phylum Pseudomonadota; class Gammaproteobacteria; order Burkholderiales; family Burkholderiaceae_C; genus Polaromonas. The sequence continues at coordinate 12,540 of JAPLPS010000038.1, forward strand.
CCACGCCTTCCTCCAGAATCGCCTTGACCGTGCCGAACGTGCCTTCCTGCGTCGAGCCGCCCGCGCCAAACGTCACCGAGCAGAACTCGGGCTGGTGTGCGTAGAGCGCCTGACGCGTGGCGCGCAGCTTGTCGGCGCCCTCGGGGGTTTTAGGCGGAAAGAATTCAAAACTGACCGGAATTTTCATCGCTGACCTTTTCGTTTTTTCAGTTGTCTTCTGTCTTTTTGCCGCGCCGCTTGGCCGGGCCATGTTGACCGGCGTGGGCGGCTTCGGCCTCTTCCGAGTCTTCATGCGGGCCGCGCAGGGCGCGCAGTTCGCTGCGTGAGACGCGCTGCGCCACTTTGCGCTTGGGCGCGGCGGCCAGCGGCTGGTCTTCGCCGATGACGTGTTCGCCTTTTTGCGCGTGGATGAAGAACTCGCGGTTGCCGTCGCCACCGGCAATCGGCGACTCCAGCCAGGCTTTGACTTCCAGCCCGAGCGCGGCGCAGGCGTCGCGCAGGCGCTTTTCGACAAATTCAAAATGCACCGGGTCGCGCACGATGCCGCCCTTGCCGATCTGGCCGGGCTGCAATTCAAACTGCGGCTTGACCAGCATCAGCAAATGGCCGTGCGGCTTGAGCAGGCGCACCACGGCGGGCAGCACCAGCGTCAGCGAGATGAAGGACAGGTCGCCGGTCAGGAAGTCGAAGACGGGGTTGAAGCCGTCGGACTCCAGGCCGTCTTCGGCGCCGTCGCCAGCGTCTTCGCCTTCTTCGTCTTGACCGTCTTCGTCGTCGCTAAAGGCGTAGTTGCCGTATTGCGGCGCGCCCTCGTCGCTCTCGCCGAGCAGCGCCCGGCGGTGGTGCTCGACCAGCTCGTCGGCGGTCAGCGATCTGGCGTTGACGCCCTCGATGCAGACGACGCGCTCGTCAGCGCGCAAGGTGTCGTGCAGCTGGCCGTGGCCAACATCGACGCCGACAACCTGCTCGGCGCCGTGCTGCAGCAGGCAGTCGGTGAAGCCGCCGGTGGACTGGCCGATATCGAGGCAGCGCAGGCCGCTGACGCTCAAGCCGGTGCTTTTCAGCGCGCCTTCGAGTTTCAGGCCGCCGCGCGAAATGTATTTCGCCTCGGTGGTGTCCAGCACTTGCAGCTCGGCGTTGCCGGGAATCTCGTCGCCGTTTTTGGCGACTTTCTTCCAGGCGACGGCTTCATCGACCCGCCACTGTACGCCCGCCGCAATCAGGCGCTGGGCCTGCGAGCGGGTGGTGGCGTGGCCGTGTTCAACCAAAAATAAGTCAGCGCGCATAAAAATCTCTTTGTATCAACCAGCCAGCCCGAAAGCGGGCTGGCCTGGTCTCTTTAGTAACGGTAAGTGTTGGCCTTGTACGGGCCAGCTTTGGACACGCCAATATACGCGGCCTGCTCGTCGCTCAGTTCGCTCAGCATGGCGCCGACCTTTTTCAGGTGCAGGCGGGCGACTTTTTCATCGAGGTGCTTGGGCAGCACATAGACCTTGCCCGCTTCGTAATCGGCCTGCTTGGTGAACAGCTCGATTTGCGCAATCGTCTGGTTCGCAAAGCTCGACGACATGACAAAGCTCGGGTGGCCGGTGCCGCAGCCCAGGTTCACCAGACGGCCCTTGGCCAGCAAAATGATGCGCTTGCCATCCGGGAAAATGACGTGATCGACCTGCGGCTTGATCTCGTCCCAGGTGCAGCTTTCCAGCGACGCGACATCGATTTCGTTGTCAAAGTGGCCGATGTTGCAGACGATGGACTGGTCTTTCATCGCCGCCATGTGGGCGTAGTTGATGACGTTCTTGTTGCCGGTGGCGGAGACAAAAATATCGCACTTGTCGGCGGCGTATTCCATCGTCACGACCTTGAAGCCTTCCATCGCCGCCTGCAGCGCGTTGATCGGGTCGATTTCCGTGACCCAGACCTGGGCGCGCAAGGCGAGCAGCGCCTGGGCGCAGCCCTTGCCCACGTCGCCGTAACCGGCCACGACGGCGACCTTGCCCGCAATCATCACATCGGTGGCGCGCTTGATGCCATCGACCAGCGACTCGCGGCAGCCGTACAGGTTGTCAAATTTCGATTTCGTCACCGAGTCGTTGACGTTGATGGCGCGCAGCGCCAGCGTGCCGTTGGCCGACATTTCGTTCAGGCGCAGCACGCCGGTGGTGGTTTCTTCGGTCACGCCGATGATGTTTTTCAGGCGGCGGCTGTACCAAGTGGGGTCTTGCGCCAGCTTGGCCTTGATCGAGTTGAACAGGCAGATTTCTTCTTCGCTGCCAGGCTTGGCGAGCAAGCTGGCGTCGGTTTCGGCCTGCGCGCCCAGGTGCATCAGCAGCGTCGCGTCGCCGCCGTCGTCCAGAATCATGTTCGGGCCTTCTTCGGGCGTGCCCTTGGCGCCGGTGAATTCAAAGATGCGGTGCGTGTAATCCCAGTAATCGGCCAGCGTTTCGCCCTTGATGGCGAACACGGGGGTGCCGGTGGCGGCAATCGCGGCGGCGGCGTGGTCTTGCGTCGAGAAGATGTTGCACGAGGCCCAGCGCACGTCGGCGCCCAGGGCTTGCAAGGTTTCGATCAGCACGCCGGTCTGGATCGTCATGTGCAGCGAGCCGGTGATGCGCGCGCCTTTCAGGGGCTGGGCGTCGGCGAATTCCTCGCGGATCGCCATCAGGCCGGGCATTTCGGTTTCGGCGATGGTCAGTTCCTTGCGGCCCCAGGCGGCCAGCGCCAGGTCGGCAATCACGCAATCGGGGTTTTGGGCGGTTTTCAGTGCAGCATTCATGGGGAGCATCTCCAAAGGTCAGAAGTCAAACAGGGGGCTGGGTAGCCACGGGCTGGCCTTGAGGGGTCGGAAAGTCGGGGAAATGGGGACTCACCCGGCCTCAAGGCACATGCGGGTGAGCGTGGTTGCAAGCGAAAAGTCCTGAGCCTAGACCACATGCCGTGGGTTGCAACGCTCCTCAGGAGAGGGGCTATTGTAGCGAAATGGGGGTTGCAGGGTGGACGGACTGCGCGGAGGAGAAGCCGCGAAGCGGCTTAACGCAGGATTTCTCTTTATGCAACCGCCAACCATGCGTTGTAGTACAGCGCACTTGACAAGATTTATACCACCGCCTGCGGACGCTTAATCCGCTGGCGCTGAGTGAAAATTGTCCTCCCTCGCTTTGGCGAGTCCACTTCAGTTCCACGCTCTCAACACCTACTGAGCAAACTCAAAATGTCTTTCAGTAGCATCTACCATACATCTGACTTTGCCAAGTACGGTCAGTTCTATCTCGCAGATGTTCTGTACCGTTTTAATCGCCATTTTGACCTACCGGCCATTTTGACTCGACTAGCCCGGGCTGTAGCACTGACTGCCGCGCATTCAATGCATCCTTCGGGCGGCCGAAGTTGGGGACTAATCAGGTATACGATATGCTCGACTTCATCGATCACTCAGAATAGGTCGAAAAGTTTTAACAAAAGCCCGGCTACACTCCCAACGCCATTTAATGCATCCAAGGATTTCGAAAGATACTCCCTTGAAGGCTTTTCATCCTCCAGCTTTCGCGCAGTCAATGCTATGGCACGCTGAACTGTGTGCTGTGTGTTAGGCGACAGACTTCTGTCGGCCGCTACAGTCTCAGACATTTGTTCAAGCAGGTTGATTGCGGTGGCATTAGCAGCGCTTATTTCAATATTTTTTTGTGTTGTAATTATTGAATTATTATTATTGACAATCATGCGTAAATCTCCTTGATATTTTGCTCGTAGATGGTAGAACCAACGTTATTCACTGTAGTATTGCCAGAGAGATCAATGGCATTTATATTGTAAGTCTTTGAGCTATGCTCAGGACTGATCATTGCATTCTTTACGGCACGTACTACTGTTGCGATTCCGTCTCGATCAAATGAATAGAAAACAGGTCGTGAACCTGCATTAGTTTCGATTGCAAGTGAATATACAATAGGCGGCTCATCTTTTAACTTCTTCCAAATTGCATGCTTCTTTTGAAAGGCGAATTTTCTATTTGCCCAAGCGGACTTCTCGGATGATTTTCCGTCAAAAAAACTAAGAAAACCAATAAAAATTCCAATCCAAAAGGAGGCTGGATGCTTGAAATATAGGGTTCCAAAATACCCAATGACACCCCAGAAAATTAATACAAATACATTTATTGAACCACTCGGCTCTTTCTCTGTAAATGTTGGCTCAGGGACATCAAGAAGGACTTTCTCCTCCCGCCGAGAGATACCTGTTAGGTTACGGATTTGCCAAGCATCGTCACCTACTTCTATGAGTTTTTCACCAATCACGATTTCTCGACGCGCGGTTGGTATATTCTTATCAATTTCCATACCCATCCTTAATACTTTAATGATTTTTAATAAGGCTAACACTACTATACAAAAACACATATTTTTCTTATTTTAAAAATTGCTTAAAACCAATTTACAACAAAGCCAGCAGAACTTCCACTACAGTCTTTAAAAGCAGTTTAAAAACAACAGCAAACCGTTCAATTTTTAAGAAAATTAGACCAAACTCATCAAAACACCAAAATAATACTCTATTTTTACACACTACAGCAACAATTTTTATCTTTTTTATTTTTCTATTTTTTTAACGAACTATTGAATTTCAAGTCATTTAGCTAGCTGCCGAAATACTTCAAAGCAAAGTTCGCCGACTGGAAAATCTCAGTCGATAATTTGATGAAGCCCTTTTCCACCCAGCACAACCTCAAACCAAATCATATTTACTGAGTTGACACTTTCAAGAAAAAACCATCAATAGTGCATCACCAAGTTAACTTGGTGCCACGTAACCATCCACTCCCTCAATATGCAAGATGGTCAATGAGGCATTGGTAAAGATGAAAAATTTGTTTACCGGGTTGCACAAAGTGGACATCAAAGGCGGGCATCCCAGCATGGTTCCAGAGAAAATCCTACGCTGGCGAGGCTAGTATTTCAGCAGTCTATCAAGGGTTGTGATTAAAAGCAAAAAAATGCAACACTGAAAAAGTCAAAATTTTCATAAATTCCAAAAAAAAATCATAAACCATCGTAACCGCTGGAATTTATCTAACAAAGAACATCTTTACTGTCCATCAAATGAACGACTCCGGCAGCCCCAAACCGCCACCGCCAGCGCCCCAACCGCCCGCGCACCGTCACCCGCGCATGTTAAAAACAAGCCTCCCGCAGGGCTTTCCAAAAATTCACCAAAGTTAAACCCATGAAACGTCTGACAGGCCCGCTGCTTGCCGTGATCCTGCTCGCGGGCATTGGCGTGGCGGGCTACCGCTCGCATGTCCAGAATACCGCGCAGCAAACGGCCCAGCTCGAAGCGACCAAAGTCCAAACCGTGCGCGGCCTGATCGGCTCGGAGAAAGAAGGCTTTTTCAACGACCCGCGCCTGACCGCCATCCTGCAAAAAAACGGCCTGCGCGTCCAGCTTGAAAAAGCCGGTTCCCGCGCCATCGCCCAGCGCGGCGACCTGATGCGCTTTGATTTTGCCCACCCGTCGGGCGCACCGGCGGCGCTGAAAATCCAGCAGGCGGTCAAGGCGCCGCAGGTGTTCACGCCGTTTTTCACGCCAATGGTGATCGCTTCGTGGAAGCCGCTGCTGCCGGTGCTGGAGCGCGAAGGCCTCGTCAAACAGCAGGCGGGCACGTATTACCTGAGCGACATGCCCAAACTGCTGCGCCTGATGGACCAGGGCGTGCGCTGGAAAGACCTGCCCGGCAACAGCGCCTACCCGGTCAGCAAAAGCCTGCTGGTCTCCAGCACCGACGTGCGCAGCTCCAACTCCGCCGCCATGTATTTGGCGCTGGCCAGCTACGTCGCCAACGACAGCAACGTCGTGCAATCCGAGGCGGAGCTGGAAAAAGTGCTGCCGCTGATGGGCCGCATTTTCCTGAAACAGGGCTTTCAGGAAGCCTCCAGCGCCGGGCCTTTTGACGATTACCTGTCGATGGGCATGGGCAAGGCGCCGCTGGTGATGGTGTATGAATCGCAGTTCCTCGAATACCTGGCGCGTCAGGCGGCCAGCGGCAGCGCGCCCAACCCGGACATGGTGTTGCTGTATCCGCAGCCGACGATTTTTTCGAAGCACGTCTTTGTCGGCATCAGCCCGAACGGCGTCAAGCTCGGCCAGTTGCTGGAAACCGACCCCGAGCTGCAGGCGCTGGCGATTGAGTACGGCTACCGCACCAGCACCCAGGCGCTGTTCGCCAAGGCCAGCCAAGCCAAAAAATGGCCGGTGCCCGCCACGCTGACCGATGTGATTGACCCGCCCTCGTTTGAGGTGCTGGAGCGCATGATTGCCGAGATTGAAAAGAAATACGCCCGCTGAATCCCGCTCAAGCCCGCCAAAGCCCGCTTCGCCCCCGTCGCCCATTCCACCCTTACATCAGGAGTCCGTTATGAATTCCCCCGCCACCTTCACGCTGACGCCACCCGAAACCCTCGCGCCCATCCCCGCGCCCGTCGCCAAAGACGCCGTGCCGCTGTCACCGGAAACCTCAAACCAGGTCGATGCGCAAGTCGATAACTTCATCGGCAAGCTGCTCAGCGAAGACCTGCACAGCGACGCTTTTAAAACGCGCATGGACTCGGCCTTCCGGCTGGGCAAGGAGGAGGTCTCCAGCGCCGCTTCGCTGATGACCGGGCGCTTCATGGAGCGCAACTTTGTCGGGCTGGAAGATTCCCCCGCCTACAAAGCCATTGCCGATCTGCGCGGCCAGCTCGACAAACTCAATCCGGGCCGGGACGGCGATTTGCTCGCGCCGCAAAAAATCCTCGGCTTCATTCCGTTTGGCAACAAGCTGCAAAACTACTTTCGCGCCTACCAGACCGCCGGGGTGCAACTGCAAAAAACCATGGAACAACTGCACACCGCCCGCGACGACATGCTGCGCGACACGGTGGAACTCGAAGCCACACGCGGCAAACTCTGGGAATCCATGCTGCGACTGAAAGCGGCGATTCGCTTTTGCGAGCAGCTCGACGCCCGGCTGGCGGACCAAGTCGCCGCGCTGAAAACCAGCGACCCGGAACGCGCCAAGGCGCTGGAGCAGGAAGTGCTGTTTTACGCCCGGCAAAACCTGAGCGACCTTTACACGCAACTGGCCGTGTCGGTGAACGGCTACCTGGCGCTGGGCGAGCTGAAAAAAACCGGCCGCGAAGTCATGAACGGCTGTGACCGCGTCGCCACCACCGGCATGAGCGCCCTGGCCGTGGCGCAAACCGTGGCCCGCGCCACCGGCAACCAGATCAAGGTGATGGACATGCTCAAGGGCGTGTCCGGCACGATTGAATCGCTCATTGCCGAGAGCAGCAAGCAGCTCGGCCAGCACGTCGAGCGCAGTGGCGAATTCGCCGCCAACCCGCTGATCGGCGTCGAGCGGCTGAAAGAAAGTTTTGACGTCACTTTCAAGGCGATGGACGCGATGGACACGTTCCGCTCCAAAGCGATTGAAACGATGGGCCGCAACAACGCGATGATGAAAACCCAGATTGAGCGCTCCGAGCAGTACCTGGACCGCTCACGCGGCGAAAAAGCCCGCGCCGCGATGACGCAGCAACTGGCCGGGCCGGTGGCGCTGTGAACGCGGCACGGCTGCCCGCCGTGAAAGGCTTTTTTTCAAAATTCCCCGCCGCGCTGCTGGCGCTATCGTTGCTGACGGCGCTGGCGCTCGGCCTGAGCGGCTGCAAGCGCCAAGAAAACACGCCCGCCGCCGCCAGCGCCCAGCCCGGCGCCAACAGCTTCACGATTCTGGCCGGCTCCGAGCTGAAAGACATTGAGCCGCTGCTGCCGGCGCTGGAACAGGCCACCGGCCTGCGCGTCGTTTTTAAATACGCGGGCACGCTCGAAGCCGTGGAGCGCCTGCAAAGCGGTGAAAGTTTCGACGCCGCCTGGCTGGCCAGCAACCGCTACGCGCTGCTGACGCCGGGCGTGAAAGAAAAAGTGCTCGCCAGCGAACGCACCATGCTGACGCCCGTGGTGCTGGGCCTGAAACAAAGCAAGGCCAAAGCGCTGGGCTGGCTGGACGCCAGCGGCCAGCCCCGCCCCGGCGTGACCTGGAAAGACATTGCCCAAGCCGCCGAAAAAGGCCAGTTCAGCTTCGGCATGACCAGCCCCAGCGCCAGCAACACCGGCTTTTCCGGCCTGATCGGGCTGGCCGCCGCGCTGGCCGACAAAGGCGACGCGCTGGAAGAAAAAGACATCGACGCCAAGCGCCTCACCGCCTTTTTCAAGGCGCAAACCCTGACCGCCGGTTCCTCCGGCTGGCTGGCGCAGGCCTATGTCAAAGAGCAGGCCCGCATTGACGGCATGATCAACTACGCCGCCAGCCTGCACGCACTCAACGCCAGCGGCCAGCTGGCCGAGCCACTGGCGCTGATCTACCCGCAAGAAGGCATCCTGACGGCAGACTACCCGCTGATGCTGCTGAACAACGCCCGGCGCGCCGACTACGACAAGCTGCTCGCCTTCGTGCGCTCTGCGGCATTTCAAACGCCGATGACGCAGCAAACCTTCCGCAAGCCCGTCGCCGCCGAAGTCGCGTTTGACGCCAAGCTGTATCCGTCCACGCTGATCGAGCTGCCGTTTCCGGCCCGGCTGGCGGTGATTGACGCGGTGCTGCAGGCGTTTGACGACCAGATTCGCCGCCCGGCCGATTCCAGCTTTGTGCTCGATATTTCCGGCTCCATGCGCGGGGATCGGCTGGCGCAAATGAAAACCGCGCTGCTCGGCCTGACCGGCGTGGACAGCACGCTCTCCGGGCGCTTTGCCCGGCTGCGCGAGCGCGAAAAAATCAGCCTGCTGGCCTTTGACGACACGCTGCGCCCGGCGCAAGACTTCACGCTGCAAACCGGCCAGCGCGAAGCCGCCGAACAAGCCATACGCGGCTACGTCAACGCGCTGCAAGTGGGCGGCGGCACGGCGATTTTCACGGCAGCCCAGGCGGCCTATCAAGCTGCCGTCCAGCGGCGCAAGCTGGATGCCAGCCGCTTTTATTCCGTCGTGCTGCTCACCGATGGCGAGAGCAACAAGGGCTTGAGCAGCGACGAGTTTGCCGCCTGGTACGGCGCGCTGCCCGAGGCGGACAAGGGCCTGCGTATCTACGCCATCCAGTTTGGCGAAGCCCGCGCCGAGCAGCTCGAAGCGCTGGCCAGCCTGACGGGCGGGCGCGTCTTCAACGCCACGCGCACGCCGCTGACGCAGGTGTTCAAGGAAATCCGGGGTTACCAATGAGCCGCGCCAGCGCCGCGCTGCTTTACCTCTACAGCAGCCGCAACATTGCCGGTTGCGTGCTGGCGCTGCTCGGTCTGGGCGCCTACTTTGGCGGGGTGATCAACCAATGGTGGCTGCCGATTTGCCTGGGCCTGTACGCGGCGGGCGCCTTGATGCTGCCCGGCCAGACGCTGCTGGAAGTGGACAGCTACCGCCGCGACGACGGCGCGCATCTGGCCGAAAGCGTCGAGCGGCTGATTGAACAAACGCGTCACCAGCTGCCCGCCGAGGCGCTCAAAACCCTGCAAGCCATTCCCGCCGTGCTGCAGGTGCTGGCGCCGCGCCTGAGCGGCAGCGAAGGCAGTCCGATGCTGGCGCCCGACCAGCGGCAAACGGTGATTGGCGCCGTCACCCGCGACCTGCCGCAGACGGTGGCCGGTTATGTGCGCCTGCCGCCCGCCTTTGCCCGCCTGCACCCGCTGGCGCACGGCAAAACCGCCAAAGACCTGCTCAACGAGCAACTGCAACTGCTGAAAAACCAGCTCGACAAGATCGCCGAAGCCGCCTTCCGCGACGACGCCGACGCGCTGGTCAGCAACGGCCAGTACTTGAAAGAGAAGTTTCACGCGCCTTCGTATTTGGCGTGAGGCTGAAGGCTATCGCGCCAGCGGCAGCGCTTCAGGGACAGCCGCTGCGCGCATATCGGCCTCAAACTGCCGAGCCTGCCCGGAGCGGCGGCAAATAACCTGCGTCCAGGCTTGGGTGATTTGTGCGGCGTGTTTTTCGTACTCGCGCTTTGATTTTTTGACCCGCTGGCTTTTGGGCAGGCTGGCGAGCATGCCTTCGGTGTTCATGTTGCATTCAAGGCCCGCCAGACGCGCATCGCTTTCGGGCAACAGGGCGGCAAGCAGCCACGCCTCGGTCGCTTTGGAGGGCAGGCACAAAACAGCCTTCGGCCCCGGCACCTCAATGCCCAGCCAGTCAAGCAGCACGGCGCGGAGCTGGACGACTGTGTCCGCTGCAGGCGGACACGGCAGCACGCAAGGCAGCGCCCGCAAGCCTGCTGCCATTGCCGCAAACTCCGTACCGTAATCGGCGTACTTCCTGTCGGCCACATCAGCATCGAGATGCAGCACGATCACATCAAACAGCTCCAGTTTAGGGTCGTTCTTCAGCGTGGCATAGCCGCCTGCTCGAAATGCCCGGCACCACTTGAACACGCCGCCCCAGCCCGTACCCAGTTCAGGCTGGGTCTGCTCGGGCTGGAGCAACTGCAGGTAAAACGGCTGACTCAAAATGGCTCTGAGCGCCGCGTTGATGATGACGTAATCGGTTTTTCCCTCGGCCACCAACGCTATCCGCAGCAAATCAGACATTGGGCAGCGCACCCAGATTGCCCATCAGCCACAGGCGCGACAGCGGAAACTCCTTGTTCAGCGCACGCAGTTTTTCCGTCAAGGTGATGCGTTTCAAACAGGTTTTTCCGTCGCTGTTGCGCTCTACCGCAAACAGGCGAACTTCCTCATCGCTCAGGTCAAGCCCGTCAAGTACCGCCGGATTGTGGGCCGTGAACAGCAGTTGCCGCTCCGCCCCCGACTGGCGCAGCCAGTACGACAGTTTGGAGGTCAGCCGGGTGACCAGGCGGGGGTTTAAGGCTTGATCCAGGTTATCTATCGCCAGCAGCCGGGGCGCGGCGGGCGACAGGCACAGCAAGGCGGTAAACAGAACATACAAAGCGCCCTCGCTGGCGTCATGCGCTGTCAGCGTGTTGCGGCTTTTTTTCATGAAGCGGTCGGTGAATTTCAATAGCAGCTTGGAGCGCGGCACTGCAGAGGAAAGCAAAGGCCCGGCGACATCGGTGGTGTCAATATCGGCCACCCAGTCCAGCAGTTCCAGCACGCTGTCAAACACCTCGTCATCATCGCTGGCATGAATGCTTTTTTGAAACTCGGCAAAAGCCTCCGCCAGACGCCCGCCCGAAAGGCCCAGAGGATCACGCGATTGCACGTCTGTCGCGGCACCGCGCAGCGTGGGCGTATTGGGGCAATAAATGGCGTAATTTTGCAACATGGCAATCAGCCGGGCAGCCGGGCTGGCAGAGGCCAACTCAACCACCTTCAAGGCGGCCAGCCCCGAGGTTTCGGCCAAGTTGGCGCTGGCGGTACGCACACCACGCGAGACGATAGGCGTCACGCCATCGGATAAAAATTCGGTTTTGAACGTCCACGCAGGGTGGGGATTTTCCAGCGGATTGAGCAGCGACACGCGGAATTCCGCCTTGTCGTCCATCAGCGCCCCCAACACGATTTGCGACGGCGTCCGGCCCACCTCAAACGATGTCTTGAACAAGCGTGGAACGCCCGCCCGCACCCCTCGGCGCATCAAGGATTCATCATCCACCCTGCCGCTGGCCGCCGCGCCCAGCACGCCAATGGCCTCCAGAATATTGCTCTTGCCCACGCCGTTGGCACCGATAAAACAATTGACCCGCCCCAGTTCGACGGATGCGGATTCAATGGACTTGAACCCGTTAATTTGAACGGTTCGGATCATGAACACACTCCTGCGAGTTGCAAATTTTGTCTGGCGTTAACTGCTGGCGTCATAAGGTTTTCCTTGCGTCCGATTCTAGGGGCCGCAAAGAAGGCTATCGCGCCAGCACACTCGCCAGTGCCTTTCCGGTCGCCGTCCCCAATGCCACTACCGCTTCAGGCGGCGCGCTGGCGACGACGCGCCCGCCCGCGCTGCCGCCGTCCGGCCCGAGGTCGATCACCCAGTCGGCTTCGGCGATCACGTCCAGGTCGTGCTCAATGACGATGACGCTGTGGCCGCCGTTCACCAGTCGGTGCAGGACGTGGATCAGCTTTTCCACGTCGGCCATGTGCAGGCCCACCGTCGGCTCGTCGAGTACGTAAAGCGTGTGCGGCGCTTTCTGGCCGCGCCTGGTGATGTCGTCGCGCACCTTGCTCAGTTCGGTGACCAGCTTGATGCGCTGGGCCTCGCCGCCGGACAGCGTCGGCGACGGCTGGCCCAGCGTCAGATAACCCAGCCCCACGTCTTTCAACAGTTGCAGCGGGTGGCTGATGGCAGGCATGGCGGCGAAGAATTCGACAGCTTCATCGACTTCCATTTTCAGCACTTCGCCGATGTTTTTGCCGCGCCAGGTGACGGCCAGCGTCTCGGGGTTGAAGCGCGTGCCGTGGCAGGTTTCGCACAGCACTTTCACGTCGGGCAGGAAACTCATGCCGATGGTGCGCACGCCCGCGCCTTCGCAGGTCGGGCAGCGGCCTTCGCCGGTGTTGAACGAAAAGCGCCCCGCAGCGTAGCCCCGCGCCCGCGCTTCGAGCGTGTCGGCGAACAACTTGCGCACCGTGTCCCAAAAGCCGATGTAGGTCGCCGGGCAGGAGCGCGGGGTTTTGCCAATCGGCGTTTGATCGACTTCTAAAACGCGATCCACGGCCCAGTAACCCTTGATGCGCTCGCAGCCGATCCAGGCCGGGTGCTTGCCGCGCTCGTCGGCATCGCGCCCGGCTTTGGTGGCGCGCTGCAGCACACCCGCCTGCACGTTGGCCAGCAGCACGTCACGCGCCAGCGTTGATTTGCCGGAGCCGGACACCCCGGTCACTGCGACGAGCCGGTGCAGCGGCACCTCGACGCAGACGTTTTGCAGGTTGTGCAGCGTGGCGCCTTCGACTTTCAGCCATTGGGTGAAAGGGCTGGCGGCGGGGGGCGCGGCGTTGTGCTGGGCGCTGGCCTGCGCGGCGGCGGCTTTCAGCGCCAGGGCTTTGAGCGCGGCTTGTTTGGCTTTGCTCAGGGGCTTGGCGGCGATAACGCTGGCGCCCGCTTGGCCCGCCGAATCGGGGTCAGAGCCCGATCCAGCGACAGCCGCGCCTGTTTGAGCGACATCCGCGCCAGCCCCAGATTCGGCGGCGCTTGCCGCATCAACGGCTTGCGCCCCAGCGAGCGTCGCGCCCGGCGCCAGCGTCACGCGGCGCGGGTGCAGCGGATGCCGCAGCGGGTGCGCCAGGCAGCGCCCGGTCAGCGACTCGGCCTCGGCGGAAATCTGCGCCGCCGTGCCCTGCGCCACCAGCCGCCCGCCGCGCTTGCCTGCGCCGGGGCCGATGTCGATGATGTGGTCAGCGCGGCGTATCGTGTCCTCGTCGTGCTCAACGACCACCAGCGTGTTACCGCGCTCGCTGAGTTTGCCCAAAGCGCCGAGCAGCATCTGGTTGTCACGCGGGTGCAGGCCAATCGTCGGCTCGTCGAGCACGTAGCAAACGCCTTGCAGATTGGAGCCGAGCTGCGCGGCCAGCCGGATGCGCTGGGCCTCGCCGCCGGAGAGCGTGGGCGCGCCCCGATCCAGCGTCAGGTAGCCCAGCCCCACGTCTTCGAGGAATTCGAGGCGGCTTTTGATTTCGGGAATCAGGTCTCTGGCGATGCCCGCTTCGCGCCCGCTCAGCGCCAGCGTTTGCACCCAGGCACGGATTTCGGTCACGCTCAGGCTGGCAATCGCGGTGATGGGCCAGCCTTCGCCCCCGCCTTGGCCCGCGCCAAAGCGCACCGCCCGCGCTGTCGCGTTCAGGCGCGTGCCTTGGCAGGCCGGGCAGGCGGCGTCCTGCACATCGTCGGCCTCGGGCTCGGCAAAGCTTTGTTCGCGGCCTTTCTGGTCGTCGTCGCGGATGGAGTCGTCGAACACCTGGCGCTGTTCTTTCGTCAGCTTGACCCCGGTGCCGACACAGTCCGGGCACCAGCCATGCTTGCTGTTGTAGCTGAACAGGCGCGGATCCAGCTCGGGATACGAGGTGGCGCAGACCGGACAGGCGCGCTGGGTGGAAAACGCTTCCAGCTTGCCGATGCCTTTGGCGCTGGCGCCCGCCGCCATTGCTTCTCGCAAACCATCCAGCGGCGCCAGCACATGGACGACGCCTTTGCCGTGTTCCAGCGCGCTGGCCAGTTCGGCGCGCAAAAAGGCTTCGTTCTCAGCACTGACGTGGATGTCGGCAATCGGCAATTCGACGGTGTGCTCTTTAAAACGGTCAATGCGCGGAAAGCCGGTGGTTGGCAGAAATTCGCCATCGACGCGCAGGTGCGTGTAGCCGCGTGGCCGCGCCCAGTCGGCCAGTTCGGTGTAAACGCCCTTGCGGTTCATCACCAGCGGCGCCAGCAGGCCGATGTGCTGGCCGCGATAGGTTTTTAACAGCTGCGCGGCAATCGCGTCCAGACTTTGCGGCATCACCGCCGCGCCGTCTTTTGTGCAGTGCTGAATGCCCAGCTTGACGTAGAGCAGGCGCAAAAAGTGCCAGACCTCGGTCGCGGTGCCGACGGTCGATTTGCGCCCGCCGCGTGACAGGCGCTGCTCAATCGCCACCGTGGGCGGAATGCCATAGACGGCATCGACTTCGGGCCGCCCGGCTGGCTGGACGATGCTGCGCGCATAGGCGTTGAGCGATTCAAGGTAGCGGCGCTGGCCCTCGTTGAACAGGATGTCAAACGCCAGCGTCGATTTGCCCGAGCCGCTGACGCCGGTGACCACGTTGAACTGGCCGCGTGGAATGTTGACCGACAGGCTTTGCAGGTTGTTTTCTTTCGCGTTGACGATCTGGATCAGGTTGGAAAAAGCGGGCCGGGTTTTCCACGCCTGGGGCCGCGCCTCTTCGACCTTGTAACTGCGCCCCATCACCTGCTCGTAGTCGCGCAGCGCCAGCGCGGTGTGCGACGTGGGATGCTGGCGGACGATTTCCGGCGGGCCTTGCGCGACCAGCAGGCCGCCCGCTTCGCCGCCTTCGGGGCCGAGGTCGATCAGCCAGTCGGCGGCGCGGATCACGTCCAGGTTGTGCTCGATGACGATCAGCGAATGCCCGGCTTCGAGCAAGCGCCGCAGCGCCCGCATCAGCTTGGCGATGTCGTCGAAATGCAAGCCGGTTGTCGGCTCGTCGAACAAAAACAGCGTGCCGCGTGCCGGCAGTTTCAGCGGCAGGGTCTGGCCGCTGGCGCTTTTGAGCTTGCCCGCTGTCTTGCTGGCCGCCGCCAGAAAACCGGCGAGTTTGAGCCGCTGGGCTTCGCCGCCCGACAGTGTCGGCACCGGCTGGCCGAGCTTGACGTAGTCCAGCCCGACATCGACGATGGGCTGGAGCACGCGCACCACTTCGCGGTCTTGCGCGAACAGTTCAACCGCCTGGCTGACGGTCAAATCGAGCACGTCGGCGACATTGAGCTGCCGGGGTTTCAAGTCGCCAATGGCCTGGCGCTCAATCGTGATTTCGAGGATTTCGGGCCGGTAGCGTCGGCCGTCGCAATCCGGGCAGCGCAGGTAAACGTCGCTTAAAAACTGCATTTCGACGTGTTCAAAACCCGAGCCGCCGCAGGTCGGGCAGCGCCCGTCACCGCTGTTGAAGCTGAATTTTGACGCAGTGTAGCCGCGCTGGCGCGACAGCGGCGCCAGCGCGAACAGCTCGCGCACGGCGTCCCAGGCGCCGACGTAGCTGGCCGGGTTGGAGCGCGCCGTTTTGCCAATCGGCGACTGATCGACAAACACCACGTCCGTCAGGCGTTCGGCGCCCAGCAGCCGGTCGTGCTGGCCGGGCGTTTCGGTAGCCTGGCCGAACTGGCGCAGCAGCGCGGGCGCCAAAATGTCCTGCATCAAGGTCGATTTGCCCGAGCCGCTGACGCCGGTCACGCACACCAGCCGCTGCAGCGGAAATTCCACCGTCAGGTTCTACAGGTTGTGCTCGCGCGCGCCTTCGAGAATCAGGCGCGGCGTGTTGTCGGTGACGGCGCGTTTCAGCCCCATGCCGACCTGCTTGCGCCCGCCCAGGTAAGCGCCGGTCAGCGTGTCGGCCTGGCGCACTTCTTCGGGCGCGCCGTCAAAGACGATTTGCCCGCCTTTTTCGCCCGGCCCCGGCCCCATGTCGATCAGGCGGTCAGCGGCGAGCATCACCGCCGGGTCGTGCTCGACGACGACCAGCGTGTTGCCCGCATCGACCAGGCGGCGCATGGCCTGCGTGATGCGGCCCATGTCGCGCGGGTGCAGGCCAATCGAGGGCTCATCGAGCACAAATAGCGTGTTGACCAGCGAAGTGCCCAGCGCCGTCGTCAGGTTGATGCGCTGGACTTCGCCGCCGGAGAGCGTGCGGCTTTGCCGGTCCAGCGTCAGGTAGCCGATGCCGACATCGCACAGGTATTTCAGGCGCGTGCTGATTTCCTCGAACAGCGATTTCAGGGCTTGGGCGTCACCGGCGTGGGCGTCAGGCGCGGCGCTGTCGGCTGCTGGACTATGCGGCGCGGCACGTTTTCCATGCTGCGGAAAGCCGGAACTTTCAAAAAACGCCCGCAACCTGTCAATCGGCAGGCGCATCAAATCGTGCAGGCACAGCCCAGGCAACGCCTCCAGCTGCTCGCGGCGCCATGCCACGCCGACCGGCATGAAACGCTGCGCCGGTGCCAGCGCCGCGTCGGCGGCCTCTTTGCTGCCCAGCCGCCAGAGCAGCGGATCGAGTTTCAAGCGGGCGCCGCCGCAGCTTTCGCAGGGCGTGTAGCTGCGGTACTTGGACAGCAGCACGCGGATGTGCATCTTGTAAGACTTGCTTTCCAGGTACTCGAAAAAGCGTTTGATGCCGAACCAGTGCTGGTTCCATTTGCCGTTCCACTGCGGCGAGCCGTTGATGACCCAGGCTTGCTGCTCGGGCGTCAGTTTGGCCCAGGGCGTGTCGCGCGGGATGCCTTCAGTTTCGGCGTGGCGCATCAGGTCGTCCTGCGCTTCTTTCCAGGCGGGCGTCTGCATCACCTTGACGGCGCCAGCGCGCAGCGTCAGCCTGTCGTCGGGAATCACCAGGCCGTAATCGACGCCAATGACGCGGCCAAAGCCCCGGCAGGTGGGGCAAGCGCCCATCGCCGAGTTGAACGAGAACAGCGACGGCGTCGGTTCAGCGTAGCGCAGGCCGCTCTCGGGGCAATGCAGGCCACTGGAAAAGCGCCACATTTCTTCTTCGACATACACATTGAGCTGGCCGCCGCGCTTCAAGGCCGTTTCAATCGCCTCGATGACGCGGGCTTTTTCAACGCTGCGCAGGCGAAAGCGGTCAGCCACCACGTCGAGCAGCTGGTGCGGCCCGGCGGGCGTGGCGACTTCGCGCTGGGCGTGGACGCGGGTAAAGCCGCTGGCCGACAGCCATTGCTCAACCTGTTCGGCGCTGGTGTTGCCGGGCAGCTCGACCGGAAAGGTCAGCACCAGGCGCGGGTCGGCGGCGTCCCCGGCGCTCACGCTTTCCGTGCGCGCCAGCAGTTCGGCGTAAATCGACTCAGGCGTGTCATTGCGCACCGACTGGGCGGTTTGCTGGTCAAACAGCTGGGCGGCTCTGGCGTAGAGCAGTTTCAGATGGTCGTTCAGCTCCGTCATCGTGCCGACGGTCGAGCGCGAGCTGCGCACCGGATTGGTCTGGTCGATGGCGATGGCCGGGGGCACGCCTTCGACCTTGTCCACGGCGGGCTTGTCCATGCGGTCTAAAAACTGGCGGGCGTAGGCCGAAAAGGTTTCGACGTAACGCCGCTGGCCCTCGGCAAACAGCGTGTCAAACACCAGGCTGGACTTGCCCGAGCCGCTCGGGCCGGTGACCACCGTCAGCTCGCCGGTGCGGATGTCCAGGTCAATGTTTTTCAGATTGTGCTGGCGCGCGCCGCGAATGCGGATGGTTCCCTGAGACATCGGTGAAGGCCTTTTCGAAAGAAGTCAGCGATTCTAGGAGCGGCCCCGCCGCGCCGCTGGCCCCGGCTGATTGACCCCAGAGCGCGCATTCAGTGCCGCTGCCCCTTTCAGCGCGGCGTAAGCTTGGTTACTATTTTCAAGTTATCCTCACGCGCCGCAAGCGCGCATGGCTCTCACGAGGAGCCCTTGATTCTTTCGTGAAAAAAAGTCAGACGTTCCCGGCGGTGCTCCGGCCCGCTTTTCGAGCCCCCCTCACCAGAAAAAAACCAAATGAAAAAACCCAATTTTTGGCTCGCCGCCCTCGCCGTAGCCGCTTTCAGTCATGCAAGCCACGCTGACATCCTGATTGGACAGACCGCGAGCTTTTCCGGCCCCACCGCTGCCCTCGTCAAGGAAACCACCGATGGCGCCAGGCTCTACCTCGATGCGGTCAACGCCAAAGGCGGCGTCAGCGGCCAGAAAATAGCGCTGATCTCGCTCGATGACAAATTCGACCCGAAGCTGGCGGCCGACAATGCGCGCACCCTGATTGAAGACAAAAATGTGGCCGCCATGTTCCTGTCCTTCGGCACGCCCCACACCGAGGCCATCGTCCCGCTGCTTGACAAGAACGGCGTGGCGCTGGTCGGCCCGATCAGCGGCGCGACGGTGCTGCGCCAGCCGGTCAAGCCCCATGTCTTCAATGTGCGCACCAGCTACCAGCGCGAAATTCAAAAGGCCATCAAGCACCTGTCCTTGATGGGTGTCAGCCGCATCGGCATTGTCTATTCGGACGACAGCTTCGGCGCCGACGTTCTGGCGGGTGCCCAAAAAGGTCTGACAGCGGCCAAGCTGACGCCCGTCATGCTGGAAAAATTTGACCGCAGCAAGCCCGACTTTGCAGCGATGGCACCGCAGTTTTCAAAATCCGGCGCGCAGGCGGTGATCCTGATCGCTGCCGGGCAGGCCGTGGTTGATGGCGTGAAGGCTTTGCGCACAGCGGGCTCAAAAGCGCAGGTTGTCATTCTGTCGTTCAACGCGTCGGCCAGCTTTATCAAAAGCCTGGGCGACAACGGGCCGGGCATGATCGTCACGCAGGTTTTACCTTACGAGCACTCAATCCGCCACTACCCGCTCGTCACGGAAGCCCAGGAACTGGCCAAAGCCAAGGGCATCGGCGAGGTCAGCCCGGTGATGCTCGAAGGCTTTGCCTCGGCCAAGGTGCTGGTCGAAAGCCTGCGCCGGGCTGGCGCCAAGCCCAGCCGCGCAAGCATCCAGGCCGCCCTCGAAGGCATGCAAAAGTTCGATATCGGTGGCCTGGAAGTGAGCTACAGCCCGGACGACCACAGCGGCCTGGATTTTGCCGACCTGTCCATCATCGGCAAAGACGGCAAATTCAAGCGTTGATCCGTCAGTCGTTGGCGTAAATATCGACATCCTTGGTTTCCTTCAGAAACAAGGTGCCGATGACAAAGCTGCCCGCCGCAATCAGCACCGGATACCACAGGCCGGTGTACATATTGCCGGTCTGCGCGACGATGGCAAAGGCCGTCGTCGGCAGCAGGCCGCCGAACCAGCCGTTGCCGATGTGGTAGGGCAGGCTCATCGAGGTGTAGCGGATGCGGGTCGGAAACAGCTCGACCAGCATCGCGGCAATCGGCCCATAGACCATCGTCACCAGCAGCACCAGATAAAACAGCAGCGCCGTCACCTTGAGCTTGTCCACCTTGGCCGGATCGGCCTGCGCCGGGTAGCCAGCGGCTTTGAGCTCACCGGCGACGAGCTTTTTGAAAGCGGCGTCTTTTCTGCGTGCCTCCTCGGCGCCCAGGCCCTGCAGGCTGTAGCTGCTGATGCGGCTATTGCCAATCTGGATGCTCGCCAGCGTCCCGGCAGGCGCGGGGGCATTGTCATAGCTGACCGAAGCAAAAGCCAGCACCTGCTTGGCAATGTCGCACGAGCTGGTGAACCTGGCCGCGCCGGTCGGGTTGAACTGGAAGGAGCACTCCTCCGGGTCTGCCATCACCACCACCTTGTTCGTCACCTGGGCTGCGGCCAGCTCGGGATTGGCCGCCGCCGTCAGCGCGCCAAACACCGGAAAGTAAGTCAGCGCCGCCAGCAGGCAGCCGGTCATGATGATGGGCTTGCGGCCGATCCGGTCAGACAGTGCGCCAAACACCAAGAAAAAAGGCGTTCCCAGAATCAGCGCGTAGGCCACCAGGATGTTGGCGGTGAAAGCGTCCACCTTGAGCGCCTGGGTCAAAAAGAACAGCGAATAAAACTGCCCCGAATACCAGACCACCGCCTGGCCCGCCGTCAGCCCCAGCAGCGCCAGAATCACCACCTTGAGGTTTTTCCACTGGCCAAAGGATTCGGCCACCGGCGTTTTGGAGGTGCGCCCTTCGGACTTCATCTTGCGAAAGGCGGGCGACTCGTTCAGGGTCAAACGGATATAGACCGACACGGCCAGCAGCAAAATCGACACGACAAAAGGAATGCGCCAGCCCCAGTCGGCAAAAGCGGCCTCGCCAACGACAGTGCGCACGCCCAGAATAATCACCAGACTCAGAAACAGGCCCAGCGAGGCCGTCGTCTGGATCCAGGCGGTGTAGGCGCCGCGCTTGCCGCGCGGTGCGTGCTCGGCCACATAGACCGCCGCGCCGCCGTATTCACCGCCCAGCGCCAGCCCCTGCAGCATGCGCAGGCCGATCAGGATGACCGGTGCGGCCACGCCAATCGAGTCATAGCTGGGCAGCAGCCCGACAATAAAAGTGGACAGGCCCATGATGACGATGGTGACCAAAAAGGTGTATTTGCGCCCAATCATGTCGCCCAGGCGGCCAAATACCAGCGCGCCAAAAGGCCGGACAATAAACCCGGCAGCAAAAGCCAGCAGCGCAAAAATAAAAGCCGATCCGGCATCGAGTCCGCTGAAAAACTGTTTGGCAATAATCGCCGCCAGCGAGCCGTACAGGTAAAAGTCATACCACTCGAAAACCGTACCCAGCGAGGAAGCAAATATGACCTTGCGTTGCTCCGCTGTCATCGGTCTGTCATTTACTTCTACGGCCATAGTTCTCTCTTTTGGTTTTTCTGGGGAATTTCTTCATGCCGCCCTGGCAACTATCTGCTTTGACTATCTGGGGCAGCGCTGACCGGATTCTGACGTTGCCGCCGCCGGATTTAACGCCAAACTGAATGCTAACTTACAACCCGAGTGTTAACCCTTAGCAATAATTTCCCCATGCAATAAATTCGGGAAAAATTGCTGAAGGCCAGCGATTTGGCACGCGGCCACCAAGGGAAAGTCCCTAGTCATTCAGACGGTCAAAGTAAGGACTTGGTCAGCCCCCCCTCCCAGAATTCAACTCCTGCAACGCCTGTCCTGGGCCGTTGTGAAGACCAACTACCCACGTCGGAGGAGATGTATGAGTGATCCTGTCAGGGTTGATCCCATGGTGGCCAAAATCGAGGCCAATCCCAAATACCACGAGCTTCGCAGAAAGCGCAATGTTTTCGGCTGGTCGATGACTGCGCTGATGATGGTGGTTTATTACGGCTATATCGCCTTGATTGCCTTTGACAAGCCTTTTCTGGCCCAACGCATTGGCGATGGCGTCACTTCGCTGGGTATTCCAATTGGCCTGGGTGTGATTCTTTTCACCATCGCCATTACCGGCATTTATGTTCGCCGCGCTAACGGCGAATATGACCGTTTGACCGCTGAAATTCTGAAAGAGGCTTCCAAATGAAGGCTGGACTCCAACTCCTGCTCGCCCTGACGGCGCTGCTCGCAGCCGCCGCCGCGCAAGCCGCTGGCGCTGACCTGGGACAGGTTGAAAAGCAGCCCACCAACTGGGTGGCGATCGGCATGTTCGGCGCATTCGTGGTGGGCACGCTGTTCATCACCAAATGGGCCGCCTCCAAGACCAAATCCGCTGCTGACTTCTACACCGGCGGCGGCGGCATCACCGGCTTTCAAAACGGCCTGGCCATCGCGGGCGACTACATGTCGGCTGCTTCCTTCCTGGGTATTTCCGCCGCTGTGATGGCTTCGGGCTATGACGGCCTGATCTACTCGATCGGCTTTCTGGTCGGCTGGCCCGTCATCACCTTCCTGATGGCCGAGCGTCTGCGCAACCTGGGCATGTTCACCTTTGCCGACGTGGCCGGTTACCGCTTCCAGCAAAAGCCGATCCGCATTTTTGCGGCGTCCGGCACGCTGGTCGTGGTGGCTTTCTACCTGATCGCGCAAATGGTTGGCGCCGGTTCGCTGATCAAGCTGCTGTTCGGCCTGGACTACTACCTGGCCGTGAGTATTGTTGGCGCGCTGATGATGATTTACGTGCTGTTCGGCGGCATGACGGCTACCACCTGGGTGCAGATCATCAAGGCTTGCCTGCTGCTCGCTGGCGTGACCTTCATGGCCTTCATGGTGATGTCCAACTTCGGTTTCAGCTTTGAAGCGCTGTTTGCCGCAGGCGTCAAGGTGAAAACCGATCTGGCCATCAACGGCGGCAAGACCGCAGCCGAAGCAGCCACCATCGGCCAGGCGCTGATGGGCCCCGGCGGCTTCATCAAGGACCCGATTTCTGCCATCTCCTTCGGTATGGCACTGATGTTCGGCACCGCCGGTCTGCCGCACATCCTGATGCGCTTCTTCACGGTGCCGGATGCCAAGCAGGCGCGTAAATCCGTGCTGTGGGCGACCACCTGGATTGGCTACTTCTACATCCTGATTTTCATCATCGGTTTTGGCGCCATCACCCTGGTGCTGACCAATCCTGAATACGCTGATACCGCCAAGGGCATCATCAAGGGCGGTGGCGGCTCGGCCAACATGGCAGCCGTGCTGGTGGCCAAGGCTGTTGGCGGCAATGTGTTCTTCGGCTTCATCTCCGCTGTCGCATTTGCAACGATTCTGGCTGTGGTGGCCGGCTTGACGCTGTCAGGCGCCTCTGCTGTGTCTCACGACATCTACGCTACCGTGATCAAAAAGGGCAAAGCTGACAGCGCTTCGGAGCTGAAAGTGTCACGTATCACCACCCTCGTTCTGGGTGTGGTGGCGGTGTCTCTGGGCATCTTGTTCGAGAAGCAAAACATCGCCTTCATGGTGTCGCTGGCCGTCGCGATTGCGGCTTCGGCCAACTTCCCGGTGCTGTTCATGTCCGTGCTGTGGAAAGACTGCACGACCAAGGGCGCCGTGATTGGTGGCTTCATGGGCTTGGTCTCCTCGGTGGGCCTGACCGTTGTGTCGCCCTCGGTGTGGGAAGCCACGCTGGGCAACCCCAAGGGCTCCGCCTGGTTCCCTTACTCGTCGCCTTGCCTGTTCTCGATGACCATCGGGTTTATCGGCATCGTGCTGTTCTCCCTGCTGGATCGCAGCCCGCAAGCGGTCAACGAACGCGCTGCCTTCAAATCGCAGCAAGTCCGCTCGGAAACCGGCCTGGGCGCATCCGGCGCATCCGGCCACTAAGCCGAACGGTTTTTAACCCCTGAAAATGCCGGGCACCTGCCCGGCATTTTTTATGGGCGCAGGAATTTCCGGATCTCAGCGAGTCTCTATGAGGCCCCCCTGGATGCCCTGCAGCTGGCATCACCGGTTCGGGAATTCACCAATAGACACTCGATCTGCAACCCATGCAAACTCGCCCATGCCCGTACTGGTGCAAGCGCAGCGCAACCCCATCGCTCATCGAAATGGCATTGAATTTGCTTGCCTGCGTCATACCTTGATAAAAAATCAATCAACAATGCTAGAGGCCCCCTGAATATGAAACATCAGGAGCAGATCCAGCAAAAGGATCATTTCAAGACCATTCATGCACCTGGCGTAGGTTCTCGTCAAGACCGGCACACTTTGTTTGACGAATGGATTACCCGCATTAACAACGCTTGCGGCGCATTCAGCGCAACGCTGCTGGGCGATACCTTCGTTGGAGGTTTTAACGATTACCAGAGCGGAGCCGTCCGGCTCAGCGTTGTCGAGGCGGCCCAGACCCGCCTGTACCGGACGTCCAAGGATGTCAACCGCAGCGATGATGGCAAATACTTTGCAGTGCTCCAGCTGCGCGGACAAGCCTCCTTTGAACAAGGGGAGCAGCGCGCCCATCTTGCCAAAGGTGACATCATCCTCCTGGACGCGGCCCGCCCCTGCAGCGGCCTGCTCGGCAACAACTCACGTCAAATTTCACTCATCCTTCCACGGCAGTTGGTGGAGCGCAATATGCACCAGGCCCGTGTCGCATGCTGCCATCTGATCCCTGCCGCCTCGGCGCTGGCCACGATGGCGGCCCGACTGATGCTCGTCGCCTCACGGCAATCAACAACGGGTTTTGGCCAGCAAGAAAGCGAGGCCATTCTTGATGCACTGGTCACCTTGCTCAAGCCGGCCATTGGCCTGTCCGCCGCGCAAGACGATAGCCATGAGCGCATGTTCCGCAAAGCCTGCACCCTGATTGACGCCCACCTGGACAGCGAAAGCCTGTCGCCGGAGTGGATAGCCCAGTCCATCGGCATCTCGGTGCGGGGTCTGTACCGCGTGTTTTCCCGGCAAGGCCTGGTGGTGGCACAGTACATCAAGCACCGCCGCCTGGATCTCTGCGCCGAGGCCTTGCGCCAGTCCACCGGCAGCGAAAAACTGTCTTCGCTGGGCTACAGCTGGGGCTTTTCCGACTCCAGCCACTTCTCGTCGGCCTTCAAGACACGCTTTGGCATGCCCCCGGGGGAATACCGAAAATGCTACCTGCAGCAGGCCTGACTCTTCAGCACTGCATACGCCTGCGCCAGACATTGCGTGCAACTGGCAGCCACGCACAGCCATCTGGCAGACACAGCAAAGTCTTTCGCCTTCAATCCTCCTAAGCTGTCACCTATCGCGACAGACGCCTGAATCAGGCGCTCCCGAGTCGATTCACCCTGCCAAGGGGACACCTTATCAATGTTGGAGAAGGAAGCAGCTATGTTCAGGAACAGCAAAAAACCCGCTACGTACAAGATTCGTGCGCTCAACATGGCACTGGCCATCGCCTTGGGCATGGGCGCTCTGGGCGCGAGCCCGGCGCAGGCGCACGGCAGCGCCGCCGAGATGGTGCCACTGAAGAAAACACTCGAAACGTTTGGCGCCACCGTGCGCTGGGACAGTTTCGCCAACGTTTACACCATCTCCCGCAACAGCACGCTGGTGCGCATCAAGCCCGGCTCCAAGACCGCACTGGTCAACGGTCAGCCCCTGCAGCTCAATGCGCCACTGGTCATGAAAAATGGCGCAGCCTTCGTCTCACACGATTTCATCAACCAGGTCTTTCAGTCCGGACTGGACAAAACCTTCGTGGTCGAACGCACGCCCAGCCCGCTCAATCCGCTGAGCGCCGACGAAATCAAGGCAACCGTTGACATTCTCAAAGCCGCTGGCCGCTACCAGAGCGGCTACCGTTTCACCGAAATCACCCTGAAGGCGCCGCCCAAAGACCAGGTCTGGAACTTTGCCCTCACCGGCCAGCCTATACAGGCCCCACGCCAGGCCGCCTTTGTGATCCTGGACGGCAAGAAAGTCATCGAAGGCACGGCCGACCTCGCCACACGCACCATTTTGGGCTGGAAAGAGGTTGAGGGCGCGCACGGCATGGTGCTGCTTGACGACTTCGCCACCGTGCAGGCGGTGATTGAAGCCAGCCCCGAATACGCCCAGGCGCTGGCCAAGCGCGGCATCACGGACGTGAAAAAAGTCGTCGCCACCCCGCTGACGGTGGGCTACTTTGACGGCAAGGACTCGCTGCGCCAGGAAGAGCGCCTGCTCAAGGTGGTGAGCTACCTGGACGTGGGCGATGGCAACTACTGGGCACACCCCATCGAAAATCTGGTGGCGGTGGTGGACATCGAGCACAAAAAGCTGCTCAAAATTGAAGACCACGGCGTCATTCCCGTGCCGCTCAAACCGACCGCCTACGATGGCCGCGACCGCACGCTGACCGCCGCGCCCAAGCCGCTGAACATCACCGAGCCCGAGGGCAAAAACTACACCATCACAGGCAACACCCTGCATTGGCGCAACTGGGACTTTCATGTGCGGCTCGATTCGCGCGTGGGCCTGATGCTCTCGACCGTCACCTACAACGACAAAGGCACCAAACGCAAGGTGATGTACGAAGGCTCGCTGGGCGGCATGATCGTGCCCTACGGCGACCCGGACGTGGGCTGGTACTTCAAGGCCTACCTGGATTCAGGCGAATACGGCATGGGTACGCTGACCTCAGCGATCCAGCGCGGCAAGGACGCCCCGGAAAATGCCGTGCTGCTGGACGCCACCCTGGCCGACTACACCGGCGCACCCGCCAGCATGCCCAACGCCATCGCCGTTTTTGAACGCTACGCCGGGCCGGAGTTCAAGCACCAGGAAATGGGCCAGCCCAACCTGAGCACCGAGCGGCGCGAACTGGTGGTGCGCTGGATCAGCACCGTCGGCAATTACGACTACATCTTTGACTGGATTTTTGCCGAGAACGGCACCATCGGCATTGACGTGGGTGCCACCGGCATCGAGGCCGTCAAGGGCGTGAAAGCACGCACCATGCAAGACCCAAGCGCCGCCGAAGACACCCGCTACGGCACTTTGATTGACCACAACATCGTCGGCACCACGCACCAGCACATCTACAACTTCCGGCTCGACCTCGATGTGGACGGAGAAGCCAACTCGCTGACCGAAATCGACTCCATCGTCGCCAGCAACACCCACGGCGGCCCGCGCACCAGCACGATGGAGGCAGTGCAGCGCACCGCAGCGACCGAAAAACAGGCCGCGCAAAAGTTCGACCCGACCAGCATCCGCCTGCTGAGCAACCCGAACAAGAACAACAAGGTCGGCAACCCGATCTCCTACCAGCTGATTCCTTACGCTGGCGGCACCCACCCCATCGCCAAGGGCGCCAACTTCGGCAAGGACGAATGGATCTACAACCGCCTGAGCTTCATGGATCGCCAGTTGTGGGTCACCCGCTACAACCCCGACGAGCGCTTCCCCGAAGGCAAGTATCCGAACCGCTCCAGCAAGGACACCGGACTCGGCCAGTTCACCGCTGACGACCAGTCCATCGTGAACACCGACAACGTGATCTGGATGACCACCGGCACCACCCACACCGCCCGCGCTGAAGAGTGGCCGATCATGCCCACCGAATGGGTGCATGTGCTGCTCAAGCCCTGGAACTACTTCGACGAGACGCCCACGCTCGGACTGAACCAGCCGAAAAAGTAACGCGCAACGCCCGCCCGAAACAACGGACGGCGGGCGCAAAAAAGTCCCCTCCAGGGTGCCCAGCCCCAAAGGCGGCACTGACGCAATGCGCGGAGCACCCATCCTTGCTACTTGTCCTGAGAACTCGCAATGAAACTGAAACCAGCCTCCTTCCTCGCTTTGACCCTGCTGCTTGCTGGCGGCGCTGTCATGGCGCAAACCGCGACGCCCACGCCTGACTACACCTTGTCCTACAACGTGGGCCTTGTCAGCGACTACCGCGCACGCGGCCTGTCTCAAACCACCTTCAAGCCAGCACTGCAAGCCGGTGTTGACTTTGCACACAAGAGCGGCGTTTATCTCGGCGCCATAGGCTCGAATATCAACTGGATCCGCGATTACGTGGGCGCACCTGCCAAAGGCTCGCTTGAAGTTGACCTTTACGCTGGCTACAAAGGATCGCTGACCCAGGACATCGCGTTTGATATCGGCGTGTTCCGCTACCAATATCCCGGTAACACGGCCTCGAAAGTGATAGTCGATGCGAACACGACTGAAATCTACGGCGCCCTGACCTACGGCATCGTCACGGCAAAGTACAGCCAGAGCACGGGCAATTTTGTAGCCAACGCAAACAGCGCCGGCAGCAAGTATTTTGAAGTGGCCGCCAACATTGATCTGGGCAAGGGCTTGACGCTCACACCGCATATCGGCCGCCAGACTATTCCCAATGTAAGTGCGCCGCAGCCTGACAGCGGCAACTACACCGACTACTCGCTGACTCTGTCCAAAGACTTCGGCAACGGCCTGTCAGCCTCCGTCTCGGCTATCGGCACCGATGCCAAAGATGGTTTTTACAAGGTGGGCGGATTTGACAACCTGGGTAAAAGCACCGTGGTGGTCGGCCTGAAATACAACTTTTGACCCAGCCTTCCTTCAATTTTTGATAAAAGAAAGTCCCAGCCATGCACACTGCAACCATGACCATTGGCGGACGCGCAGTTCAAAGCCAAAGTGCCGCAAGCTTCGAGGTCAGAAATCCCTCCACAGGCGAGGTCATAGGCAGCGCGCCCAATGCCAGCCCTGCCGATCTGGACTCAGCAGTGGCAGCGGCACAGACCGCATTCGCCAGCTGGTCGAAGCAGTCAGATGCCGAACTTCAAGCCGCCTGTCAGGCCGCCGCCGAAAAAATTGCCGCCCATTCCGAAGAACTGGCAATCCTGATCACGCAGGAACAAGGCAAACCGCTCAATGGACTGGGTTCACGCTTTGAAATGGGGGGCGCGAGCGCCTGGGCAAGCCACACCTGCGGCCTTTCGCTGCCCATGAAGGTATTGCAAGACAACGCGCAAGGCCGGGTCGAGCTGCACCGCAAACCGCTGGGCGTGGTCGGCTCCATCACGCCCTGGAATTTTCCGGTGATGATTGCCATCTGGCACCTGATGCCAGCGCTGCGCAGCGGCAACACGGTGGTGATCAAGCCCTCGCCCCAAACGCCTTTGGCCACCTTGCGCCTGGTCGAACTGCTCAATGAAGTGCTGCCTGCGGGGGTGCTTAACTGCGTGACAGGCGACGACCAGACGGGCAGCATCGGCGCTGCGATGGCCGCGCACACCGGCATCCGGAAAATCGTTTTCACCGGCTCCTGCGCTACAGGGCAAAAAGTCATGCAGTCCGCCGCCCTGACGATGAAACGGCTGACGCTGGAGCTGGGCGGCAACGATGCAGGCATCGTTTTGCCAGATTGCGACCCCAAGGCGATTGCCGAGGGCTTGTTCTGGAGCAGCTTTATCAACAGCGGCCAGACCTGCGCCGCCATGAAACGCCTGTACGTCCACGAAAGCATCCACGATGATGTGTGCGAACAGCTGGTCGCGTATGCCAAAACGGTGCCTATGGGCGACGGCATGGACGAGAACAACCTGCTCGGCCCGGTGCAAAACCGCATGCAGTTCGACACCGTGGCGCGCCTGGTGGCCGATGCGCGAAAAAAAGGCGATGTGCTGCTGGGCGGCGAGCCGGGCGATGGCCTGTTCTTTCCCGCCACGCTGATCGCGGGCCTGAAAAACGGCGATGCGCTGGTGGATCAGGAGCAGTTCGGCCCGGCCCTGCCGATCATTCGTTACCGCGATGTCAGCGAGGCCATACGCGCCGCCAACGACAGCCCCAATGGCCTGGGCGGCTCGGTCTGGTCTCGCGACATTGAGCATGCCAGGCAGGTCGCCCGGCAGCTGGAATGCGGCTCCGTGTGGCTGAACAAGCACGGCGCCATCCAGCCCAACGCCCCCTTCGGCGGCACCAAATCCTCGGGGTTTGGCGTCGAGTTCACCGAAGACGGCCTGCGCGAGTACACCGACCCGCAGGTGATTTTTTCTTGATCTGGCGGGCTGGCGGGGCATGGGCGCGCCTCACCACGCCGGTGCCTTGGCCGCCTCCAGCGCCCGCTGGTCGGCAAAGCGGGCGGCCAAAAAGTCCAGAAACACCCTGACCTTGGACGACAAATGGTGGCGCTGCGGGTAAATCGCATAGATGTCAGAAGGCGCGCCTTCCCAGGGCGCCAGCACCCGCCGCAGCTGGCCCGCCCGCAAATAAGGCGCCACGTCCCACTCGGAGCGCAACAAAATGCCGTGCCCGTCCAGCGCCCATTCGACCGCGATTTCGCCAAAATTGGTGCTCAGTCCGCCAGAGACCTTCACCATCTCCTGGCGCGGCCCGTCAAACAACTGCCAGTTGTTGAACACCTCGCTGCGCTGACGGATCACGATGCACTCGTGTACGTGCAGGTCACGCGGCGTCACCGGCTCGGCCCGGCCCGCCAGATAGGCCGGGGCCGCGCACAAAAAACGCCGATTCGGCACCAGCTTGCGCGCCAGAATGCGCCGCTCGGGCGGCGCCCCAAAATGAATGCCGATATCGAGCGCGCTGGCCGTCAAGTCCAGCGTTTTATCCGTCAGCTGGAGCACGATTTCGACGCCCGGATACAGGCGCCGGAACTCAGAAATGGCCGGTGCCAGATGGCGCTTGCCAAAGCCAAAAGTCGCCCCGATGCGCAGCAGCCCGTGGGGCAGCGCGGCGCCAGCCGTTAAAGAGCGCTCCAGCGCCTCAATGTCGCGCAGGATGCGCTCGCCGTCTTCCAGATAACGCTCGCCTTCAGGCGTCAGGCTGACGCGCCGCGTGGTTCGGTTCAACAGACGCACGCCCAACCGACGCTCCAGCTGGGCCAGCCTGCGGCTCACCGCCGGGGGCGTGACGCCCAGCTCCAGCGAGGCCGCCACCAAGCTGGGCTGGCGTGCCAGCACGGCAAAGAAATTCAAATCGGGCGTATTTTTCATTGATGCAAATTATTGTCGAATGAATTGCTTTTGGCCCCATTGATGCTTTCAATTGATCGCAATAGCATGGTGGCTCCACCGCCAACCACCCCACTTGCCATGCCGCTTCTCGCCCTCCCCGATCTTTTGATGATGCTCAGTCTGGGCGCCGCGCTGGGCTTTTTCGGCGGCCTGTTTGGCATTGGTGGCGGCATCATCGCCATCCCGCTGCTGATTCTGGGCTTTGGCATGGATCCGGCGGTGGCGCAAGGCACCGCCTTGGTGACGATGGTGCCCAATTTGCTGATCGCCTGGTTTCGCTACAGCCAACGGCATCCGGTGGCGCCCAAAATCGCTTTTCAAATCGGCGCGCTGGCTTGCGTGACGACCTGGCTGGTGGCCCACCTGGCCACGCGCCTGGCGCCCGCCCTGATGCAGGTCGTGTTCAGCGTCTTTTTGCTCGCCGTGTCGCTGCGCATGCTGATCCAAAAGCCCGCCAGTGAATCGGCTGCGCCGACAAAATCGCGCGACCTGCGGCTCATGCCGCTGGTGGGCATTCTGGGCGGCGGCAGCATGGGCCTGCTGGGCATAGGCGGCGGGCTGCTGGCGACACCGATTTTTAACGGCTGGTTTGGTCAGCGCCAGACTGTCGCCCAGAGCCTGTCGCTGGCCCTGGTCGCGCCCAGCGCCATCATTGCGTTGATCGCCTACAGCGGCGCGCACAAAGTGGACTGGCATTTTGGGCTGCCACTGGCCATCGGCGGGCTGGCGACGGTTTCAGCCGGGGTCGCTGCCGCCCACCGCCTGCCCGAAAAACGCATGAAAACCGCCTTTGCCTGGATGATTTTCTGCACCGCCGTCTGGATGCTGGCCAAGCCCTTTGTGCTGGCGCGCTAATGCTGGGAAACAGCTCTCCACGCCTCCATCCCTATCGTCTTTCCCTGCCGGTCTGTGACGCTGGACAAGGCCTTGAAGGCCAGCGACTGAATCTTGATAGGAAGACGCACAAAGCTCATACCCTCGACCACCTGATCGCCCTTGAGCAAGGCCCAGACAAAAAAGCGCAAGGCCTGGGCGGTCTCGGCCGACTTGTCGCTGACCTGCGGCACCAGGATAAAAGAGCCCATCGTGATCGGCCAGGACTCCTTGCCCGGCAAATTGGCCAGCGACGCATGAAAATCGCCGTCGGAAAACCAGGCACTGGCGCGCAGCGCGGCGCGAAAACCGTCCACGCCCGGCGCGACAAACTCACCAGCCGCATTGCGCAGCTGCACCGGATTGAGGCTGTGGCTGGTGATGTAATTGAAGTCGATATAGCCAATGGCGCCAGCGGTTTCCTTGACAGCCTTGGCCTGGCTCTCGCTGCCTTTGACGCCCGTAAAACCAGTCGGCCAGGCAATCGTGGTCTTCACGCCTATGCGCTCCTTCCAGGCGGGACTGATTTTTGACAGGTAGTCGCTGAAGTAATGGTTGGTGCCGGAGCCGTCGCTGCGCACCACGGGCTTGATCAGCAAATCGGGCAGGTTCAGGCCGCTGTTGAGGCTCTGGATTTCCGGGGCGTTCCAGCGCGTGATCTGGCCCAGAAAGATGGCGGCCAGAACCTCCCCGCTCAGGTGCAGCTTGCCGTGGCCCATTTTTGGCAGATTCACCACCGGCACGGCGCCGGTGACAAAAGTGGGCACCAGCACCAGGCCATCCTGGATCAATTCCTGCTCCGGGGGCGCCACGTCTGAAGCGCCAAAGCCGACCTCCCTGGCCCGGATTTTCTTCAGGCCAGTGGTCGAGCCGACCGGGTCGTAGTTCAGCTGGAAAGGGAAAGCCTGCGTGCGGCCATAAACCGTCGCCCACGCCCGGTAAACCGGCGCGGCAGCCGATGATCCGGCCCCGGACAGCGTCTGGGCGCCGCCCGAAACAGGCAGCCCCTGCGCCAGCAAGGCAACAGAAATCGTCAAAATCAGACGGGATAAGTGAGAAGACAAAAGAAGTTCCTTGGACAAAGATGGTGGGCGGAAAAGCAGTTTTTCGACCATGCGCTTAAAAAGGCAGCATTTTGACAGCAACGTGCGTCAATCAGTTTTCAGCATCAATGGCAGAAGAAGCATATTTTTCAAATGCCTTGATGTCCGCGCATCCCCCAAAAAAAAGCCCCGCCAGTCCTGCGACTGCGGG
The DNA here is from genome assembly GCA_026400075.1 of Polaromonas sp. Classification (GTDB taxonomy): domain Bacteria; phylum Pseudomonadota; class Gammaproteobacteria; order Burkholderiales; family Burkholderiaceae_C; genus Polaromonas. The sequence continues at coordinate 45,154 of JAPLPS010000038.1, forward strand.
GCTTTTTCCCATGACGGCACCAGACCGTCACGAGACGCCGGTTTATTGCTTGACAGCCTCAACCTGAATCACCAGGCGCACGTCTTTCGGGAAGCCCCAGGCGATGCCGTAGTTCATGCCAAACGCCGTGCGGTCAATCGTCGCTTCAAAGTCGCCGCCGCACACTTCGCGCTTGAGCATCGGGCTTTGGTAGCAGTTGAACTGATTGGCCTTGAGCGTGACTGGCTGGGTTTTGCCCAGCAGCGTCAGGTTGCCGGTCACTTCAGAAACCTTGTCGCCGTTAAAAACGAACTTGTCCGAAACGAACTTGATCGTCGGAAACTTGGCGGCGTCAAACAGGTCGGCGCTTTGCAGGTGCTTGTCGAAAGCAGCGGTGCCGCTGTTGATCGACGTGGTGTCGATGGTGATGTCAACCTTGCCGGTCTTGGCGGCGCGGTCGAGTTGAACGGTGCCTTCTTTCTTGTCGAAACGGCCCCGGTTCACGCTGGCGCCGAAGTGGCTGATTTCAAACGTCGCAAAGGTGTGCGATGGGTCAACCGCGTAAGTGGCGGTTTCGGCATGGGCCGCGCCAGCAGCCAGGGCGGCCACAGCGGCCAGGGTCAGAATGGATTTACGCATGAGAAGGACTCCAGGAAAGGTTGAAGAAAAAATTTACAGTTTGCCCACGCCGGTCAGCGCGAGCTTGAATTTGACCTGCACGTCGTCGGCCACCATCGAGGTGTCGGCCCACTCGTTTTCGCCAATTTTGAACGCCAGGCGCTTGAGCGCAAAGGCGCCGCTGGCGGTGGTCACGGTGCCGGCCTGCGTCAAGGTCACGGGCACGGTGACATCGCGCACATTGCCTTTGATGCTGAGTTTGCCGACCACTTCAAACTTGCCGGGGCCAGTTTTTTTGACCGCGCTGGATTGAAACGTGGCTTGCGGGAATTTCACCGCGCTGAACCAGTCGGGCTTGGGCAGCTCGGCGTCGGACTCGGGCGCGCCGACGGTGGCGCTGCCGGTGTCTATTGAAAAAGCGATGTTGCTGGTTTCGGGCTTGGCCGGGTCAAAAGCGACTTTGGCGTCAAACTTTTTGAAACGGCCATCGACGGTCACGCCCATTTGTTTGCTGGCAAAAGCGATTTCGCTTTGCGCGGGCAGCAGTTTTTGTTCGGCCTGGGCCGACAGCGACAGCAACGCGGCGGCCATTGCCAGGCTGGCGGCGCGCAGGGAGAAAGAAAAAGCGGTCATAAAAATTCCTTGCGAAAGAAAAAGAAACTACGGGGCCAGCAACGCTCAACGGCTGCCCGGCAGCATGCGCAGCACCAGGCCGTCGCGGTCGAGCAACTGGTGTTTCAGCGCGGCGGCCACATGCAGCGCGGCCAGACCGGCCAGCGCAAAAGCCGACAGCTCGTGCCAGGGTTTGATCAGCGCGGCCAGCGCCTTGTCAGCGCCGACAAAGTCGGGCAGCGGCAGCACGCCAAACAGCACAATCGAAAAACCAGCCGCCGAGCTGTAAGCCCAGCCAATCAGCGGCACGGCAAAAAACAGCGCGTACAGCAGGCCGTGCGTGGCGTGATGGGCGGCGACCTGCCAGCCAGGCATCGCGGCCTCGACAGCATGCGGCAAAGCAGGCGGGCGATGCGTCAGGCGCCAGAGCAGCCGCAGCGCCGACAGCGCCAGAATCACCACGCCAGCCCATTTGTGCCAGTTGTAGAGTTTCAAACGCAGCGGCGAAAACGGCAGATCGGCCATGTACAGGCCGACGCCAAAAATGGCGGCCAGCGCCAGCGCGAGCACCCAGTGCAGCGCAATGGCAACGCCGGAGTAGCGGGGCGAAGCAGCGGAGAAAGTGGCAGAAGTCATGATGCGGTCAACTTTTAAAAAATTTCCGTCTCGGGTGGCGAAAGTTCTACAAAGTATAAAAACCGCTCATGCGTCTGAAATTCAAATAAGTTGACGGAATCATTCAAATAATTTGAATGAATGCTGCCTCCTACAGCGCGCTGGCGCCAGTCGCCGTGGCCCCGAAACGCTCATTCAACTCGCCCAGCCCGAGTTCGGCCAGCACCTGCTGGAGACGCTCCTGCGCGGCGCGGGTTTTGGCGGCGCTGGGCGTGGCCGGGCGACTGGCGAGGATCAGCTCGTTTTTCATCGAATGCTCCCAGCCGACCAGTTCGGTGACGGTGACCTGGTAGCCGTGCGCTTCCAGTTGCAGGCAGCGCAGCACGTTGGTGATCTGGCTGCCGAATTCGCGCGCGTGCAGCGGGTGGCGCCAGAGTTCGGCCAGCGGGGTTTTGGCCAGATTCAGCGCGCGGGATTTTTTCAGCAAGCCCGCAACTTCCGCCTGACAGCACGGCACCAGCACCATGTGCCGCGCCTGCTTGGCCAAGCCGAAGGCAATCGCGTCGTCGGTGGCGGTGTCGCAGGCGTGCAGCGCGGTGACGATATCGACCGTCGGCGGCAGTTCGGCGGAAGTGGTCGCCTGCTGCACCGACAGGTTTAAAAACGCCATGCTGGCAAAGCCAAGCCGGGCCGCCAGCTCGCGGGATTTTTCGACCAGCTCGGCGCGGGTTTCAATGCCGTAAATCTGGCCGCTGACTTTTTCACCGGCATGCGCGACGTTGAAAAACAGGTCGTACAAAATAAAACCGAGATAGGACTTGCCCGCGCCGTGGTCGGCCAGCGTGAAGCCATTTTTGCTGGCCGACACCTCGTCCAGCAGCGGCGCGATGAACTGGTAAAGGTGATAAACCTGCTTGAGCTTGCGCCGCGTGTCCTGGTTCAGCTTGCCCTCGCGGGTCAGGATGTGCAGTTCCTTGAGCAGTGCTATGGACTGGCCGGGGCGCAGTTCTTCGATGACTTGCGCGGGTTTGGCGGCGATGGCGGCAGCCTTGCGGGAAGGCTTGCCGACGGAATTAGAGCTGGTTTTTTGCATGGCCTGCAGTTTAGTGCGGCCAGGTATGCCCTTGAAAAAATGCACGCTGGCGCAGGCAGCCCCTTGAAGTGCGCCCCCCGGTGGAAGGACAATGGCGCATGACTGAACACAACAAAGCCGCGCCGCTGCGCGACACCCTGCACGCCTACGAACACCTGACGCCCGACGTGGTGCTGGACGCGCTGGCCAGCGTCGGCTTGACCGGCGATGGCCGGATGATGGCGCTGTCGAGCTACGAAAACCGCGTTTATCAGGCGCATCTCGAAAGCCCGGTCGGCAGCGGCGATCTGGCGGGCGAGACGGTGGTGGTCAAGTTCTACCGCCCGGATCGCTGGAGCGAGGCGCAAATCCTCGAAGAGCACGCCTTTTCCGCCGAGTTGATGGCCGCTGAAATCCCGGTGGTGGGCGCGCTGGCGCTGAACGGCAGCACGCTGAACGGCAGCACGCTGAACCACTTCAACGGCTTCAGTTTCAGCGTCTCGCCGAGCCGGGGCGGGCGTCGGCCCGAGCTGGAAAACCTCGACGTGCTCGAATGGATTGGCCGCTTTCTGGCGCGCATTCACACCGTCGGCGCGGCCCGGCCTTTTGTCCACCGGCCCGCGCTCAATTTGCAGACGTTTGGCTACAACTCGCGCCAGATTTTGCTCGACGGCGGTTATTTGCCGCTGGACATGGAGTCGCGCTGGCTGAAGGCGTTTGACGAGGCGATGCATGTCGCCCAGGGCGTGTTTGAGCGCGTCGGCGCCGTGCGCCAGCTGCGCCTGCACGGCGACTGCCACCCAGGCAACATCCTGTGGACTCCCGAAGGCTTGCCGCTGGCTGGGCCGCATTTTGTCGATCTGGACGATGCGCGCAGCGGCCCGGCGGTGCAGGATTTGTGGATGCTGCTGTCGGGCGAGCGCGCCCAGCAGTTGCAGCAACTCGGCGCGCTGGTCGATGGCTACGACGAGTTCGGCGAGTTCGACCGGCGCGAGCTGGCGCTGATTGAGCCGCTGCGCACGCTGCGGCTGGTGCATTACAGCGCCTGGCTGGCCCAGCGCTGGCACGACCCGATTTTTCCGATCAATTTTCCGTGGTTCGGCTCCAGCGATTACTGGAAAGGCCAGGTCGATATGCTGATCGAGCAGACCGAGGCGATGCAGGCCGCGCCGCTGCTGGCCTGAGCGCTGGGTATTCCAGCGCCCGGCCTTGGGTGCGCAAGCGGCTGACCCGGCGCATTGTTTGAAGCGGCATGCACGCTGTGCCATTCATGAACGCTGTGGCAAAACGGCGCAATCCCAAAAGCCTCCGCGCAGGCCGCTCATCATGGTCAGCACGGAAAATAACCCGCACGCTCTCCGGCATCCGGTGGTGCAGATATTGCTGCTCCAGACAACAAAACCGTATGGATAAAAACAGGAGACACCGTGCTGCATTCCCCTTTTCACCGCAAGCTGCTGGCCTGGCCGCACTCTTCGCTGCTGCTGGCGCTGGCCGCCGCTTTCAGCCCGCCAGCCCAGGCGCAGCAGGAAAAAGCACTCGCCACCGTCGATGTCGTCGGCAGCACGCCGCTGCCCGGCATAGGCCAGCCGCGCAACGAAATCGCCGCGCCGGTGCAAAGCGCCACCAGCGCCGACCTGACGCGCAGCGGCGCGCTGGAGCTGGGCGAGTTCATGAACCGGCGCCTGGGCAGCGTGCATGTCAACGAAATGCAGGGCAATCCTTTTCAGATGGACGTGAGCTACCGGGGCTACACCGCTTCGCCGCTGCTGGGCACGCCGCAAGGCCTGTCGGTGTACATGGACGGCGTGCGCATGAACCAGCCGTTTGGCGATGTGGTCAGCTGGGACTTGATTCCGCGCGGCGCGATTGCGGCTATGACCTTGATGCCCGGCTCGAATCCGCTGTTTGGCCTGAACACGCTGGGCGGCGCGCTCTCGGTGCAAACCAAGGACGGCCGCAGCGCGCCCGGCACCGCACTGGAAACCACGCTGGGCAGCAACGCCAGACGCGCCGTCGAATTTGAGCATGGCAGCTTCAACGACAAGGGGCTGGACTGGTACGTCAACGCCAACCTGTTCAAGGAGCGCGGCTGGCGCGACGATTCGCCCTCCGATGTGCGCCAGCTGTTTGGCAAGCTCGGCTGGCACGACGGCCGCACCGAGCTGAAACTGACGCTGGCCCACGCCGACAACCAGCTCAGCGGCAACGGCCTGCAGGAGCAGAGCTTACTGGCGGCAAACCGCGCCAGCGTCTATACAAAACCCGACATCACGCGAAACCGCTCCACGCTGCTGAATCTGACGGCCAGCCATTCTCTGAATGACGAGCTGCTGTTCAGCGGCAACGCGTATTACCGCAACATTCGCAGTTCAAGCTTCAACGGTGACATCAACGAAGGATCGCTGGATCAGTCGGTGTACCAGCCGACGGCGGCCGATCAGAGCGCGCTGGCGGCGGCGGGCTACAGCGGCTATCCGGCCAGCGGCGCCAGCGCGGCGAGCACGCCCTTCCCGTTCTGGCCCTGCCTGGCGCAGACCCTGCAAAACGGCACGCCCGCCCAACAGTGCAACGGCCTGATCAACCGCACCCGCACTGCGCAGCAAAACTACGGCCTGTCCGGCCAGCTGACCTGGCTGGGCGACCTGGCGGGCAAGCGCAACCAGTTTGTAGCGGGCGCGGGCATTGACGCCAGCCGGGTGCGTTTTACGCAGTCTTCGCAATTGGGCTACCTGAACCCCGACCGCAGCATCACCGGCGTGAATGCCTTTGGCGACGGCGTCAGCGGCGGCACGGTCGATGGCGACCCGTATGACACGCAGGTCAACCTGGCAGGCCGCATCCGCACCAGAAGCCTGTTTGCCAGCGACACGCTGTCGCTGCAGGAAAACCTGCACCTGACGCTGTCGGGGCGCTACAACCTCACCTCGGTCAAAAACCGCGACCAGCTTCACGCCAACGGCGATCCGGCCTCGCTCAGCGGCACGCACCGCTTTGAGCGCTTCAACCCGGCCGTCGGCCTGAGCTACAGCCCGTCAAAAACCCTCAATGCCTACGCGGGCTACAGCGAAAGCAGTCGCGCCCCGACCGCCATCGAACTGGGCTGCGCGAACCCCGATCAACCCTGCAAGCTGCCCAACGCGATGGCGGGCGACCCGCCGCTGAAACAAGTGGTCACGCGCACGCTGGAAGCCGGGCTGCGTGGTGCGGTGGCGGGCGGCGTACAGTGGAACGCCGGGGTGTTTCGCGCCGTCAACCGCGACGATATTTTGTTCGTGGCCGACAACCAGGCCGGTTATGGCTATTTCAAAAACTTCGGCCAGACGCGGCGCCAGGGGCTGGAACTCGGCCTGAGCGGCCAGGTCGGCAAGTTCAACCTGGGCGCGCAATACACCTGGCTGGACGCGACGTACCAGAGCTTTGACACCGTCAACGGCAGCGGTAACAGCAGTAACAGTTCAGCCAGCGCGGGCGCGCCGGGACAGGACGGCACGATCAACATCCGGCCCGGCGACCGCATTCCGCTGATTCCGCGCCAGATGCTCAAGCTGTTTGCCGATTACGCGGTATCGCCCGCCGTCACGCTGAACGCCAGCATGGTGGCGATGTCGGGCACGCTGGCACGCGGCAACGAGAACGGCGCGCACCAGCCCGATGGCCGGTATTACTTGGGGCCGGGCCGCAGCGCCGGTTATGCGGTGTTCAATCTGGGCGGCAGCTACCGCGCCACGCCCAAGCTGCAACTGACGGCGCACCTCGACAACCTGTTTGACACCCAGTACAACACCGCCGCCCAACTCGGTGCCACCGGGTTTGATGCCAGCGGCAACTTTGCCGCCCGCTCGCTGGGCGGCTCAAACGCTACGGGTTTTGCGGTGCCGCAATCGACTTTTTATGCGCCCGGCGCGCCTAGGCGCTTGTGGATCGGGCTGCGCTACGTATTTTCCTGAGCGCCCGGCCAGCGCCGCCCGCTCACCAGCTGCGCACCCGGCCGGTGTCGATATGCACAAACTGCTCGCGCGGGTAAAAGCCCACGCCTCCGGCGCGCAATGACAGCGCCGCCTTGCGCAGTTCGGCCAGCGGCACGCCGGGCAGGCGCACGTCAATCGCCCGGCCTTCGGTGTGCAGGCTTTTGTCAGCGACGCCGCCGCCGCGTGTCTGGCGCAGATGGCGGTTAGTGGCCTCGCAGCGATAGCCGGAGATCACCTCGAAAGAACCCTTGGTGCCGAGCGCCTGCTGCACGCGGTGCAGCAGATCAAACACCTCCGGATCCATCAGGCCGACCTCGCCGGTGTAGTGGTCGCGCAGGAAATGGTTGAACCCGCCCAGCGCCTGGGGAAGGTAGCGCTGGCCGGTGGCATAGACCAGATCAATTTTTTCGCGGGTGTGGGTGTTAAACATGGCCAGCCCGCGCGCATCGATCATTGACGGCGAGGCGCTGGACGACTCCAGCGCCGCCGTCATGGCGGCCGAATGCCCCGACGCCGAAAAAACGGACGAAACAGCCAGCCCTGGCAGGGCCGTGCTGGCAGCAGCGATGGCAAACTGCCCCGTGTGGCGCAAAAAACTGCGGCGCGCCGGGATGAAGGAATCAGTCATTGAGGAGTCGTTGGGAGGAAGAGGCGTAGCGTGTTTGCTGGTGCAAGGCGGCGTCCAGTCGGCGGTCAAGTCCATAGATATCTTCAAAAAAATAGATGGCGCCATCTTTCACCAAAGCGGTCTCATAAGCAATCACCACAGGAATCGGCTCGGTCAGGCGCAGGGTCGATGATTCCCCCCGATTCATGGCTTTTTTGATGCGCTCCTCGCTCCACTGCGGCATGTTGCCGAGGACAAATTTTGCCAGCGCCACCGGTTTTTCGACGCGAATGCAGCCGTGGCTCAAATCGCGCCGCTCGCGCTCAAACAGGTTGACGGCAGATGTGTGGTGCAGGTAAATGTTGTCAGTATTTGGAAATACGAACTTGATGTCGCCCAGCGCATTTTTCGGCCCCGGCCGCTGGCGGATGCGCCACTGGCCGGCCAGCACCGCCTTCAGCCGTGCTGGCGTGACCGCACTGTCCACCAGCGCGCCATCGGCCGACACAAACTCCATGCCTTCACGGGCGAGATAGCCTGGATCGCGCCGCAGCTGGGGAATGATTTCAGCACGGGCAATCGACGGCGGCACGTTCCAGTACGGGCTGAACTCGACGAAGCGCATCTCTTCATTGAACAAAGGGGTGCGCCTGTCCAGCGCCTTGCCCACGACAATGCGCATCTCCTGGCGCACATGGATGCGTTCGCCCTCCACGTCGTAGGCGCGCAAGACAAACTCAGGGATGTTGATGACAACCATGCGCGGCCCCTGCTTGAACGGCGTCCAGCGCAGGCGCTCCAGCGCCAGCTCGATCTGCCGCACGCGGGCTGCGGGCGTCACCTGCAGTTGCACCAGCGTGCTTTTGCCAATGACACCATCGGGCGCTATGCCGTGGCGCGTCTGAAACGACTGCACGGCTGGCACCAGCAAGCCCTCGTACTTGGTCGGCAGCGCCACATCGGGCGCCAAGTCACCCAGGGCGACCAGCCGCTGCGCCAGCACGCTCAGCCCCGCATAGCGCTGGCCCGGTGCCAGCTTGCGCGCGCCCCCTGGCAAGGCGGGCAGCGGCTGCTGCCAGGCCGGGTCATCGCCGCGCTCACGGTAATAAGCCAGCACGGTGCGCAACTCCTCGTAGAGCGGCAAATGCGGCGCTGCTTCTGCGGCAGCCTGCGGCAGGCGCCGGGCGGCCAGCGCCGTCTGCAGGTAGGCGGCCGGGTCAAAAGCCCTGCGCGGCGGGTTGAAGTTGTGCTGGATTTTTTTCGGATCAATGCGGCCCTGATGCACATCCTTCAGGTAATGCTCCATCGCGCTGGTCAATGCCTGATCCATGCGCTCGACCGTGATCGCCTGCGGCACCCCATGCGCGGCATTCAAAATAGCCTGACGCAACGCGCTGGCGTTGTAATCCTGCGGCTCCAGGCCGTGCGTGGCCGACGTGGCGAGCAGCTCGGCCGCCTGACGCGCCTGCAGGCTCGGCCTTTTTCCCTCAAACCAGAGCAGCCCCGGTTCTTGCGCCTGCGCCTGCGCCTGCGCCACTATTGAAACGCCGCAGCACAGCCACAACGCAATGGCCGTTCTGCGCGTCAGGCGTGTAACCGTACTTGTCATTTTCATCGACGACATTTTGACATCCTCTGCATGCCAAAACGCACGCCAAGCGACCTGCGCGCCAGAACCGGCACGCAGGCTAATTCGCCCCCTGCCGGGAGCTATACGGGTTTACACCAATAGCGCATTGACCCGCTTGACATAAGCGGCTGGGTCTTCCGGCAGGCCGCCTTCGGCCAGCAGAGCCTGGTCAAACAGGATGTGCGCCAGGTCGTCAAAGCTGGTCGACTCGGCGCTGGCTTCGAGCTTTTTAACCAGCGGATGCTGGGCGTTGATTTCCAGAATCGGCTTGCTTTCGGGCACGGCCTGACCGGCCTGCTTGAGCATGCGCGCCAGTTGCGTGGACATATCGCCGTCCTGCACGACCAGGCAGGCCGGGGAATCGACCAGCCGCGAGGTGGCGCGCACGTCCTGCGCCTTGTCTTTCAGCGCCTCCTTGAGCTTGTCCAGAATCGGCTTGAACTGGGTTTGCGCTTCTTCGGCGGCTTTTTTCTCGTCCTCATCCTGCAGCTTGCCCAGATCGACCGCGCCCTTGGCGACCGACTGCAGCGCCGTGCCGTCAAACTCGCGCAGGTAGTTCAGTGCCCACTCGTCCACGCGGTCGGCCATCAGCAGCACTTCGATGCCCTTCTTGCGGAAGATTTCCAGTTGCGGGCTGCTCTTGGCGGCGGCCAGCGTGTCGGCGGTGATGTAGTAAATGGCGTCCTGGCCGTCTTTCATCCGCGCCTTGTAGTCGGCAAAGCTGACGGTGGCCGTGTCGGTGGTCGAGCTGACAAAACGCAGCAGCTTGGCAATGCGCTCCTTATTGGCGAAGTCTTCGCCCAGGCCTTCTTTCAGCACCGCGCCGAATTCGGCGTAAAAAGCGGTGAATTTCTCCGGCGAATTGGCGGCCAGATCTTCAATCATCGACAGCACGCGCTTCGTGCAGCCTTCGCGAATCGCCTTGACGGCGCGGCTCTCCTGCAGCAGTTCACGCGAGACGTTCAGCGGCAGATCCGACGAATCGACCACGCCCTTGACGAAGCGCAGGTAGCTGGGCAGCAGCGCCTGGGCGTCGTCCATGATGAACACGCGCTTGACGTAGAGCTTGATGCCCGCGGCCTTGTCGCGGTTAAACATGTCCATCGGCGCTTTGGCCGGGATGAACAGCAGCTGGGTGTATTCCGTCGAGCCTTCGACGCGGTTGTGCGTGGTGGTCAGCGGCGCTTCCTGGTCGTAGCTGATTTGCTTGTAGAACTCGTCGTAATGCTCTTGCGTGATGTCTTTTTTGGCGCGTGTCCACAGCGCGGCGGCCTGGTTGACGGTTTCCCATTCGCCGGTTTTGGCCATCTCGCCGGGTTCGTCGTTTTCGCCCTCTTTCCACTCTTCCTTTTCCATCAGGATGGGCAGCGAGATGTGGTCGGAATACTTGTTGATGATGCTTTTGAGCTTCCAGGCGTTCAGGTAGTCGCCGGCATCTTCCTTCAGGTGCAGCGTGACGCTGGTGCCGCGCTCGGCGCGCTCGATGTCGCTCACGTCAAATTCGCCGGTGCCGTCGCTGACCCAGCGCACGCCTTGCGCGGCGGGCAGACCGGCGCGGCGGCTTTCGACGGTGATTTTGTCGGCAACAATAAAACCGGAATAAAAACCGACGCCGAACTGGCCGATCAGCTGCGCGTCATTCTTCTGGTCGCCCGAGAGCTTGGCCATGAAGTCGCGTGTGCCGCTCTTGGCAATCGTGCCCAGGTGGTCGATGGCTTCCTGCTGCGACAGGCCGATGCCGTTGTCGGTGATGGTCAGCGTTTTGGCGGCGGCGTCGAAGCTGACGCGCACTTTCAGTTCGGCGTCGCTTGCATAGACGCTGGCGTCGTTCAGCGCTTCAAAGCGCAGCTTGTCGCAGGCGTCCGAAGCGTTGGAAATCAGCTCGCGCAGGAAAATTTCCGGGTTCGAGTACAGCGAGTGCGTGACCAGCTTGAGCAACTGGGCGACTTCGGCCTGGAAGGAATGGGTTTGTTTTTGGATCATAGAGCGAATGGAAAAAGCAAAAAAGGTGAATGTATCAATGGGGGCAAGCGGCCTGTTTTCAATGGCCGCAGCCCGAACAAGACGAACGCGGGCCGGATGGCGCCAAACTTCCACGACGCAAAACTTACATTTAGATACGTAAACCCCATTTATATTGACTACATCACACTGAGATACATTAATTTATATATTGATACATTTATACATACCAATCAACAAACAGCTCTCATTTCGCCAATCAATTTCATCCTTCTCCAATGAAAGCAGTCATTTTTACCGGCCAGATTTGCAGGTTGATTACGTGATTTACTTCTTAAAACAACCATTTATTAGATCTTACGGATTTACTAAAATCAGCTTAAGTAATAGCATATATTTTCATTTCGACACATCTCCCGGATCTGATCTAAAAATCAGTCCTGACGCTGGGTCGAAACGCCTCTTCGACCGAAGCTCAAATCAACTGGAGTATTTTCATGAAAAAATTCTTAATTTCCACCGTCACTGCTGCCGCTCTGCTGGCCAGCGTCACGCCTGTTGCGCTGGCCAGCACCGTCGCCAGCGACTTCACCGTCTCGGTGCAGCTGGCGGCCCAGTGCCAGGCGCTCAACACGGGCACGCAAACCGTGGATTTCGGCACTTACACCGCTTTTGGCGCCGCCAAAACCGCTTCCGCCAACCTGACGTTTAACTGCACGCGCGGCCTGGCCATCCCGACGTTCAGCTTCGACGCCACCAATGGCAGCGCTGCGGGCTATGGCGTGCTGGCCGGTCTGAACTACGGACTGAGCGCCGCCGATACACGCACGGTCGGCAGTGCGGCCACCGCCGTAGCTGGCGGCGTCGGCTCGGCAACGCTGCACACCGTGACCATCAGCGGCACCATGGCAGCCGGTCAGGCGGGCGAGTGCCTCGTGGCCAACTCCACCGCCGCCAGTTGCGAGAGCACGGCCACCTCGCATGTCCGCACGCTGACCGTGACCTACTGAGCCCCTCTGCTGCGCTGCCGCCTTTCAGCCTGCCAGCGGCACTGACAACCGGCCAGACGATTATTGGCACCGATTTTCCCGTCATCAGTCCGGCAGGCTGCGGGTTGATTGACATAACGGTGGAATGATTTATGCGCCTTCACAAAACTCTTTTTACTTTCGCCCTTGCGGCATTTGTAATCGCCTGCATGCCGGTAACAGCGCAGGCGGGCGCTTTCTCGGTAGCGCCGGTGCGGATGTATATGGCGCCCAAAGACCGGGCCATTGCCGTCACGCTCAGCAACGAGAGCGATGAAGAGCTGGTCATGCAGGCCGATGTTTACATCTGGACACAAAAACCGGACGGCGAAGATCAGCTGACCCTGACGGAAGACCTGATCCTGTCGCCGCCAATTTTGAAGCTGGCGCCCCGGGCGCGTCAGGTCGTGCGGCTGGCGCGGCTGGTTCCAGCGCCGACCACCGTCCAGCAAACTTACCGCCTGATCGTGCGCGAGCTGCCCGAAGCCCGGCCCGGCGACAAAAAACTGCAGCTGCAACTGGCGCTGGCGTTTTCACTGCCGGTGTTCATCACGCCGCCAGGGGCCAAGCGCCAGCTCCACTGCACCCTGGCGCGGCTCAGCGCCGACACGGTGCGCGCCAGCTGCGAAAACACCGGCAACGCCTATGCCCAGCCGACCGCGTTCAGCCTGCTCAGCGCCAGCGGCGAAACGCTGGCGCTGCGCGAGACGGGCGGCTATCTGCTGCCCTCGGTCAAGCGCAGCTTTGACCTCAAGCGCGCCAACGGCGCCATTGCGCCCGGCCCGGCCCGACTCGCCGTCACGCTGGACGATGGCAGCGTCCAGAACTTTGACAGCACCCTTCCCCCCTGAGGCCGTCGCCATGCGCCGCCCCTTGCTTGCGGGTTTTGCGCTGGCGTTGCAGCTGTCGGCCTGGGTCTGCGCCGCGCAGACGCCCGCCCCCGCCCCGGCAGCGCCTGCGCTGGCCGCCAGCGAAGCAGCCGGGCGCGTTATGGCGCTGGAAGTCACCGTCAACGGCAGCAACTCGGGCACCTGGCCGCTGCTGGAGCGCCAGGGCGCCCTGTATGCGCCGCGCAACGCTTTTGAGGAGTGGCGCGTGCCGCTCAGCCCCAGCACACCGGCGCTACGTTTTCGCGGCACCGACTACCTGCCGCTGTCAGGCATTGCGGGCTTCAGCGCCAGGACCGACCTGTCCAGCCAGTCGCTGGAACTGCATTTTTCGCCCGATTCCTTCGCTCCGACGCAATTGAACGGCGCGGTGAGCAGCAGGCCGACGCTCAGCCCGGTGCTGCCCAGCGCGTTCGTCAACTACGACCTGAATTACGCCGCCACAGCGTCTGGCGGCGGCGCCACAAAAGACCTGGGCCTGCTGGCCGAAATCGGCCTGTCGAACGCCTGGGGCGTGCTGACCTCCAGCCATCTGGGGCGCAACCTGGCCAATGACGCCCGCCTGGGCCAGCCGCGCAGCAGCGTGCGACTGGAAACCACCTTCACCCGCAACCTGCCGGAGCGCAACCAGACCCTGCGCCTGGGCGACGCCAGCACGCGCGCCGGGCTGTGGGGGCGCAGCGTCTATTTTGGCGGCGCGCAGTGGAGCAGCAATTTTGCGCTGACGCCGGGCTTTATCAGCCAGCCCCGGCTGGCGCTGAACGGGATTTCATCGGCGCCCTCGACCGTTGAGCTGTACGTCAACGATGTGCTGCGCCAGGTCTCCAGCGTGCCCGCCGGGCCTTTTTCCATCAGCGACACCCCGGCGCTGACCGGCGGCGGCAACGCGCGCCTGGTGGTGCGGGATCTGCTCGGGCGGGAAACCGTCATCACCCAGCCTTTTTTCACCAGCAGCCAGCTGCTCGCCGAAGGCCTGAGCGACTGGAGCATCGAAGCGGGCCGCCTGCGCCTGGATCTGGGCAGCGCCAGCGCCCACTACGGCCAGCACTTTGCCAGCGCCAGCTGGCGCCAGGGGCTTAGCAGCGAGCTGACGCTGGAAGGCCGCGCCGAACTGAGCCCGGCGCAAAAAACCGGCGGACTCGGCCTGATCACCACGCTGCCCTGGGGCATTTTGGGCAAGGCGGCGCTGGCAGCCAGCCAGAGCCAGCAGCTCGGCGCAGGCCACCAGTGGCTGCTCGGCCTGGAGCAGCAGCGCCCGCGCACCAGCTTCTACCTCGAAGCGCAGGGCGCTTCGGTCAACTTCCGCCAGCTCGGCCAGGAGGCCTTGACGCCGCCGGTCAAACTTCAGGCGGCGGGCAACTTCAGCCTCATCACGGAAACAGCAGGCGTCTTCAGCGTCGGCCTGACCCGCTTCAGCCGCTTTGACGCGCCCCGGGTGCTGAGCCTGTCGGCCAGCTACGCCATCCGGCTCGGCCGGGGCAGCCTGAGCCTGAACGCCAGCCGCGCCACCGCCGGGGCCAGTGGCAGTTTTCTCGGCCTGACGCTGCTGCTGCCGCTGGAAAAAAACCGCGTCGTCACCGCCTCGCTCACCCAGCGCGGCAGCCAGCAGGACATCAGCCTGGGCGCCGCCCAGAACCCCGGCTTCGATGAAAACCTGGGCTGGCGGGCGCTCGCCGGACGCCAGCAAGGCGCCGCCCGCGCCGAAGGCTCTGTGTATTACACCGGCCGCTATGGCCGACTCGCGGGCGATGTCAGCGCCCTGGGCGGCCAGACGGCCGTGCGCCTGGGCGCGCAAGGCGCGCTGGTGGCCGCCGACGGGCGCCTGTTTGCCACGCAGCGCGTCGATGACAGCTTTGCCGTCGCCGAGGTGGCGGGCTATGCCGATGTCGGCATCGGCCTGGGCAGCCAGACACTCAGCCGCACCGACGCAGCCGGAACGGCCCTGATTCCGCGCCTGATGGCTTACCAAAACAACGCCATCCGCCTCGACGCGCGCGAGCTGCCGATCAGCGCCGAAATCGGCTCGATTGAACAAATCGCCGTTCCGGCCTGGCGCAGCGCCGTCAAGGTGGTGTTTCCGGTGCGCAGCGGACACGGCGCGCTGCTCAGCATCGTGCTCGACGATGGCGAAGCGGCACCGGCGGGCGCGGTGGTGCAGATTCAGGGCGAGCCGGAGACTTTTTACGTGGCCCGGCGTGGCGCGGCCTTCGTCACCGGCCTGCAGCCCGTCAACCGCCTGACGCTGAGCTGGAACGCCCAGCAATGCCAGTTCGATGCGGCGCTGCCCGGCGGCCCGGCCGGGGACATCATCCGCATGGGCCCGCTGCTTTGCCAGGGGGTGCGGCGATGACCTCCATGCTGCGCCTGATCGCGATGCTGGCGCTGTCGCTGGCGCCGCTGTGGGCGCAGGCCAGCGTCACCTGCAGCGTCAGTTCGCCCGGTTTTTTTTCCGTCTATGACAGCCTGGCGGCCACGGACAACCTCAACACCAGTGCGTTTACGGTCAACTGCACCCGCCTGTCCAGCGACCCGGCGACGTTCAACTACATTGCCTTCACCGACGACGGCCTGTACAACCCCGGCGGCTCGGGCAACAACAAGGCCCAGCTCAGCACCGGCACCAGCCGCATCCGCTACGACTTTTTTACCAGCGCCAGTTACAGCGTGAACTGGTCTAAAAGCAATAAATGCATCACCGGCGCGATCAACTTTGGCAGCGCGCTGTTTGGCTCGCAGACCCAGACCTATTACGCCAAAATACCGGCCGCACAGACCGGCCTGCCGCAGGGCAGCTACCTGGACACCGTCTCCGTCAACATGAGCTACAACGAGACGGCCTGCAAGAGCAATGCTGCCGTGGACGCGTCAAGCATCTTTCAGGTGCAAATCTCCAACGTGCCCGCCTGCCAGATCGTCCTGCCGCCCGGAACGGTGGCTTTCACTTACACCGCTTTTTCGCCAGTGGCGGCGACGGCCTCGACGACTTTTGCAACGCGCTGCTCGACCACGCTGCCCTACGTGATGGCGCTGAACGCGAATATTGGCGTCGTCAGCGGGCTGAACTATGCCCTGAGCCTGAGCGCCACCAGCGCAACCGGCAACGGCGCGCTGCAAAACTACAGCATCAACGGCGTGATGGCAGCCAGACAGGCCGGTGACTGCGCCACGACCAACTGCAGCGCCAGCGCGACGCACACGCTGACGATCAGCTACTGAACCGGCTTAAAACTGCTCGTGCGGCATCAAATAGCGCCAGTGGCCAATCGGCAAATGGCCGAGGTTGACGCGGCCGATCCGCACCCGTTTCAAGCCGGTCACGAACAGCCCGACCTGCTCGCACATGCGCCGGATCTGGCGCTTTTTGCCTTCTTTCAGCACAAAGCGCAGCTGCTCGGGGTTTTGCCAGCTGACCTGCGCCGGGCGCAGCGGCTGGCCGTCCAGGCTCAGGCCGTGGCACAGCAGCGCCAGGCGCTCCGCCGGGAAAGCGCCCTGCACATTGACGTTTTCGGCGCCGTAGCTGACGCGCACCAGGTATTCTTTTTCAATGTCGGAGTCTTCGCCGATCAGCTGGCGCGCCACGCGGCCGTCCTGCGTCAAGACCAATAAGCCAATCGAGTCGATGTCGAGCCGACCGGCGGGCGCCAGGCCGCGCAACTGCTCAAAACCCCAGCGCATGCGGCTGTTGCACTCGCGCCAGCGGTTTTCCGGCTGCACCAGCCCCACGGCCGGTTCGTGGCCGTCCTCGGCCTGGCCGCTGACGTAGCCGACCGGCTTGTTGATCAAAATCGTGACTTGCAGGCGCTGCTGCTGCTCGGCATCTTTGGCCACTTCGATGCGGGCATTGACGGCGACCGGCTGGCCCATCACGGCGGGCTGGCCGTTGACGCGCACCCAGCCGCGTGCAATCCAGTCGTCGGCCTCGCGGCGCGAGCACAGGCCCAGGTCGGCCATGCGCTTGTTCAGGCGCACGGTGGCACTGCCGGTGGAAGCGGGCGCCGCCGCAACGGCAGCGGCCCGGATACGCGTGGCGGCGGGAGCGGGAGCGGGAGGTTTTGGCGCGGAGCCGGGAGGTTGTTGTGACATAGGAGGCGAATGCGCAATAAAAGGCTGATTTTCGCGCATCCGGCTCAAAGGCGCTTCAAAGGGCCACTGGCTGCACCAGACCAGCGCCCCAAAAAGGCGTCAGGCGCCCGGCCTATGCCCCGAGTTTGGGCACGGCCAGACGCGCTGGGCGGGAATCAATATTCCCAGAAAATGCGCTGCAGCTCTTTGCTGTTTTGCGTCTTGGTCAGCGCGACGGCGGCCAGGATGCGGGCTTTTTGCGGGTTCAGATCGTGAGCGACAACCCAGTCGTACTTGTCATCAGGCTGCTCGGCGTTGCGCAGCACAAAACCTTCGGGCACGCGCGACGAGCGAATCACCTGGATACCGGCGCTGCGCATGTCTTGCAGGGCCGGAACGATGCGGTCTGCCACCGAGCCGTTGCCGGGGCCGCCGTGGATCACGGCCTTGATGCCGGTCTTGGCCAGCGCGTCAAAGCCGGTGCGTGGCACGTTGCCGTAGCTGTAAATGATGTCCACCGGGGCCAGCTCGGTGATGCTGTCGATGTTGAACTCGGACTGCGCGGTGTGGCGCTTGACCGGGGCACGGAACCAGTAGTTCTTGCCCTCAACGACCATGCCCAGCACGCCCCATTGGCTGCGGAAGGCTTCAACCTTGATGTTGACCGACTTGACCACATCGCGGCCACTCTGGATGGTGTCGTTCATCGTCACCAGAACGCCCTTGCCGGCGGCGTCCTTGCTGGCGGCCACCGAGACGGCGTCCAGCAGATTCAGCGCGCCGTCCGCCGACAGGGCGGTGCCGGGACGCATCGAGCCGACCACCACGATAGGCTTGTCAGTGTGAACCACCAGGTTCAGGAAATAAGCCGTTTCTTCCAGCGTGTCAGTGCCGTGGGTGACGACGATTCCGTCCACATCGGCCTGCTTGGCCAGCGCCGAGACGCGTTTGCCCAGCGTCAGCAGCTGCGCGTTGGTGAAGCTTTCAGAGGCGATCTGGAACACCTGCTCGCCCTTGACGTTGGCCACATTGGCCAGCTCGGGCAGACCGGCGAGCAGCTTATCGACCGGCACCTTGGCGGCGGCATAAGTCGCGCTGTTGACCGCCGAGGCGCCCGCGCCCGCAATGGTGCCACCGGTAGCCAGCACGACGATGTTGGGCTTGGCCGTCTGGGCGCAAGCCAAAGAACCCAGCGCGGACAGGGCCACAAGGGCGCTGCCTGCAATGAATTTCTGGAGGGTGAGATGGACTCGCATGGCGGTATTCCTGTGACTGTTTGAAAAAAAGAAAAACCTCTGAAAAGAGGCTCCTGATGGTATCGGCGCGCGCCGAAAAAGGGTTAGCAATATCCATGCCTTTTTTTCATAGTTCTATCGCATCCGCTTATGGGCGCTGCGGCGCATCAGGTTTTTTTTCCTGCAGCCGCAGGTTGTCAACGCACACGCTGGAGCGCAGGGCGGCAAGATCCAGCACGCGCAAGCCGCCATACTCGACCCGGATCATGCCCTGCGCCTCCAGCGTGCGCAGCGCTTCGTTAACGCGCTGGCGCGACAAGCCGACCAGGTAAGCCATCTCCTGCTGGGTGATGCGCAGCACCTGGCCAACGCCGGGGTACAGCACCGGGTTGAACAGCGCCGCCAGGTTGCGCGCCACGCGCAGATCCGGGCTGTTCATGCGGTCGATTTCACGCGCCGAAATGAACTGGCCCAGGCGCTCGTTGAGCTGGTTCATCACAAAACGGTTAAAGCCCAGCGAGTGATCCAGCAGCCAGTGAAAGCTGTCAATCGGCAGGCCAGCGACGACGCTTTTGCGCAGCGCCTGGATGTTGTAGCGGTAGGTCTCGCGCTTGAGCGCCGTGCCCTCGCCAAACCAGCCGCCGGGCGGCACGCCGGTGAAGGTCATGGTCGTGCCCTGCGCGTTGTCGGCGCTCATTTTCAACAGGCCTTCGACCACGCCAAACCAGTAAGTCACCGGTTTGCCCAGGCGGCAGACGTAATCGCCGGCCTGTGCGTCAGTCACCTGCAGCTCAGCGACAGCGCGGGCACGCTCCTCGGGCTCCAGCAGGGCCAGCCACGGAATGCCGCGCAACTCATCAAGCGTGGGGGGTCTGCGGCGCTGGTGGAGTGTCAGATCAGTAGCCATGAATCCAAAGAATTGCTGATTAGGGTGTACCCTGGAATTGTCGCCGGGTGGACATTTCGAGGGGCGTTCAAAGCATAACATCGGCACAGCCGAGTCGGCTCATTTCAAGCAAAGACCCACCATGACACACCTCCCCGATTTTTCCCTGTCCCTGACCGCTTGCGGCACAACCGGGAAAACCCTGTCACGAAGAACTGCTCTGGGCGCCCTGGCGGCCCTGCCGCTGGCCTTTCATGCGGGCGCCCGTGCGCAGGACGGCGGCGCGATCAAGCTGGCCCAGTCCACCGCGATGACCGGCCCGCAAGTCGATCTCGGCCTGCCGATGCACCAGGGCGCCAAAGCCTATTTTGCCGCCCTCAATGCCAAGGGCGGCGTCAACGGCCACCCCATCGAGCTGACCGTCGCCGACGATGGCTACGATGTGAAACGCTCGCTCACCAACATCAAAAGCTTTATCGCCGATGGCAGCTACTTTGCCATCTTCAACTGCCTGGGCACGCCGATGGTCGAGGCCATGCTGCCCTCGGTGATCGAGTCGGGCCTGCCGTTTTTTGCGCCGCTGACCGGCGCCCAGCTGGCCCGGCCCAGGGGCGTGCGCAGCGTGTTCAACATCCGCGCCAGCTACATCGATGAAACCGAAAATCTGGTCCGCCACCTGGCCACCATCGGCATCAAGCGCGTCGCCATCGTTCACCAGAACAACGCCTTTGGCAAGGATGTCGCCGCAGCGGCCAAGCGCTCCATCACCGAGCACAAATTGACAGAAACGGCCACCGCCACCATCGAAAACGACGCCTCGGACGCAGGCGCGGCCGCCGCGAAAATTGCCGCCTCCAATCCCGAAGCCGTGCTGCTGGGCCTGGCTGGCAAGCCGACGGTAGAGTTTGCCAAGGCGATTCGCCAGCAGCGCAAGGGCCTGCCGATGTACGCGCTGTCCGTGATGGGCGCAACTGCCACGCTCAAGGCGATGGGCGACGATGCCACCGGCATGACGGTCTCTCAGGTCGTGCCGCTGCCGAGCAACAACACCGTGCCGCTGGTGCGCGAATTCCAGCAGGTCTGGAAGGCCTCCGGCTCAACCGCCGAGCCGTCGCACATGGCGCTGGAAGGCTATGTCAACGCCAAGGTGTTTGCTGAAATCCTGCGCCGCGCCGGACGCAACCCGACGCGCAGCGCCTTTATCGAGGCCGCCTGGGGCCTGAAACGCTACGACCTGGGCGGCTTTGAAATCAGCTTCACCGAAGGCGCGCCAAACGCCTCGCGCTTTGTCGAACTGACGATGGTCGGACGCGACGGGCGCCTGATCCGCTGAGATTTCCCGCGACACCCGGGCGCACCCCGATAGGACTTACCCCTAAATTGTCTTCGCAATGACAAGCTAACGTCAAACTCCGCCTTACCATCCGTCACATACCCGCAGCGCTTCCTGAAAAAAGGGCTGCCCTGACAACGATGGAGACAAGGACCGGAATGCGCACTACGTTCCCACAACTGCTGCTCAAGCATGCCAGCGAGCGCCCCGCCGCCCCCGCGATGCGGGAAAAAGAATACGGCATCTGGCAGGCGCACAGCTGGTCAGCGCTGGCCAGCCTGGTCGAGCAACTGGCGGCCGGACTGCACCAGGCGGGCCTCGCACGCGGCGAGCACATGGTCGTGATCGGCACCAACCGCCCGCGTCTGTACGCCACGATGCTGGCGGTGCAGTCGCTGGGTGCGATTCCGATTCCGCTGTACCAGGACGCGGTCGGCGCCGAATGCGTTTTTCCACTGAACAACGCCGAAGTGCGCTTTGCGATGGTCGAAGACCAGGAGCAGGTCGATAAGCTGATGGAAATCCGCAGCAGCTGCCCGCAAATCTCGAACATCTACTATGACGACCCGCGCGGTCTGCGCAAGTATGACGAGCCGGGTCTGGACGCGCTCGACACCTTGATTGAAGCGGGCCAGGCCTTTGCCAGTCAGAACCCATCCTGGTTCCGCGATGAAGTCGCCAAAGTCCAGAGCGGCGATGTGGCGGCGATGTTTTTCACCTCCGGCACCACCGGCAACCCGAAAGGCGTGGTGCATACCCATGCCAGCCTGCTGGACCGCGCGATGGCGGGCGCCAGCTTTGATAAATTGACCCACGCCGAAGAAGTGCTGGCCTACCTGCCGCCCGCCTGGATCGGCCAGAACATCTTCAGCTACTCGCAGTGGCTGGCCTGCGGCTATGTCGTCAACTGCCCGGAGTCGGCGGCCACTGTCACCATCGACCTGAAGGAAATCGGCCCGACTTACTATTTCGCGCCGCCGCGTGTGTTTGAAGGCCTGCTGACCAGCGTGATGATCCGCATGGAAGACGCGGGCAGCCTCAAGCGCAAGCTGTTTGCCGCCTGCATGAACGTGGCCAAGCGCGTCGGCCCGGCGCTGATGGACGGCAGCGCCGTCAGCGCGCTGGACCGGCTCCAGTACGCCATCGGCGACCTGCTGATCTATGGCCCGCTGCGCAACACGCTCGGTTTCAGCCGCGTGCGCGTGGCCTACACGGCGGGCGAGGCGATTGGCCCGGACCTGTTCACCTTTTACCGCTCGATTGGCATCAACCTCAAGCAGCTCTACGGCTCGACCGAAACCGCCGTGTTTGTCTGCCTGCAGCCCGACCACGAGGCGCGCGCCGACACCGTCGGCGTGCCCTGCGCCGGGGTCGAAATCAAGCTGGCCGACAACGGCGAGATTCTGGTCAAGTCGCCCGGCCTGTTCCAGGGCTACTACAAAAACCCGGCCGCCACCGCCGAAGTGCTGACCGCCGACGGCTGGTACCACACCAGCGACGCCGGTTTTCTGGACGCCCACGGCCACCTGAAAATCATTGACCGCGTCAAAGACGTGGGCCGCATCAAGGGCGGCGTCAACGACGGCGCCATGTTCGCGCCCAAGTATGTCGAGAACAAACTGAAATTCTTCACCTACATCAAGGAAGTCGTCGCTTACGGCGACGGGCGCGAAAAGGTCTGCGTCATGGTCAACATCGACTTTGACGCAGTCGGCAACTGGGCCGAGCGGCGCAACCTGTCCTACGCAGGCTACTCGGATCTGGCGCAAAAACCCGAGGTCTATGCGCTGATCAAGGAATGCGTCGAAAAGGTCAACGCCGACCTGAGCGTGGACACGCTGCTGGCGGGCTCCCAGGTCAGCCGCTTTCTGGTGCTGCACAAGGAGCTGGACGCCGACGACGGCGAACTGACGCGCACCAACAAGGTCAAGCGCGGCTTCATCGCCGACAAATACAAGGCGCTGGTCGATGCGCTGTACGAGGGCAAAACCTCGCAGTTCATCGAACTCCAGGTCAAGTTTGAAGATGGCCGCACCGGCAGCGTCAACGCCACGCTCAAGCTGGACGACGCCAAGACCTTTGCGCCCCTCAAGGCCGCAGCCTGAAACCCCACTGAACCCATCATGGCGACAAAAAAAATTGGCGACGTCATTCTTGACGTCAAAAACATTTCCCTGAGTTTCGGCGGCGTCAAGGCACTGACGGACATTTCCTTCAACGTGCGTGAGCATGAGGTGCGCGCCATCATCGGCCCGAACGGCGCGGGCAAAAGCTCGATGCTGAACTGCATCAACGGCGTCTACACGCCGCAGCAGGGCGCCATCACCTTTCGCGGCAAGACCTTCAGCCACATGGACAGCCACCAGGTGGCGGTGATGGGCATAGGGCGCACTTTCCAGAACCTGGCGCTGTTCAAGGGCATGAGCGTGATCGACAACATCATGACGGGCCGCAACCTGAAGATCAAAAGCGGCCTGCTGATGCAGGCGCTGCGCCTGGGCCCGGCCCAGCGCGAGGAGGAGTTTCACCGCGAAAAGGTCGAGCGCATCATCGACTTTCTGGAAATCCAGGCGTTTCGCAAGACGCCGGTCGGCCAGCTGCCCTACGGCCTGCAAAAGCGCGTTGATCTGGGCCGCGCACTGGCGATGGAGCCGCAGGTGCTGCTGCTGGACGAGCCGATGGCCGGGATGAACGTCGAGGAAAAGCAGGACATGTGCCGCTTTGTGCTTGATGTCAACGAAGAGTTCGGCACCACCATCGTCTTGATCGAGCACGACATGGGCGTGGTGATGGACATTTCCGACCGCGTCGTGGTGCTCGACTACGGCAAAAAAATCGGCGACGGCACGCCGGATGAAGTTCGCAACAACGAAGAAGTGATCAGCGCCTATCTGGGCACCAGTCACTAACGCAGCGGGAAAGCAAAAAAATGGCATTTTTTCTTGAAACACTGTTTGGCGGCCTGATGGCCGGCATGCTGTATTCGCTGGTGGCGCTGGGCTTTGTGCTGATCTACAAGGCTTCGGGCGTGTTCAACTTTGCGCAGGGCGCGATGGTGCTGTTTGCCGCGCTGGCGATGGCGCGGTTTTCCGAGTGGGTTCCGCTGTATCTGGGCATCAGCAACGCGGTCGCCGCCAACCTGATCGCCTTTGTCGGCGCGGGCGTGGTGATGTTTATCGTCGCCTGGACCATCGAAAACCTGGTGCTGCGCCATCTGGTGAACCAGGAAGGCACGACGCTGCTGATGGCCACGCTGGGCATTGCCTACTTCATGGAAGGGCTGGGCCAGACGCTGTTTGGCAGCAGCATTTACAAGATCGACATCGGCATGCCGAAAGACCCGATGATGATTCTCGAACGCGTCTTTGACGGCGGCATCATGATCAACCAGGAAGACCTGTATGCCGCCATCATTGCCGCCACGCTGGTGGCGCTGCTCAGCGTGTTCTTCCAGAAAACCGCCACCGGCCGCGCCTTGCGCGCCGTCGCCGATGACCATCAGGCAGCGCAGTCGATTGGCATTCCGCTGAACCGCATCTGGGTCATCGTCTGGTGCGTCGCCGGTGTCGTGGCGCTGGTCGCCGGGATGATCTGGGGCAGCAAGCTGGGCGTGCAGTTCTCGCTGGCAACGATTGCGCTGCGCGCCCTGCCGGTGGTGATTCTGGGCGGCCTGACCTCGGTGCCGGGCGCCATCGTCGGCGGATTGATTATCGGCGTCGGCGAAAAGCTCTCTGAAGTCTTCCTCGGGCCGTATGTCGGCGGCGGCATTGAAATCTGGTTTGCCTATGTGCTGGCGCTGGGCTTTTTGCTGATCCGCCCGCAAGGCCTGTTCGGCGAAAAAATCATTGACCGCGTGTGAAAGAAGAAAAAACATGTTTTACAGAGAAAACGGTCAATTCAAGACCTCTTACCGGGCCGACCAGCAGATTCTGCCGATTGCGCAAGACCGCGTCGCGCTCTACCTGCTGCTGGCCGTCGCTTTCCTGGCGGTTCCGCTGCTGGCCAGCAACTACGCGTTTCGCGCCATCCTGATTCCGTTTCTGATCTTTTCGCTGGCCGCCATCGGCGTGAACATTCTGGTCGGTTACTGCGGCCAGATTTCGCTCGGCTCCGGCGCTTTCATGGCGGTCGGCGCCTACGCAGCTTACAACTTTTTTGTCCGCATCGACGGCCTGCCCTTGATCGTCGCGCTGATCCTGGGCGGCGTGTGCTCGATGCTGTTTGGCATCCTGTTCGGCCTGCCGAGTCTGCGCGTCAAGGGGCTGTATCTGGCGGTGGCGACGCTGGCGGCGCAGTTCTTTTCCGACTGGATGTTTTTGCGCATCCAGTGGTTTACCAACAACTCGCCGTCCGGCTCGGTGTCGGTGTCCAACCTGCAGGTGTTCGGCCTGTCGCTGGAAAGCCCGCTGGCCAAATACCTGTTTTGCCTGACGGTGCTGGCCGT
>JAPLPS010000430.1 GCA_026400075.1 Polaromonas sp.
ATCGCGCCGCGCAAATTCGTCTTTCTGGTCAGCGAAAGCGCGCCGCCCGCCTGCGCGCAGGAAACCCTCGTCGCTGAGCAAACCGCCCGCAAGCGCGAGGAATTAAACGCGCTGTACGTCGCGCTGACACGGGCGCGCCACACGCTGGTGATTTCCTCCATCGAGCCGCACCGCGCCACTACCGACAGCTGGTGGCAGCGGCTGCGGGCGCAGATGCCGCCGCAGGACGAGACCGCCGAAGCGCCAGCGCCAGCCCCGGCGGCGAAGACCGTTTGTTCTTTGGGGCTGATCGTTGGGGGAGTGCAAGCCGGCGGCTTGAGCCACGGCGGCGCGGCGCAGCCTTCCGGCGTGGTTAACGCAGCCAGCGCTCAATCGGCGCCGATGGCACTGATAGCGCCAATGGCAGCAGTCATGCCAGCCACGGTGAGCGCCGATGTGTTCCACCTGCCCGAGCTTCCCGCCTGGCGCGCCCCGGCAGCGCCTGCGCCAGAGGGCGACGGCGTCGATGCCGACGGCCAGGCCAGCACGCCCGCCGACGCCGACCCGGCCTAAGCGCGCATCGGCAAGGCCATGCACCGGCTGCTCGAATGGGGCGGGCCGTCGTCGCCTGAGCATGTGGGCGCGGTGGCGCGGGAATTTCGCCTCAGTCCGGCGCAGGCCATCGAGGCCTCGGTGCTGGCCCAGCGCATCGTGCAGGGCGAGGGCGCCTGGGCCTGGCACGCCGATGTGGTGGCCTGGCAGGGCGATGAAGTCAATCTGGTTTACAAAGGCCAGCCGCTGCGGCTGGACCGGCTGATCCAGCGCAAGGACGCAGGCTACGAAGGCCAATGGTGGGTGCTGGACTACAAATCAGCCCCGGAGCCGGAACTGCAACCCGCCTTGATCGCCAAAATGCGCACCTACCGCGCCGCCGTGCAGCGGATTTACCCTGGCGCGGTGGTCAGAGCGGTTTTCCTGACCGGGCAGGGGACGGTGGTGGAGCTGGTTTGAGAGATTGCTTAGATAGTGAATGGTTAACCGTTAATAATTTGCAATTCCCTAAACCAGTTTATTTTCTGGCGGCTGAGTTTGCGAAAAATTGAGGGGCGAAATTCTTTCGGAACATTTGCCTGCACCCAATGGGCGTAATTTTTACGATCCCCATTGGACGGGGAGAGCGCAAAGTAAGCATCCACCTGCGCTTCGATGCGTCCCGCTTCGCGGCCAAAATTCTCGATGGAGGCTGCCACATCGGTGATAAATTCTTCGGGAATTTCACGGCGAAAACTGTCTATGCTTCCGTCGGCAAGCGCCGCCAGTATTCGCGTATGGGTCAGGCCGCTGGCAATTTTATTCAATGCTAAATAGGCATCCCCTTTCAATTTGACACGCAAGCCCGATTCAAAGCGAATCACGTAGCCTTCAAAAGTGGCCGGAAGCCTGGCCCGGCTGGCGATGGTTTCGTCAAGGCTGCCGAATGGAAAGACTGTGGCCGTTTTACAGCCTAATTTATCGGCGAGTTGAATTACTTCTGCCCAGTCAAGTTCGTGTCCAGTCAAATGATCAAATGCTGACAGCAATATCAAGCCATCAAAATCGTAATGCGACACGCAGTTCTGGCTTGAAATAATAATTTCAAACAAGCACGTCAGGTGCTCTGGAATGTGAGCGGTGTTGAGTTGTTGATTTAAAAAATCTGTTCCCTGAATGGCTTGAGAAGAATTGAATGCGCCGCGTGTCGCCAGCGCGATTTTATTGCCGTGGCGATAACTAATGCCAAGAGAGCCATCGAGCTTTTCATAAACAGAAAAAGCCTCGCGAGGTAACGCTTCTAAAGTGCTTTCTGTCTGCTCATTCAAATTGAAGAATTTTGAAAAAGGCAGGGCGACAACTTTCCATGATTGTGTGTCTATGATCAGACCACGGCAATGCCTTGTCACTTCATCCCAAGCGCCTTGCTGCTGGCATTCTTCGGTGTAATTGAGTAACACCAATTGGCCGCTGGCGTGGGTTTTGATGTCAATCAACCCTGAGTATTTTTCATGGAGTTCTCTGGTTTTTAATAAATGCACAATATGCTGCAGGGACTCGATGTTTGTTTTTTGATTCATAAAAATAAATTCAATGCAGATTGTTTCTGATCCTTGCGCGAGGCGCTGCTGGCAGCAATGCAATAATCGCGGCTTGTCTTTGAAGCTTTCCTAGCTTACTCTCCCGGCGCTGGCATCAGCCCTTTTTGGCCTCAAGTTGCACCCTGTGCAGACGGATTTTCCTGTGAACAACATCCCCTCTTTTTCCCCTTCCCAGCCTTTGCGCGTTGCCGTCATCGGCGGCGGCCCGGCTGGTCTGATGGCCGCCGAAGTGCTGGCCAGCGCTGGCCCCGCCGTGTCGGTGCAGCTGTTTGACGCGATGCCGTCGGTGGGGCGCAAGTTCCTGTTGGCCGGGCGCGGCGGGCTGAACCTGACCCATTCCGAGCCGCCCGAGGTTTTCATGCGCCGCTATGGCGAACACAGCGCCGCGCTGGCGCCGCTGATTGCCGCTTTCGGCCCGGAGGCGCTGCGCGACTGGGCGCAGGCGCTGGGCATTGAAACCTTTATCGGCAGCTCGGGGCTGGTGTTTCCCAAGGACATGAAGGCCGCGCCGCTGCTGCGCGCCTGGCTGCACCGGCTGCGCAGCGCGGGCGTGCAGTTTTCGATGCGGCACCGCTGGCTCGGCTGGGCCGACGACGGCGCGCTGACGTTTTCAACGCCCACCGGCGACGTGCAAATCCAG
>JAPLPS010000440.1 GCA_026400075.1 Polaromonas sp.
GCAGGGTGATGTTGAGCCTGGGCACTTGCACCGGCGCGTCGCCACCCCTGTGCAGCGAGGTCAGGAAGTCCAAATCGAAGTCGGGTTCGTCTTCCTTGGTGTAGCGGGTACGGTCAACGACCGGCAGGAACCCCATCTTCAACGATTCAATGGCGTCATGCACATCGATCTTGATATCCGATGGCATGGCCAGCGAGATGTTCTTGCCAGGATGCGCAAAGTCCAGGTCCACGGTCGTGTCACCAGCGTTCCATTTGACGCCGAAGCTATTTTGGTAGGCGAGGTAGGCATGCGTGCCCACCAAGATGCCCCCAGCACGAAAAAGGCCGTAATCAGACAGCCTGCCGAGCACCCGAGCGTGTTTGGGGATCACCCCGTAACAGCCCAGTTCTATGACGGAGCGGCACAGACGTCCCAGATGCAGCGATGCCTTTTTGGCGGCAGGATCGGCGTGGCCGTCGATGAGCGCGCGGGTCGCTGCATCGTCAGGGCCGACATACATCTGCTGCAGTTTGCCGTCCGGGGATTTGACCTGGTGGTACCAGTAGAGGCGGCCTTTGACGAGCTTCTTGGCGAACCCGCCTGGCACGTCAGCCACTGACCTGTGCAAGTTCGCTTGCCGGGCAGCCTGAGCCAGTCCTGCATAGGCGGTCTGTGCAGCAGCCGATAGCTCGATGAATTTCGACATTTATATACTACCTTTTATTTTTTGGTAGTATATCCATTTCAACCATGCCCTCTCGTGAGGAAAATAGCTTTTCAGGCCTGAATCACCCGGCTGACCGCCTTGGCAGTCCAGCGCCCGCCGCGCATCGTCGGCATGCTTGAGGCGTTGAGCTGCCCTGCAATCGCATTCATCGACAGCCCGCCCGCCTTCAGCCGCCCGACCAGCGGCATGACCCTGCCAGCAAAAGCGGCCGCCGCCGCCACGTTACCGGCGCGCCCCCTGGCTTGCGCCTCGGCCAGATTGGTCTTGTTGCCCAGCCTGCCGGTGCCCACCATCGGCGCCAGGGCATCTTTGGTGCGCTGGGAAATCAGCTGGCGCTCCTTCTGGCCCAGGGCGGCGAAGAGGTGCAGCACAAACGGATCCACGTCCGCGCCCAGCTCGGCCACGATGAACGGCACGCCCTTGGCCATCAGGCCGCTGATGAACGCAACTTCGCGGCTGAGCCGGTCGAGCTTGCTGACAATCACCGGGCATTTCAGGCGCGCAGCCTTGGCCAGCGCGGCGCTCAGACCCGGCCGCCCTTCGAGCCCGAGCTTGCCGCTGCCCACGTCGTCGAAGCTGGCCACCACCTCGAAACCCTCGGCGGCGCAAAAGCGGGTCATCGCGCTGGCTTGGGCCTCCAGGCCCAGGCCGGACTTGCCCTGTTCACTGGTGCTGACGCGACGGTAGATGACGACGGGTTTCATGGACTTTTCCTTCAATTTGTCAACACTATACGACCGTTTAGTACTGACAAGCTTCGAAAACTCTTGCAAGAAAAGCATCGTTTAAGCCAGCGCGAGAGGTGCGGAGTGGGTGGACTTCAGTCCCCTGCGCCTCGCATGAGTCCACCAACTTTAGCTCGTGGTGGTTTAGTTTCCGTTTCCTAAGACTGCACTTGCTTCAAGAGAGGTTCCAGTTTGCGATCAAGCAAGGCCTCAATTTTTTGTAAGTAGTCATCGGCTAACGTCCCCGCAGCAGGGGCTTTTTTGAAGCTCGACTCCAGCCGGGAGACGATCTCTGCATTCATCGAATGGGTTTTTGCTTCCGCCGCATTTGACAGCAACAGATGCGTGCCCCGTGGCATGCGCAGCGTGATTCTGATGTACCGATCTTCTTCCATGACGCTATTACATCATCTTTATGCAAATTTTATTGACACTTCTTCAGTGTCTTGATATGCTGAATATGACACTAAAACAGTGTCACAAGTGTGATCAATTTTTAGCGTATTCACATGAATACGGATCACACAAAGATCGTTACACCTTTAAAGGGCCACCATGAACTTTCCCAAACCCTCCGCCTCCGCCACAGCACCGACATTCGAGCAGCTTCGAGCTGCTTGCCTTGCTGGCTCCGCTGAGAAGTCTGCCGTCGATGAATTTTTTGAAATCTTCCAGCAGCTGACCCCGCCTTTTCAGAATCTGCTTGGTCAGATATTCGCGCAGCCCGGCATTTGGGAGGCTTTCGTGCAGGGTCCGTCGAGCAGGAAGGGACACCACTGCGGCCGTGGCGGGAATCTGCGCCACAGCGTTGAAGTCACCCGGCTGAGCCTTTGCATTGCGGCCGCCGATTTCGAGAATCTGGTGGACCGCGATGTGCTGATCGTTGCAGCCCTCATGCATGACCTAGGTAAGGCCCAGGAGTACGAGGCTGGATGGTATGGCACAAAAATGAGTCCGCTGGGCCGTCTGGTCGGTCACAAATCCTCGGGTTTCGGGATGGTCTGGGGTCCGCTGCACAGCACTCCGGGCATTGGCGAATGCCAGCGTCTGGCCATCCTGAACAGCCTGTCCAGCTCGGAAAATGCCGCAGCAAAAGAGGTGCGCGGTCCTGCCAGCTTTGAGGCGCTGATCGTGAACCGCTCCGACCAGTTGTCGGCAGCGGGCGACCTGTTTCGCGCTTCACATGCCGCAAGCGGAGCCGAAGCCGGCTTTGGGCGTCGTCATGATCACCAGCGCGAGACGCCGTATCACGTCAAACCGCGCCTGCCTGTGCTCGCCCAGGCCACCCTGGCTGCGCAGACCACGCAGCGCCCGAGCCTCAAACAACGGCTGGATGCAGCACTGAAAGCTTCGAGCTCCCACTAACTTTACGACGCCCGGTCGGGCCTGAGAGTGGTCATTTCGAGTTCAGCGTGCTGCCTTGAAGGCCTGGGGCAAGGGGCGGGCATGCCAAGGCATTCTGAGGCGACCCAAAGCTGGTTCGCTGTTCCATTGCTCCCCAAACCCAACTCACAGCCTGCGCTTTTGGCGCCAGTCCGGCCAGCGCATCAAGGCCTATCACCATCAAAAGCGTGCCCTTGAACTGGTGGCTGCCGGACAGTCGTACCGGGAGGTCGGACTACGCCTGGACATTGTCAAGCGCCACCGCGCAGAGCAGGCTAGACCCATAGCACTCAGCAGTCCGGTCGGGTCAAGACTGTGGCTTGCAGTCGCGCAACGCAGGCACTTTTACCAATCAGAACAACAGCTTGGCTTTAAAAACGCCGGATTCCGTCGTAATCCCGGCCGACCCTCAAGTTGCCGCCCAAGGGCGGCTCATGGCTGGAAAGGCCGGCGAGAGTTCAAAGAAGGGGAGGGGGAGGGCTTCGCCCGGCCCACAAGGGGCCTCCCAACAGCCAGCTTATCAAGGATGAATAGTTGGGGACTCCCCGAAGGGCGGGACAGCCAGCTTATCAAGGATGAATAGTTGGGGACTCCCCGAAGGGCGGGGATTACGCTACCCCGCCAGGCACCTGGGTGTAATGCGGGGTCAGCTTCGCTTCGCTTACATCAGGGGCTACGCCCCCGATACCCCAAACAGCCAGGCCCCGGAGACCGTTACGCTTCGCTCCACTCCAGGCCACCGGGGGAAAGGGAGCGGGAATCCCCCCCGCCAAGGCTTTAAACGGGGCGTAGGGCGTTTTTTTTGGTTAGCTTGTGGGGTGTGTTACCTGAATCGCTACAAAGCGTTTAACGGGGCGCAGGGCGTTTTTTCGGCAGCGCTGTTTGGGGTCGCCTCAGAAAACGGAATTTAAAGTACTACAAGGGCGTTTCCCGAAGTCAAGCAGCACTTTCCCCTGACGACCTGCCTGCGTAAGTCGCCCTATTTCCGGGAACTAGCGGGTAAAAGCTGCACCTCTTTTAGGCGCCAGTGATGATGGGAAAAAACAAGGTGCGGACTGGCTGAACTACAAACGGACATGATTGCTGCGACTGTTGGCAGCGGTCCCTGATGAAAGACGCACGCGGGGGCCTCGTTCGTTAATCGAGGCGGTCAGTGACCACCTCCGTACTTTATTCAGGCACTCCCCACGCAGGTCCAACCTTGCTTCATCACTGAAAGCCGTCAAGCGGCGGTAGTCATCAATTCTTTCGTGTCTCCTGAATGCGTGCTGGCTGGTGCCAATCCCGTTCCCCTCTCAGGCGGGCATGGCAAAACGCTCGCCCCGAGCCAGCATGGCCCAGGCCATACGGGCGTTCTTGGCAGCGATGGCGACAATGGCGCGCCAGTAGCCGCGCCGCTCGGCCAGGGCAAGTGCCCAGCGGCTCAGGCTGTCGGTCTGTTCCTTGGCTCTGTTCAAAACGGAACGCGCGCCCAGGACCAAGAGGGAGCGCATGTAACGGTCCCCTGCCTTGGTGATGTGGCCCAGCCGTGCTTTGCCGCCCGAGCTGTACTGGCTCGGTGCCAGACCCAGCCAGGCAGCAAACTGTCGGCCACACTTGAACTCGTGACCGTTGCCAATCATCGCCAGCATGGCACTGGCCGTGGTCTCGCCGATGCCCTTCAGACGCATCAGCTGCTGGGCCCGGCTATCCTCGCGGGCCATCTGCGCGATGTGCTTGTCGTACTGCCCGATGCGCTCATCGAGGTGGTGCAACTCGCTGAGCAGGTCGCCCACGGCCGTGTTGGCCCAGCCCGGCAAATCCTCCAGGCAGCCGGTGGCCTCGCGCCTGACGGTGGAAGCCTTGAGCGGCAGGACAATCCCGAACTCGGCCAACAGGCCACGGATACGGTTGATGGTGGCCGTGCGTTGCTCGATGAAGCCCTGGCGCACCCGGTGAATGCCGAGCTGGCCTTGCTGAGAGAGATTCTTGATGGGTACAAAGCGCATGTTGGGCCGCTGCACGGCCTCGCAAATGGCGGCGGCGTCCGCCGCATCGTTCTTGCCCTGTTTGCCGGACAGGCGGTAGGGCGCGACGAACTTGGGCGCCATCAGCCGCACGGTGTGGCCGTGGGCCGTGAACTGGCGCGCCCAGTGGTGGGCGCCCGAGCAGGCTTCCAGGCCAATCGTGCAGGGCGCCAGCGAGGCCACTAACTCCAGCAGCTTGCCGCGCGCTACGGACGGCTTTACCAGCGCAGGCTTGCCTGCTTCGTTGACGCCGTGAACGGCAAAGACATTCTTGGCCAGGTCAATGCCAACAAAGACGATGCTCATGATCTTTCCCCTGATGGTGAGTGGATGAAAAGTTTGCGCTTCCCATCGTGGCACCAGACGACTGAATTGCACAACGCGGAAAAACCCGGAACCAGGGGAACGCCCCTTTCATTCGTTAGCGAAGTTTCACATGCAGGGGTTCTAAGCCGGAACCGCCGGAAAATACATGTTTAACGTGCAACCCGCACCAGTGGTGGCTTTGCGCGCTTGCCGGAAAAATCGGCGGTCCAAGCTTAAAACCCCTGCTCGAAAGTTGGAAGCTCCGACTGAAATCAAGGTATCTAATCGTTAAGATGCATGGTATGCGCCTGCTACATCTCTCCGACATCCACTTTCGCTCGCCCGACTGCGAGAACCCGGCCACCGACCGCAACCAGCCGTACCGAACGCTGCTTGCACAGGATGCGGTCGAGCTCTGCCGCGAAGGCGGCTCGGTCGACGCGATTCTGGTCGGAGGCGACATCGCCTTCAAGGGTGACCGTGCTGAATACAAGGTGGCGCGTGCTTGGCTGCTCGACCTTGCTCATCAGTGCGGCTGTTCCCCGGAGGGCATCTACGTCGTCCCAGGCAACCACGACATCGATCGGGGAGTGTGCGCCAAGTCGCTGACCATCTCCATCGCGCAGGACGCCATCGCTAAGGCGTCGGATGAGGCCCGTGAGTCGATGATGAAGCGGCAACTCGCAGATGGAACCTTGGGTCAAGCCTTATTCCAGCCGTTGGCCGCCTACAACGAGTTCGCTGCGGGGTTCGACTGCAGCGTGTACCCCGAGCTTCCTTTCTGGTCTGACGAAGTCGAGCTTGATGGAGGCGTGCGCCTGCGCCTATTTGGGCTGACGTCGACGCTCATTTCAGGGGTAGGTGATCGCGACGACGCTCCCGGTCGGCTGTACCTCGGCCGGCTGCAGACGGTGTTGAATCCCGAGCCAGATGTAGTGAATCTGGTGCTATGCCATCATCCGCCTTCGTGGCTCTCTGATCGAGACGACACCGACGACAATGTCAATGATCGGGCCAAACTGCAGTTCTTCGGCCATGAGCATCGACAGCGTTGCACACCCACATCGGCCTACATGCGGTTCCAGGCTGGGGCGGTGAACCCGGACGTTCACGAGCGGGACTGGAAGCCGGGGTACAACTTGCTCGACATCTCTGTGCTCGGTGAAGGCCTGAATCGAACTTTGGACGTCCGCGCATATGTGCGCCATTTCCAGAAGGCACCTGAGATGTTCGTCGCACTACGACGGGATAGGTTCCAGGAAGTTTGGACGCACAGCATGCCGCTTCCGCATCTACCGCCGTTGGGTGCGCCTGCTGCCAAGGTCGAACCGATTGCGCCTTACCCTACCACCAAGGTGGCGGAGGCAGTTCATGCAGCCGCTGCTATCGCCTTTCCAGCGGAGCCTAAACGAGAGGTGACGATGCAAGGCCCGTCCATGCGCAACCTGATCTACCGATTTTGGGATCTATCAATTGCTGAGCGCCGAGACATCATGTTGAAGTTCGGCCTTATCGACGTAGCCGATCTTCGCGTGCCGGAGCCGGAGCTTTACAAGAAGGCGTTCAAACAGGCCGCAGCCCGCGGCCTCCTGGTCGAACTGGCTAGCGAAATCGAACGCGTTGAAAACAGCCACTGAACCGAGGAAGGGATACTGTGCAGAATCAATTTTACAGTTGGTACAGAGGAATGGAATTCAGCGAGAACACTGATGTCCGCTCGCGACGGTGGGCCAGCATTCAGAGCATCTCGAAGAATCCAACCGCCACGACGCTTGAAGTGCTGACGCGACTGGCCTTCCGCACGAAGCTACCGCCTTTGGCCGCTGAAGCGGGCCGAGTCCGCACTTTGTTGGCCGAAGGCGGGCTTGCGCTGCAGGATGAGGAAGCAGCTCTTATCGCTGCGGTGGCGCTTGCACTGATTCTCACCGAGAGAGACACGACGGCTGCCAGAGCTGCTGCGCTTATCAACGGCGCAGCCTGTGCTGGTCTTCGAGGGTTGCAACAACCGATGGACCTGGTGGGCATGGCTGTGAACGCGCAGGCCTACCTTTCAGAAACAGCGCGCCGCAGGCCACCTCTCGAGCAGCCCAAGCTCGTCACTCCTCAGCTGGATGTCACTGCCAACCTCAACGTGCTGGCGGATGGCAACATCGCCACGGTTCGCGCAGCATTCGAGGCCCTCAGTGGTGCGACCACTAAGGTTCTGTCTGCGATGGCGTCGAGGCATCGCTCGTTTGAGACGGCCGTGCAGGGCTACGTGCGGGTTCAGGATGAGGAACTCGACATCCTCTGGTGGTTGCAAGGCGGTCAGTGCGTTCGCTTCGGGCTGCCCTTCGCAGAGGTTCAGCCTGAATTTCGCCCAATCGTCTTCGCCGTAGAACTTGCGGCGCTGACGAAAGTGCTGCCCGGACCGA
This sequence comes from Polaromonas sp., assembly GCA_026400075.1. GTDB lineage: Bacteria > Pseudomonadota > Gammaproteobacteria > Burkholderiales > Burkholderiaceae_C > Polaromonas. The sequence goes on from JAPLPS010000440.1 coordinate 7,544, forward strand.
CCGCGTTGCCCTCTCTCCTAGTCCGTGCGGGAGTCGATGACACTGTACGACTGACCATCCCAGCTGCGGTCCAAGGCCTCCCGCAGGAGTGGCTTGCACGTGTTCTGCCAGAAGATCGAACGGGTAGGGTTTCCACAACAACGACACCGATCCTGGAGGCTGTCCGCAGACGACAGGAGGCAGATGGCGCAGACACGTGGGCTGCGGTGTGGAGCACAGTGACCGGCATCGATCAGACGACATCGTTGCCTGCGCTGCAGCTCTGCGAGGCGTTGTACCGCGAGCTGCTCCAGGTGACGTTGGGATGAGCCTCATGGAGGAAGACAAAGTTTCCGCGATCCAATGCTCCAATCCGGGTTGCAAGATCGCATCTGGTGGTCGCTGTTTGGAAGGTTTTCCAGAGGCCTCCGCGTGCCCTCAGTTCGGCAAAGCATTGCTCATCGTCCCAGCTTCAGCGCCAACGGGCTCACCGTCTGCCCGTCCTGGAGTGAGACTGCCGCACGCTGAGGCGCTGTCCATCAGCGAAGCAACCAGCCTGCTCGGCAAATGCCCGTGCAACGTGATTTCCCTGGTGGGACCGCTCGATTCGGGCAAGAGCAGCCTGATCGCCGGCATGTACGACCTTCTCCAACTGGGGCTGGTAGGCGGCTACGCTTTCGCCGGATCGTCCACAATGCACTCGTTTGAACGTGCCTGCCACGACTCCAGGCGCGAGTCGGAGCGCGGCGAGGCGCACATGGAACGCACTGAGCGAGGCGAGGTGCTCTTCTTTCACGTCGACTTAGTCGACGAAGAGCGCGACGCCAAGCGCTCGGCGTTGTTTGGCAATCGTGCCGGGGAGGAGTACACACTCGTTCAGGACGAGCTCGACCGGGCGAAGAGCTACCCTGAACTGAAGCGCTCTGACGTGCTTACTATGTTGGTTGACGGTGCCAAGCTGCTTGATGCTGGCGAGCGCCATCAAGTGCGCTCTCAGGTCCGTATGACGCTGAGAGCGTTCGTGGAGGTCGGCGTGGCGCCGCCCTGGCAACGCCTGGCGCTGGTTCTCACCAAGCTCGACGCGATCCGTAAGGACGATGCAGCTCGCGACGGTGCGCTACGCTACTTCGAAACACTTGTCGCCAATGTGCGGCTGGAGTACGCCGCCAAGTTCGCTCAAGTCCAGGATTTCAAGGTCGCCGCCTCGCCCAAAACTACCAACGCTCACCGCGGAGAAGGAATGGCTGAGCTTCTTAGGTACTGGATGGCAGACCCGTGCCGCAATGCGCCTAGCGCCATCGCAAAGGAAACCGTGCCTGCGGAGCGTGCGTTCGGAAGACTTCTTCCAATGGCTGCGAGGATCTGTTCATGACCGTACAAGACATCGTGGTGTTGGGCCTGCCTGGGTCAGGTAAGACGACCTTCCTCGCAGCGCTGTGGCATCTCCTGACGTCCGGCGAAGTCAGCACGAAGTTGAACCTCGTTAGGCTGAAGGCTGACCAATCGGCGCATCTCAACGAGATTGCTGCCCTTTGGCGTAAGGCCAAGGTTCAGGAGCGCACCCTCCATGCGGGTGACCGCACGGTAACGATGTCGCTGCGAGCAGACGCCGACCCGGAATTCCAGCTGTCTTTTCCTGACTTGGCAGGCGAGTCGTTTCAGCAGATGTGGGAGAGTCGGGAATGCTCGCCGGAGGTTGCGGCATCACTGCGCAGCAGCGGTGTACTACTGTTCATCCATGCAGACAAAATCAAAACGCCCGGCTGGATCATCGACGACATTGAAGCTGCAGAAGCTATGGGGCTGACTGTCGAGCCCGGAAAGCCGATTCCCTGGTCCGCTCGCCTTGCACCGACACAGGTCAAGCTCGTTGACATCCTCCAGTCACTGCAGTCCGCAGCGTTGGACGCCGGCCCGCGCCGCGTTGCCATCGTGCTTTCCGCATGGGACAGAGCTGCTGGCGCCGGACGGCAACCTCACGACTACTTGGCGGCGCACCTCCCACTGCTCCAGCAGTACCTGAAGCACGGTCTCGACAAGGCATGGAACGTGAAGGTGTTTGGGGTCAGCGCTCAAGGCGGGGTCTATGACGAAGAGGGCAAACCTGTAAGGGATGAGGCCCAACGCATCAGGGAAATGGACGTCCCGTCCGAGCGCATTTCGGTTGTCTCTGCTGACGGCCTGTCGCATGACCTGACGGAGCCACTGCAGTGGCTACTGGCTTGAGGTAGTTGTGGGCACCATCGTCCATCAAGCTCTCCACGGCTATTCCGAGGGCCATCGACAGTTCGTATGCTCCGCCGAACTGACGCTCAATGACGCGCGCTTGGTCCTCGTCATGAGCGACGCGTCCGGCGCTGGCGTGACCGCAGAAGGCATTTCCTACCTTACTGGCTACCCGCTGCAGGAGTCCGGGCTTTATGCATTGGCGCGTACCTGGCCGGCGCCGGAGATGCCGAGGCCTGGATGCGTCTGGACTCATACGCTGTTCATCGAGTTTGCCGACCTCGCGGTGTTGGACAGCCCGTCACAGCTCGAGCAACTGTTCAGGGTTCCATCGGTCGAGACGTCAAGAACCTACGGCGTCAGTGTGGAGCTCACCGCAGCTGCTCCTGCCACCTCCGCACTCACGCCCAGTGAAGTGACGCTGTTCCAACGGCTCGCCACCGCCCTGTACGAACATCCGCGCGACCAGGTGTGGGCGAGAAGGGCTAGCGACAGATTCGTTGACGATGTGATGCTTCGGCTCTGGGATCTGCAATGGCCTCGTCTGAGGCGGTCGTTCAGATTCTGTACCTTGACGACGCGTGACCGTTCACAGGAGGGTTCGCTGTTCGACTTGCAGCTGTGTGCCGAGTCTTTGTCCCGACTGAGATTCGCGCAGCAGGCCGACGGCATTGAAGCCAACACGACCTCTGTTGAGCCGTGGCTAGTACAACTTGTCGAGTACGCCGACCGTCCCTCTGCTACCGGATTCCGAGAGGCCCTACGCCTGCTGGGTACCGACGTGCTTGGCGGACGCGAAGCAATGCGGTCGATTTGCAGCTTGCAAGCCGTCCTCGCACGGCATGAGCCTTCGGCAGTTGCGGAAGCCATCGCATTGGTGCAATCCAGTGCGCCCCTATCTTCTTCCAAGGTCGCGCAGGCGATGGTCGCCAGTTCCGCGCTCTCGCGCTCGGACGAACTCAGCCCGGACACGCTGAGGTATGTCGTGATCAATCTGGACTTGGTGAGCGACCAAGAACTCGCTCAACACGCCGATCGGCTCGCGCGCAGCCTTTGGTCCAGTTCTCCCGAGAGACTGGTGGAGTTACTCTTCGACCAGCGCCCGGGCGTGCAGGCTGCGATGCGAGAAGCTGCACAAGGCATCAGCGTTGCGGAACTTGTCCAAGGTTTGGTTTCGGGTGAGGAATGGCTGTGGCGCTTGCTTCAGGTACGTCCCGACCTGACCGAGACGTCGGAGTTCTGGCGGCGGACACAGCCGCGAGCTTCCGACATCGAAGGTGCGGGGATCAGACTTCAGGGCGAAGTCGCGCTGGAGTCGGCCGTGCTGGGACTTCACGATGAGCCTGCCATTGAGTCAATCGCCCGTTGTTTCGGGGCACTTGCAGTGCTCGAGACTCTTCAGCGGCTGATAACAGGTTCGCGAGAAGTACCTCAGGTTCCAACGTGGGTGAAGCATGCTTGCCGCGATATTGGCGGTGCGGCCAGCTTCCTCGCCCATACCAGGGCGCCGAGCGTGCAACTTGTCAGTGTAATCTCGAATGAACTTGCGCCGGACGCAGTTCCCAATGACTACGGAGTCGACCCCTGGTTCACAGCACTGAGCCACCTGCGGAGTCAGGGTGTTCTACCGCTCGAGCTGGTTGCTTACGGATTCAGGCGGGCTCTTGGGTACCGGTCACGAAGCGTAGGGGCTCTTTTGCGTATGACCTTCGACGCAATGCATCGCTACGCGACAGCTGGCGCACTGAATGATGCGAGGTGGCAGCAGCTTCGCGATTTTCTTCCTTGGGTAAAACCGGCTGATACTTGGGATGTTGCCTTGCGCTTGCGACTTGCTGTGGCGAAGAGGAGCGTCGAGGCGTCCGTAAGCGCTGAGGACTACATCGGGATCACAGCGGACGACCAAGTGTTTCTGTCAGTGGTGGCTGCGACCTGGGAGTACTGGGGCGGTCAACGTTATCTGAAGAAGATCGCTGAAGCACTACAGGACACTTCTGACTCACAGCTGATTCCGCGTTTCAGACATCTGCTCAGTTACATCAACCGGCATTCACGCTGGTGGATGTAATAAGGGTTGTAAGCCGGAACCCCAGAAAATTCCGTCGCCCATCGACGCACGTCTAAAGATTTGTAAGCGGCCAGCGAGGGTAGGCGTAAGGATTCGTTCGTAAATGAGTAAGATCGCCCGCAAACCCAGGGTTGGGGTCTGAGGTCCAACGGAACGGAAAGTCGGTTTAAGCCAAGAGAATATAAAGAACTTTTGTTTCAGCTTGAAAAGCTATAAAAAGGCCCAGTGACCACATAGCTGCCAAAAGTGCCATCTGTCCGATCAAAATGTGAAACTGCGTTATTGATAGACTCTAGATTTTGCCCTTTTTGGCCTCGGCCAGAATCCGGTAGGGGTCGCTTCAGGAAACGGAAAATAAAGCACGTTAGCGAAATTCCTCGCCTATGAAAAGCAACGATTTTTCACTTTGACGGAGGCTTATGTATGGGAAGTGTCGGATGCTTTGGCTTAGTTGGTGGATTCACATGATGCCTTCGATCATCTTTACCATCTTCTCGCTTTGGTTTTGGTCCAGGATTAATGTAATTTGACACGTTTTTTCCTATAGAAAAATAAAGAGTATGTGCTTTAGGGCAGCAATTATTGTGTCTGTTCTCGATAGTTTTGTACAGCCCAAAGTTGCTCAGACATCTCCACATCTTCAACGGTTCTAAGCCGAAAAAATCGGCGGTTCCGGCTTAAAACCCCACGTACGGGTAGGCGTCCCTACCGGAAGCGGTACCGTACGGATAGCGGGTTTCTAAAGCCGTGGTTTTTGGCATTGCAGAACCAGAGCCACCAGGGCTATAAATAGCACTCCCCCGAGAGGGTGATCCTGAAGTAGAGGAATCAAGATCAAGGCACAGTTTCGCCAGCTCCTATTCAGAACGCCACCAGCGCCGAGCCGGTCACCACGGCCGGACAAGTGGTAGGGCGTACCACTTGTCCAAGGCGGCCACCAGGCGCGCCAGTTCCGCACAAGGCCGGCTACTAGGACGCCAGCACACGCGAGTTCAACGCGGCTTAGCGTACGATTTTTTCCCTTTTCTGAAGCGACCCCTGACATAGCGTCGCGCCAGCAGTGGCATAGCGTCGCCCCCCCACCACCTTTGTAAGCCGTTGATTTCATTGATGAAATCGGCGAATTTTTCGCCTCTACCTTTCTTTTACCTTATATTTACCCCCGCTAAGCTGTTGATAACTTGTAGTTGAACAACGAGAGGAAGACATCAACAGACCCCCAGAGGGGGTGCAGGACGGCCC
>JAPLPS010000339.1 GCA_026400075.1 Polaromonas sp.
CTTTGTGGATAATGATTGCAGATCAAAAATATGATCCTGGCTTAAGCCCGGATATGTCAACAATCAGGGGATCGTTGATGGGCTGATTGCCGGAGATGTATCGCAGCTTAACGGCAGGGTGGGTTTGAGAAGCACTGAAAACTGCTTGGTCTATTTTGTTGACTAAATTGTAAATACCATCTACGGCGAAGGCGTCCAACTTCACGATGAGGTCGTTCAGCGGCGCCTGTTTGTCCATGTGTCCAACTAGCTTGTTCCGTAGTTTCCGTGTTGCAGAGTAGAGAGCCACGAAACTCGGGTCCGTCTTGAGCTGTTCAAAGACCGTGACGTTGCCAAGTTTCTGCGAACTCATAACTTCAAGTAACCCATCAATGGAGTTTTTGTTGTGGAGGTCCTTAAAAAGGCTGTCTGCCAAGTTTTGTGCATGCAACAACATGTCCAACTTGGCATTTCTACTTGTCCAAAGTAAATCAGAATTTACGAATGAATTGTTGTAGATGTATTGAGCAAGTTGGAACAAAGCCATCGAGCTGTGATATCGGTAAAAAATTCCGGGCAGATCTCCGTCGCTTACCTCATGCACACTGCTACCGGTGTAGCACAGGTGGTTATTAATCAAGCGAAATCCCCCGAGAAAATCCGCGTGATACTGCTCGAAAACCAGTGATAGCAATTGAGAAAATGAGTTATGCACCTTGCCGGGGACTAACTCAGCGGCAGAATAGGCCGGGTCAGGGGAAGGAGTGGCAGCAGCCATATAAGAAATCAACGGCGAAATCGTCGCGTCGGTGATCTCTTCAGTCACTTTGTAGCCTTCAAAAAAATCATCTTCTTGCTTGTGAGCGAGCAGGACGTTCCGAATCTGACGGAAACGAGCATGACTTCGATTGCCGACGAGATCCTCGAACGCCATCGCGTTGACGATGATTCGAAAAGCAAGATACCGCCTAATGACTTCGCTAGTCGTCAGCCGGATCATGGTTTCGTAAAGACGCGAGCTTTCGAGAAGAAAAGTCTTTTTATTTTCAATAGTCACGGTATCCGTCCGTTAATGATTGGAAGGTAAATTCTATGCGTTCACGAGGCCCCACGCACCACACTTCGGTTAACCTAGCCTTCCTGCACCTGTTCTCACTTCAATTGCTGCCACAACGCGTGCGCCTCCTCGATAGTGCGTTTGGAGGAACTCACATTCATGAAATTGCTCCATTTAAGGATAGGGTCAAGATTGAACGTGTAGTCCTCGGGCATGTCGAGCAGGAAATTCCCCGTACCCCATGCGCCAATGAATCGGTGCTGTCCAGAGGGGTGGGTGCCATTGATTTCGCATACATCCGTATATTCGGTCCCACTTGCTTGGTCAGCGAAATAAATGTCGAAAACATCGAACGCTTTTAAAAGCTGAAGTGCGGAGGTATACCTTCCTATGCAGGTATGCCCCATCCAAAACTTGTCGAGCTCTGGTGTGTCGAATTTTCGCTTCTCCAACAAATCGCATAGAACTGCTAGCTCCGGTCCAGTTTCAATTCCGACAAGAGAGCGTAATGCAAACTGATCCGCTAAATTCTCCTGTTGGGGCGAAGGTGCACCGATGTCGAAAGTGATCGACGTTGCCGGTACAGACCGCTGGACCTTCGCCATCCCTTGCATGTGACCGAGACTTACGTGCCCCAACTCATGAAGCGCAAAAAAATCTAGCATCTGTTCATATGTGGCTTGCACCCGCTCGACGTAGTGCCAGGGGAGCAAGTCATACCGCGCCTTATCGACAAGTTCAACTGGGTTGGCAATAGTCCCAGTGGCAACATATTCGCTGAACGCTTGGAGAAGCGCTCTGTGGCTCTCATAAGCCCAAGCGAACGGATCAATTTGTGGCCGCCCACGTTCGTCCAAAGGTACACGGCCTTGGCTCATCAGTCCTGTCGCCTGGGCCGACGTCACAGCCAGAATTGCATAGAGAAAGCAGAAGTTAAACGTAGTCTGACTAAAAAGAACCAAGTACCCGTTCGAGAAACTCATCACCTCAGCACCGAACGTCTTAAAGGGAGATAGAGCGAATAGAACGGGTGCCTCCGGCTCAGCCCATCGGGCGGAAATGGCGGCACTCGTAGATCGCTCCATTACGCGCATAAGTACAGGGGAAAAATTCGCCCTGTCCTCGTCTGCAAGGCCGCAACACTCAAAGTCGGAAGAGAGAACGTACCGGCAACACCCTTTCAGCCCTTTCTCTTTAGCGTAATGCTGGAGGTGGTTTGGTAGTTTGTTGGCGTCTTGCCTAGTACTTGCGGCAAGCCTCAGGCCGTCTTTCCCCAAGAGCTTTTTCCAGTCGCGCTCTAAGTACTCGAACGTCACAAGTCACCTACAAAGCTCTTGCAAACGCCCCTTCACCACGAGGACACTCAGTGTTCCCAAAGGTACACCGACGCCTGCTGCAACTAAGCAGTCCATCACTACCGCGGCGATCTCGACCTTATTCTGGATGCCGGGATCTTGGAGATAGCCCACCACACGTGGCTCGGCGCAGATAGATAGTTTGAGCTCGGATAGGAGCCCATCTAGCCAGCGTGCGGCACGCTCACGCTTTCCTTCATCGGGCACCGGTCTACTAAATCTTAGCTTGCCGGCTGCAACAAGTTCATTAGCGAGTTTCAGCAGAAGCTCGTCGTCAGATTTTCGAAAGTCGTCTTCAGAAATGTCCATTAATACTCCTGTCGTGGTGTTACACGGTACCACAGCAGGTCGGCATTTCTTCGCTCTTTAGCACGTATAGTTCCAGAGGTCCTGCTGTGTCAGTGCAGCTAACAGTCGATGGAGACGAACTAACCATAGGCTCACTGGCATTCACCGGCTGGATTTACCCTGCAGGAGTCATTCACTGGTGAGTTGCGCATTTTCACCTTGCACAGCCACTGCAGACTAACCAACCCACAGTTCCCCAATCACTCGCCTCGATACCTCAGCGCCGCCACCACCAGAGCCAAGGAGCGGGACGATTGCCGACGACTCGGATAGTCGAGGTGAAAGCCCGGAAGTGTCGGGCACTAGCCCTGCAGAACTTGCACCGAGCGCCATGCCCTGTTCAGGACGTGGCCGACTGCGCCACCCCACCCGCTGGCAAATGCCGCATCCGCTTCATATCGCGCTACGGCGGCGCGCCAGACAGGCGGCTGTACTCGCGGTTGAACTGCGAGACGCTTTCGTAGCCCACGCGCGCGACCGTGTTACTCGCGTCCAGGGCGTGGTTGAGCATCAATTGCCGCGCCTCCTGCAGGCACAGCTGCTTCTGATACTACAGCGGGCTCATGCCCGTGAGGTAGCGAAAATGTTGCCGGAATGTCGAAGGACTCATGCGCATCAGCACATCGCTGCTGAAGTTCTGCTTGAGCCAAGCCATGGCGCACGCCTCCAGGGTCAGCAGCAGACTCGAAAAAGCCGGGCCAAGTCAGCCTGCGTGATCTGCACGACGACAGGCAGATCGAGTGTGGTCAGCAGGGACTGGCCGGTGCCATACGAGAGCTCAAGGCGAGGACGGCAGCGGCCCGACACCCCGGCCCTGCGCGTCGTGCTCGCCCGTGTGGTGGCCGGTGCGCAGGAACTCGATGGCGTCCGGGCTGCCATCCTTGGCTGCGGCCTCGAACCACTTGAGCGCCTGCGCCTCATCCCTGGCCACGCCCTTGCCCTGGTAAAGCGCGCTGGCATAGTGGAGCTTGCCCAGCGTCGCAAAGGGTGAATGGCCGCTGGCGGCCACCCGGCGCATCAGCTCCGTCGCCGCCGCCAGGTTGGGCGGCATGTGGCCGTAACCCGTCTCCAGCATGCGCGATCGGTTGATCATCGCGCCCAGGTAACCGGCGGCGATGCACTTGTCGTAGATCTTCGAGGCGTTTTCGTGATCGCCGCACTTTTCCAGTTCATAGCCGCTCATGCACACCGTCAGGCTCGCGGGCTGATCGACGACAAACTCCAGCGACTGGTCTCCCAGCCCCTGGCCGGCGCCTGCCTGTGTCTGGGCGTCCGTTCCGGCGCAAAAATGATTGTTGCCTGCGTGCGCATGCGCTGCGGCCAGGCCCAGAACCAAGAGACCTGCGCGAAGGGTGTTTTTCATGGGGTGTCGTCCTTTCAAGTGGTGATGAGGCGCAGCCCTGCCCCTTTTGCGAGCAAATTCTAGAAAGCCACCCCGGCCCTGAAAACCGATCATTGCCCGCAACGCCTCGGGCAATTTGCCCGGCTTGCGGCGCCGCCCTGAAAAAATCCACGCTGGGCAAAACACCCGTAGCGCTGCGGGCAAAGCGCGCTGTCACCAAACCCCGGCCGCAGGTCTCGCCTCAGATCAGCCCGAGTCTGTGAGCCATCCGGGTCAGCTCGATGTCGCTGCGCACGCCCAGCTTGACCTTGATCTGGTAGTGGCAGTTCTGCACCGTCGTGCCTGCAAACACGCCTCAGCAGCGCAGGCAAGGCAGATGGGATGGTGTAAGATGCTGAACTCCAAGCATCCTTGCAGACAAGCAGCTTGGCAATGCGGGTGTAGTTCAATGGTAGAACGGCAGCTTCCCAAGCTTCATACGAGGGTTCGATTCCCTTCACCCGCTCCAATTTTTTGAATCAAAGCCCGTCAAGACCCGCGTAGTTCAGAGCTACAGCGGGTTTTTTTGTTATCTCATGCAGTGTCACCGCCTACCCTGACATACCAATGCCATGACGGTACTTCTGGCGGTATTTCGGCATCACGCCGTCCACGCCACGCCCAGCGCCTGTGCCTGCTGCAGCACCAGTTCCACCGCCGCGTCTTCCAAGTCGGGCGGGTATTTGTACTTGCGCAAAATGCGCTTGACCATCAGGCGCAGCTTGGCGCGCACGTTCTCGCGCGCGGACCAGTCCACGCCCAGGCTCTGGCGCAGCTTCTCGGTCAGTTCGTGGGCGATTTTTTTTAGCGTTTCGTCGCGGAGTTCGCGCACGGCGGATTCGTTGGCGGCCAGCGCGTCATAAAACTTGATCTCGTCTTCGCTCAGGCCCAGCGCCTCGCCCCGGCTGGCCGCTTCCTGGAACTTTTTCGCCATCGCCACCAACTCTTCCATCACCTGCGCGGTTTCGATGCTGCGGTTCTGGTAGCGGGTGATGACATTAGTCAACAGCTCGGAAAACCTCTTTTCCTGCACCACGTTGCTGGCAAAGCGGCTTTTGATTTCGCCTTCAAGCAGACGCTCCAGCAGCTCGACGGCCAGGTTCTTTTCCGGCAGGTTTTTCACCTGCGCCAGAAATTCGTCGGACAGCAGGCCGATGTTCGGTTTGTCCAGCCCCACGGCATCAAAAATATCCACCACGCGCTCGGAGACGACGGCTGAATTGATGATTTGCCGGATGGCCAGCTCGCGCTGCTCGTCGGTCTTTTTTTGCGCACTGAAGTCGCGCTTGGTCAGGATGACTTTGACGCCCTGCAAAAACGCCACTTCTTCGCGCACCGCCTTGGCTTCGTCGAGCGTGCAGCACAGGCTGAAGGCTTTACTCATTTGCAGCGCCACATCGGCAAAACGCTTTTTGCCGTCTTTCAGGCCGAGCACATGGTTGGCCGCGCCCGCCAGCGCCCGGTGGCCGCCGGTCAAAAAACCACTGTAGTCGTGGCCGTGCAGCATGGCGCGCAGGATGTCGATCTTTTCCGCCAGTACGTCAAACGCTTCGCCCGCATCGACCGTCGGGCGGCCCCGGCCTTTGGCGTGGGTGTATTCCTTCATCGCCGCCTTCAGCTCGTTGCCGATGCCGATGTAATCGACCACCAAGCCGCCCTGCTTGTCCCGAAACACCCGGTTCACACGGGCAATGGCCTGCATCAGGTTGTGGCCCTTCATCGGCTTATCGACGTAGAGCGTGTGTACGCAGGGCGCGTCAAAGCCGGTCAGCCACATGTCGCGCACGATGACCAGCTTGAGCGGATCAGCCGGGTCTTTGAAGCGCTTTTCCAGCCGCTTTTTGACCTGCGCGCTGTACAGGTGCGGGCGCAGCAGCGCCTTGTCGCTGCTGGAGCCGGTCATCACCACCTTGAGCGCGCCCTGCTCCGGGTCGGCGCTGTGCCAGTCGGGGCGCAGCTGGATGATTTCGTTGTACAGATGCACGCAGATGTCGCGGCTCATGGCGACGATCATCGCCTTGCCGCTTTGGGCCGCGTTGCGCGCCTCGAAATGCGCCACCAGATCAGCGGCCACGCTGGCCACACGCGGCTCGGCGCCGACGACTTTTTCCAGCGCGGCCCAGCGGCTTTTGAGTTTGGCCTGGGCGCTTTCTTCCTCGTCCTCGGCGAGTTCATCGACTTCTTCGTCCATCAGCAGCAGGTCTTCGGCCTTGAGCCTGAGCTTGGCCAGCCGCGACTCGTAGTAGATGGCGACGGTCGCGCCGTCTTCCTTGGCCTGCTGCATGTCATAGACCGAGATGTAGTCACCAAACACCGCCCGCGTGTCGCGGTCTTCGCCGCTGACCGGCGTGCCGGTGAAAGCGACAAACGTGGCGTTGGGCAGCGCGTCGCGCAGGTGCTGGGCGTAGCCCGCCTGGTAATGACTGACAGGGCCATAAACAGGCGGGGCCAGCTCGGCGTGTGCCACAGTGGCCACGCCGTCGCCAGTAGCCGCAGCCAGCCGCCCGGCCTGCGCCAGCGGCGCTTTGCGCGTCTTGAGCTTCGCCTCAAAACCGTACTGCGTGCGGTGCGCCTCGTCGGCGATCACGACGATATTGCTGCGCCCGGACAGCACCGGAAACGCGTCCTCGTCCTCGCCGGGCATGAATTTTTGAATCGTCGCAAACACGATGCCGCCCGAAGGTCGATTCGCCAGCCGGGCGCGCAAATCCTGGCGCGTGCTGACCTGCACCGGCTGTTCGCGCAACAGGTCTTGCGCCAGACTGAACACGCCAAACAGCTGGCCGTCCAAATCGTTGCGGTCGGTGATGACGACGATGGTCGGGTTTTCCATCGCGGCCTCCTGCATCACGCGGGCGGCAAAGCAGGTCATCGTGATGCTCTTGCCGCTGCCCTGCGTGTGCCAGACCACGCCGCCCTTGTGCGAGCCGCCGGGCCGCGACGCAGCCACCACCTGCGTGATCGCCGAGCGCACCGCGTGGAACTGGTGATAACCGGCGATTTTTTTGACCAGCGCGCCGTCGTCCTCAAACAGCACAAAATAGCGCAGGTAATCGAGCAAATACGCCGGGGCCAGCACGCCGCGCACCAGCGTTTGCAGCTCGTTGAACTGGCCCAGCGGATCCAGCGTCACGCCGTCGATGGTGCGCCAGGCCATAAAACGCTCGCCACTGGCCGACAGCGAACCCAGCAGCGCCTCGGTGCCATCCGAAATCACCAGCACCTCGTTGTACTGAAAAACGTCGGGGATTTGCGCCTTGTAAGTCTGAAGCTGGTCAAACGCCTTCCACACATCGGCGTTCAAATCGGCGGGATTTTTCAGCTCCAGCAGCACCAAGGGCAGACCGTTGACGAACAGCACAATATCCGGGCGGCGCGTGTGCTGCGGCCCTTTGAGCGTGAACTGGTTCACCGCCAGATAGTCATTGCGCGCAGGCTGCGCCCAGTCGATCAGGCGCACAAAGTCGCCGCGTGTCTCGCCGTCCTTTTGGTACTGCACCGGCACGCCACCCACCAGCAGCCGGTGAAAATGCCGGTTCGCCGACAACAGCGCCGGAATGCCCAAGTCCAGCACCTGCTTGAGCGCATCCTCCCGCGCCGCCGCCGGAACGCCGGGGTTGAGCTGGTGAATCGCCTCGCGCAGGCGCGCCAGCAACACGACCTGCGCGAAACTGCTGCGCTCGGGCGCCGGGCCGTCCGGCGCGATGTCCGGGCCGTAGCGGTGCGTGTAGCCCACGTCCTGCAGCCAGGCGAGGGTTTCTTGTTCGAGCTGATCTTCAGTCATGGTTGATTTTGGTTATTCAGGCGATGAGCCTTGTCCACAGCGGCGGCAATCAGCGGGGCCATTTGGCGCAAGCCTTCCAGCGTCAGCTTGCCGTCCTGAAACAGCTTGTACCAGCTGCGGCGCTGGCGCAGCACCCGCTCGTCGTCGCGCAGGTGCAGGCGATTGAGCGTGTATTCGGCCAGTTCGCGCAGCGGCTCGGGCACGTTCTCCGGCACCAGCACCAGTTGCAGCGAAGGCAGTAGCACTTCAAACCAGCCGTCCTGGACTCGCAGCGGATCGAGAATTTCGACGCACTTTTGCTTGCTGCTGTTGATCCAGCCCGACGCGAAACGGTAATTGGCCCAGTCGTAGGCCAGCGATTCGTCCGCGTCCACCGGGACAAAATGATCGACCGTCCCGACAGGCTCATACATCGCGCTGTAAGCGCACAGTTCGCCAAAAGCATCTGACAGTTGCGGCTTGAAGGCTGACCAGAAATCCTTCGGGCGGGTGTTTTTCTTGCGCGCCGCCTTGGGGTTTTCAAGCAGCCATTGCGCCCCTTTTTGGCGGCATTTCAGTTCAAAGTGAGCCGGTTCGTGAAGCCGTTCTGGATCGACGCGGATCATGCCTTGCCCGCCTGACCCCGGCCTGCGGACGTTTCCACCACCCAGCGCGGCCAAAAATCGTCGTGCCCGGCCAGTACGCGCTTGAGTTCTTTTTCAATCGCCTTGTGCGTTTTCAGGTTCTCGGGCAACTGCGCTTTGTCGCCGCGCATCCAGGCTTCGGCGGCTTCAATCGCCGATTCGGCCTCCACCGAGCGCGCCTGCCGCAGCCCAAACGCATCGGACACCAGCCAGTTCACCACATCGCCCTGTTTGGCCCACGGCTCTTTGACGACCTGCGCCTGGCCAGCGTGCAGCTGGATATTGAAAATCGCGTCCAGCGCCTCGTCGAATTGCGGCTCTGCCGACGCCAGCACCAAAGGCGAATGCGTCGCCACGATCAGCTGCACCGGCACTTTTTTTCCGGTCAGCGCCTGCATCACATCGAGCAGCGCCGGGACGATGCGCCGCTGCCACTGCGGGTGCAAATGGCATTCGATCTCGTCGATCAAAAAGATGATTTCTTTGGCCGGTTTGCGCCCGGTTTGTGCGCAGGCAATCAAGTGCTCTTTCCATGTCCAGACCAGCAAATAAGCCAGCGCGGCAATCCGGCGCATGCCCGCCGAGGCGTGAACCAGCGCCACGTCCTGGCCGTAAGGCATGCGCAACGACGGGTAATCGGTCACGTCAAGGCCGATGCGAACCGGCTTGCCGGGCGTGAGCTTTTCCTCGCCCGAGGGCGACAAGGCGTCCAGCACCTTGACCAGGTCTGCAAACGCCGGGTCTTGCCCCTTTTGCCACAGCACCCAGTCCTGAACCAATCCGTTGCAGTAGCGCATGCCGCCCGACCCGTCGAGTCCTTTCCAGACCTGCTCCGGCGTGAAGTTGAAGGCTTTGGGGCGCTCTGCGTCCGAGGCGTCCTTGTCCTGCCAATAATTGCGCGCCGGATCCCAGACCGAAAAACTGCCATCAACCCCGGCATAAATCACCACGCCGGGAATCGCCGGGCGCCCCTGCTTGAGCTGCCAGAGCTGCTTGCTGCGGCTGAAAAAACTCTCGTCCTCAAAGTCGCCCGAGGTGGATTTTTCATAGGCGTAAGCAATGCTGGGCTTGTGCGCGTCCGTCTGGGGAACGGCCACCGCGTCACGCGCCCAGGTGCGCGTCAGCACCCACCAGGCGGTATCGAGCAAAAAGCTTTTGCCCAGACCGTTGTCGCCGGTGATGAAATTAAGCCGCTTGGCAAACTCAACCGGGCCGAATGCTTTTGCCGGGCCGACGCCGTGGAGGGTCAAGGTTTTGAGCATGGTTTTTCTACTGCGTCAGCAGCGCAATGTAGCCGTGGTAGCTGTAACTACGATTTTTCTTTTGCCCAGTTTGCTCGGCCACCAGTCCCAGGTTTTCCAGCACCTTGACGGCGGCGTTGGCCGTGGGAAAGCTGGTGTCGAGCCGCTGGCGCACTTGTTCGATGGTGAAGCGCGGCATCATCGGCAGCATTTCAAACAGGCGGTAGCTTGCTGGCGTGGCTTTGGCTTCTGCCAGCAAACGGCGGCGGTCGTTGGCCACCAGCGTGGCAATGGCAACAATGCCGCGTTCGGCCTGGGCAGCCGCCATCGCCACCGCTTCCAGAAAAAAGGCCACCCAGCCCTCCCAATCTCCCTCGGTGCGGACAGTCGAGAGGCGGCGGTAATACTCGGCCTGGTGCTGTTTGAGGTAGCCGCTCAAATACATCAGCGGCTCGGACAACAAGCCCCAATGCTCCAGCAGCGCAGCAATCAAGAGCCGTCCGATGCGGCCATTGCCATCGAGAAACGGGTGAATGGTTTCAAACTGCACATGCGCCAAAGCGACTTTGACCAGCGGCGGCATATTGGGTGTCGGCTCGTGAATAAAGCGTTCCATGTCCGCCAGCAGCGCGGGCACCTTCTCGGCGGGCGGCGGCACATGCACGGCGTTGCCGGGGCGCGTGCCGCCAATCCAGTTTTGCGAGCGGCGCAACTCCCCCGGCTGCTTGCCAGCGCCACGCGCGCCATCGAGCAGCAGGCGATGGGCATCGCACAACAAGCGCACGCTGACAGGCAAACCCGCCGGGTCGCGCAAGTTGTTCTGCACCAGCCGGAAAGCGCGCAGGTAGTTGGTGACTTCTTCCACGTCATCGGAATTACTCACCGCAAAACCTGCTTCATCATCAAACAAGTCGGCCAGCGTGGCCTGCGTTCCCTCGATTTGCGAGGTCAGCAAGGCTTCTTTGCGGATCGCGCTGTAAAGCAGCCACTCAACGGACGGCACCAGGCCCGACACGCCCGACAACCGCGCCAGCGCCAGCTCGGCCACGCGGTTGGCCTCCACAAAACACTCAGGCCCCAGGGGCGGCTCGATGGGCGGCAACGGGTGCGGCACAAAAGCCCGAACCGATTCGCCCAAGGTGGTAGAGATGACGTAAGTGCCCGTATCGCGCATGGTGTGAAAGCGTTCTTTAAAAGTCGGTGACGTTATTAAAGCAAAGTTTAATAGCAGCTGGGATGGTGGGCTGTCATGTGGCGGGCGCGTCGGGCAGCGCGAGCGTGGATTGGGCGGCGGTGGTCAACCCAAAGCCTCCAAACGCGACACCCAGGCGTCAAAACGCGGGCATTCCTGGCGAATGGCCGCCAGGCCAGCCAGTTCAATGATCTCCGGGCCGTGCAGTTTTTTGTCATACGCCGGGAAAATCTTTTTCATTCGGTGCGACGGGCTGGTTTCCGGGCTATCGTTCACCCGCTCGGCGGAGCCGCATTGTTTGACCGCTTGCTGCATCAGCGTCAATTCTGGTTGCGCGCCCTGCAGCCACTCCACCGACTGCTGCGGCACGGCAAACAGCAGTGCTTCAAACTCATACTGCTGCACATAGGGTATAAAACGCGCGCGCTGCTCCGCACTGCCCAGAGCGCCAATTGCGTCCTCCAGCGCCTCGACGCTGCGCTCGTTGCGCCCCTTGAAGCCGTAATAGTCGTACAAAGTGCTGACGCACTGAAACTGCCCAAACAGCGCAGGCAAAACGCCGCGAATTTTGTCCAGGCTCACATTGCCACGCAAATCAACGGCGGTAACCGCCACGCCAAACCCCGCCAGATGAGGCCGCAGCACACCGCTGACAAACTCCCGCTCCGTTGAGCCTTCGACACTGATGCCCAGCCGCTTCATTCGGGCGTTCCCCCGAGCACATTCATTTCCCAAACATCGCCCAGCTTGTACTGCTTGAGCCATTCGGCCACCTCGCTTTCCTGCAGGCGACGAAAAACCGATGCGTTATTGACCTGATCCACAATCACCATGTCTTCCCAGCCAAACTGATTGGCGAGCGTCACGGATTGGGTCGAAGCAATGATTTGCGTTTTTTCGCT
>JAPLPS010000213.1 GCA_026400075.1 Polaromonas sp.
GCGAAGCTGCAGTTGCAAATCATGGCCTTCGAGCGCGCCGCGCGTCAGGCGCCAGCGCAGGTCTTCGTAAGAGCGCACCACCTGCAGTTCGTCGCCTGCAAAAGCGGCTTGCTCCACCGTGTCGTGGCCGCGCAGACCGGCTTTTTCGGCCAGCGAACCGGCGACAGGGCTGGCCAGCACTGCCTTGGGTTCCTGCAGCCCCGTCCAGTTGACGACGCTGTACAGCAGCACGGCCAGCAGCAAATTGGCCAGCGGCCCGGCAGCCACGACGGCGGCGCGGGATTTCAAGGGCTGGGTATTGAAAGCCAGATGGCGCTCGGCCGGATCGACCGGCGCCTCGCGCTCGTCGAGCATCTTGACGAAGCCGCCCAGCGGCAGCAGGCCAATCGAAAATTCGGTGCTTTTACCCTTGAGCCGCCAGCTGTAGATCGGCTTGCCAAACCCGATGGAAAACTTCAGCACCTTGATGCCGCAGGCCACCGCCACCCGGTAATGTCCATACTCATGCACGGCGACCAAAATGCCCAGCGTGACGAAAAAAGACACCAGGGTGGTGATCAGCATGTCAGGACTCCAGACGTTCAGCGATTTGTGTGGCAACCCGGCGCGACTGCGCATCGAGCGCCAGCAGGTCTTCAATGGTACCTATTTCCGACAGCGAAACCGCCTCCAGCGTGGCCTGGTTCACCTGATGGATATGGTCAAAGCGGATGCGCCTGTCCAGAAAAGCGGCGACGGCCACCTCATTGGCGGCATTCAGCACCGCCGTGCTGCCGACTGGCGCCTTGAGCACCGCCCAAGCCAGCGGCAGGCCGGGAAAACGCTCGTCGTTGGGCACTTCAAACGTCATGTTGGCCAGCGCGCGAAAATCCAGCGCCTTGGCGCCCGAGCTGATGCGCTGCGGCCAGGCCAGGCCGTAGGCAATCGGCACGCGCATGTCGGGCGTGCCCAGCTGGGCCACCACCGAGGTGTCTCGGTACTGCACCATCGAGTGGATGATGCTTTGCGGGTGAATCACCACCTCGATCTGCTCGGGCGTCATGCCGAACAGGTACTTGGCTTCGATGATTTCCAGCGCCTTGTTCATCATCGTGGCTGAATCGACGGAAATTTTGCGCCCCATCACCCAGTTCGGGTGCGCGCAGGCTTCGTCGGGCGTGACATCGCGCAGCGTCGCCGGTTCGCGGGTGCGAAACGGCCCGCCGGACGCGGTCAAAATGATTTTTTCGACCCGCTCGCCCCAAGTGGCGGCGTCTTCGGGCAGCGACTGGAAAATCGCCGAGTGCTCGCTGTCAATCGGCAGCAGCTTGGCGCCGCCCGTGCGCACCGCCTGCATGAACACGTCGCCGCCGACGACCAGCGCCTCTTTATTCGCCAGCAGCAGGCGCTTGCCCGCCAGCGCGGCGGCCATGCAGGGGCGCAAACCAGCCGCGCCGACAATCGCGGCCATCACCGCATCAACGGACTCGTGGGAAGCGATCATGTCCAGATCGCCCTGCCCCCACAGCACCTGGACTTCCAGCCCGTTGGCCTTGACTTTGTCCGCCAGCTCCCTGGCGTGAGGCTCGCTGACCATCACCGCGTACTGCGGCTTGAACTGGGCGCATTGCGCCAGCATCAAATCGACCTGTTTGGCGGCGCTGAGCGCAAACACCTCAAAACGCTCGGGATGGCGGGCAATGACATCCAGGGTATTGACGCCGATGGAGCCGGTCGAACCCAAAACCGTGATGCGCTGCTTTTGAAATGTCATGGAATGAGAATTTTGGCCAAGAAAAGAAACTAAAGACTGGCCAGCATCAGCGCCAGCGGCAAGGTGGGCAGCAAGGCGTCAATGCGATCCAGCACGCCGCCGTGGCCGGGCAGCAAGGCGCTGGAATCCTTGGCACCGGCGCTGCGCTTGATCAGGGACTCGACAAGATCGCCAACTACGCTCATCGCGGCCATGAAAATGGCTGCCAGCACCATCAACATCAAGCCGTGACGCTGGGCCAGCAGGCTGTAAAGCGTCTGGCCGCCGAGGGCATTCCAGCCCAGCGCCAGCAGCACCACGCCGGTCATGCCGCCCCAGACGCCTTCCCAGCTTTTACCGGGACTGATGGACGGCGCCAGCTTGCCTTTGCTAAAACGCCCGCCGAACTTGCGCCCGGAAAAATAGGCGCCAATGTCAGCAACCCAGACCAGCACCAGCACCGACAGCAAAAATTCAATGCCCAAAATACGCGCCTGCGCAATCGCCAGCCAGGCCAGCCAGAGAATAATCAGCCCGCCCAGCAGGCGCAGCAACTGGGGAATACGCGGCCAGCCCGCCACGCCAACGCGCAGCAGCGCGCCACCAGCCAGTACCCAAAACGCACCGGCCAGCGCCCACAGCAAAGGCAGGCGCTGCGCCAGCAAACCGCTCCACCAGGACAGCCCGCAGGCCAGCAGACACAGGCCGGACAGCGTCAAGGCGCCCGTCTGGCTCAGCTGATTCAGGCGGCCCCACTCCCAGGCGGCCGCGCCAATCAGCACCAGCGCCAGCAGATTGAAAGGAACCGGGGTCTCGTAAAAGAGTGCGGGCAGCAAAATGGCCAGCAAAACAATTGCCGTGATAACGCGCTGCTTGAGCATCAGACGGCCTTTTTAGGATCGTGAGGAGAGGAATTTCCGCCAAGCTGGGCCGATGTCTGTCCAAAACGGCGCTCGCGGGTATTGAAAACAGCAATTGCTTCATCCAGCGCCGCTTCATCGAAGTCGGGCCAGAGCTTGCAGGAAAAAAACAGTTCCGAATAAGCTGCCTGCCAGAGCAGGAAATTGCTGATGCGCAATTCGCCACCGGTGCGGATCAACAGATCCGGATCCGGCACATGGGCCAGCGCCATCGCCCGATCCAGCGACAGCTCGGTGATGGGTTCGCCCCGGCTGACCAGCTTTTGCGCCGCCTGGGCAATGTCCCAGCGGCCGCCGTAGTTGAAGCACACGTTGAAAATCAGCTTTTGATTTGCCGCCGTGCTGCTTTCAGCCTGCGCCAGCCCGGCCTGAACTCTGGCAGAAAAGCGCTGACGGTCGCCGATGAAATGAATCTGCACGCCCTGGGCGCTCATGCGCGGCACCTCGCGGGACAGCGCCAGCACCAGCAACTCCAGCAGGCCGGATACCTCTTCCGGGGGCCGGTTCCAGTTTTCGGACGAAAAAGCAAACACCGTCAGCACGCCAATGCCGCGATCCACGCAGGCGCGCACGCAGCGGGT
>JAPLPS010000198.1 GCA_026400075.1 Polaromonas sp.
ATTGCTGCATTTGTTGAAAATATAATTGCTGTGTGAAGTAATAATAATTTTTGTTTTTGTTTTGCTTGCTAGTTTGGCTAAAACTCCAATAAGTTTAATTTGTATCTCTGGGTGTAAGTGGGCTTCTGGTTCTTCTAGAAATAAAAGTTGTGAAATTGATTCATTTTTTAACCAAGGAGGGAGCCGTTTGGTTGATACGCTTTTGGGTAAAACATGACGGATATATGCAGCAACTGGAGTGATCTCTGATACCATCGAAGATGTAGTTGAAAGATCAAGGCTGAGACCAACTCGATCAGGTTTGAATGAAATTTTCTTTGATTTTGAGTCAATTTCAACTTTGCCGCGAAGTATTTCGCGTTCGATTTCGTCGGCAATATCATGAAATGCTTTATCGGCTTCGTCAATTGCTTGTGCTTTAATATCTGAAAGTTTTAAAAAATAATCGCTTAATGGCTCTGCAATTCCTGGTAACTCAATTTTTTGTCGCAATAAGTTTCTATTTTTTGATAATTCTGCAACTATTTGTCCAAATGCGCTTAGTGATTGATATAGGCCAGATCTGGAGGCGGGTAGATAATGAACGGCATATATCTCTCCACAAACTCGTTCAATTAAAGATTGTTCAAGTTGAAAAATCACTAATTTCACATTTTGTTGGAAATGAGCCGGATTCCCAGTGGGGAAGTAAATTGTTGAGCGATGTTCCGAATCTTTTACGGTTCTATTTTGTTTTATTTGTTTTACGAAGTAGTAGTGTTTTATAATTGATAATTTGTTGAGTATCAATTTTCCGTCAATTATTGTGAATGAAATTGAGAAGTCGTCATCTTCTAATAAAATCTCTAGCGGTTGCTTGCTTAGGCGATTTTGCAAATTGTTGATGTCAGTAAATGTTCCGTATAAGGTTTGTTGCAGTGTTACTGTTAGAGTTTGTTCTAATTTTGTTTTTAAAATGTTGATTATTTGATCGGTAACTTCAAAGGTTTCTGGGTTTGTATTTGTTTTTATTTTTTCTGATATTTCTTCTGTGAATTTGGTGATTGGTTTTGTGTCTGTTTCTCTGTATTCTTCATTAAAACTATAGAAAATATGATTTTGGCGAAAGCGATTAAATGTTTTGATTAGTGCGTAAAGTAAAGAAATGGCATAGGATTTTCCGATGTTGTTATGTCCAACAATCATCGTGAACTGTGTTTTTAGATCAAGTTCGCAATGAGAAATTGGGCCAAAATTTTTGAGTGTTAGTTTCATTATTTTCTTTGGTTGACTTGTTGGGATTTTAGTTTTTTATTATTTGACATAGATTTTTTGTTTACTTCCCCCACGAATCCTTCAACCCCACCGCCAAGTTAAACACCGGCTTCCCCACCGCGTGATCCACCCGATCCGCCACAAAATACCCGTGGCGCTCAAACTGGAACTTGTCGTCGGCCTTGGCCGCAATCGCACCACCGCTCGCCAGTGAGAGCTCGACGTAGGCGCTCATCACCTTCAGGCTGTCGGCGTTCAGGTTGGTCAAGAAGTCCACGCCGCCGCCTTCGGGGTGCGCTTCCCTGAACAGGCGCTCGTACAGCCGCACTTCGGCGGGCACGGCGTCGCTCACGCCCACCCAGGTAATCACGCCCTTGACCTTGACCGAGTCCGCGCCCGGCGTGCCGCTCTTGGTGTCGGGCAGCAGCCTGGCTTGCACTTCAACAATCTTGCCGTCGGCGTCTTTCAGCGCGCCCACGCATTCGATGACGTGGCCGTATTTCAGGCGCACCTTGCTGGCGGCAATGGCCTGGCCGCTGGCGTTGGTGTGCGCCGGGAACAGCCGGAAAAAGCCCTTGGGCGGCGTTTCTTCGTAGTCGCTGCGCTCAATCCAGACTTCCTTGCCGATGTTGAATTCGCGCTTGCCCAGCTCGGGGTGGTGCGGATGCACCGGCGCGCTGCAGGCGTCCAGCGTGCCTGCGCCCATCACTTCGTCCCAGTTGGTCAGCACGAGTTTGACCGGGTCGAGCACGGCCATCGCGCGGGCGGCGCTGCCGTCCAGCGTTTCGCGCAGGCAGCCTTCGAGCGTGCTGTAGTCAATCCAGCTGTCGCTTTTGGTCACGCCGATGCGCTCGGCAAACAGTTGCAGGCTTTCCGGCGTGTAGCCGCGCCGACGCAGGCCGACGATGGTCGGCATGCGCGGGTCGTCCCAGCCGCTGACGCGCTTTTCGTTGACCAGTTGCGCCAGCTTGCGTTTGCTGGTCAGCACGTAGGTCAGGTTGAGGCGGGCAAATTCGTACTGGCGCGGGTGCGGCGTGGCGATCAGGCCGCCTTCGGCTAGGCGGTCGAGCAGCCAGTCGTAAAACGGGCGCTGGTCTTCAAATTCGAGCGTGCAGATGCTGTGCGTGATCTGCTCCAGCGCGTCTTCAATCGGGTGGGCAAAGGTGTACATCGGGTAGATGCACCATTTGTCGCCGGTGTTGTGGTGGTGGGCGCGGCGGATGCGGTAAATAGCCGGGTCGCGCAGGTTGATGTTCGGGCTGGCCATGTCGATCTTGGCGCGCAGCACGGCGGCACCGTCAGCGAGCTGGCCGTCGCGCATTTCGCGGAAACGCGTCAGGTTTTCTGCCGGGCTGCGGCTGCGGAACGGGCTGTCGGTGCCGGGCTTGACGAAGTCGCCCCGGTTGACGCGCATTTCCTCGGCGCTTTGCTCATCGACGTAGGCGAAGCCGGTTTCAATCAAATGCTCGGCGGCGCGGTACATGAAGTCGAAATAGTCGCTGGCCTGGTAAAGGTTGACTTCTTCGCCATTGACGCCTGCGTTGTGCCAGTCAAAGCCCAGCCATTGCACGGCGTCTTTGATCGATTCGACGTATTCGGTGTCTTCTTTTTCGGGGTTGGTGTCGTCAAAGCGCAGGTGGCACACGCCGCCGTAGTCGCGGGCGAGGCCAAAGTTCAGGCAGATGCTCTTGGCGTGGCCGACGTGCAGGTAGCCGTTGGGCTCGGGCGGAAAGCGCAGGCGCACTTTGGCGGCGTCGAGCGGGCCAGCGGCGTGGTGGGCGGCGTCGCCGGGGCCAGCGCCCCAGTGGCGGGCGGCGTAGGTACCCTCGGCCAGGTCTTTTTCGATGATCTGGCGCAGGAAGTTGCTGGGTTTCAGGGCTTCTTTGGGGGCGGGGGCGGCGGATGGGGCAGCCATCAAGCCCAACCTCTCCGCGATGCTGGCTGCCGGGGCCGCAGCCGCGCTGGCGCTTGCTGCCATGAGCTTTGCAGGAAGCGCGCAGGCGCGCGACAACGTGCAATGGTCGGTCGGCGTTGGCGTGCCGGGCGCTGTGGTCAATGTGGGCACGGCGCCGGTCTATGCGCCTGCGCCAGTTTATGTTCAGCCTGCGCCGGTTTATGTGCAGCCCGCGCCAGTCTACGTGCGGCCTGCGCCGGTGTTTGTCCAGCAGCGGCCGGTGTTTGTCCAGCCGCAGCCGGTGTATTACGAGCGCCGTCATGGCCACAAATGGCACCACGGCTACGAGCGCGAAGGCTGGCGCGGCAACGGCCACGGCGGCTGGGACAACGAGCACCGCCGGGGCCACGGTGACTGATTGCGCCGCGCCCGGCGGGCCAGCGCGGTGCCGTTGAAGCTCAGCGTGGCAAGGCGATAATCAGGCCCCGATTTAAGGAGTTCGCGTGGATACTGTTCTGTTGATCAAAGCCGCCATCATGGGCATCGTCGAGGGGCTGACCGAGTTTCTTCCCATTTCATCGACCGGCCACCTGATTCTGGCGGGCTCGCTGCTCGGCTTTGACGACGATAAGGCCAAGGTGTTTGACATCGCGATCCAGACGGGGGCGATTTTTGCGGTGATTTTGGTCTATTGGCAAAAAATCCGCGACACCGTGGTTGCCCTGCCGACGGACAAACAGGCGCAGCAGTTTGCGCTGAATGTGTTTGTCGCCTTTTTGCCCGCTGTGGTGCTCGGGCTGCTGTTTGGCAAGGCCATCAAGGCGCACCTGTTCACGCCGGTGGTGGTGGCCAGCACCTTCATCATTGGCGGCTTCATCATCCTGTGGGCCGAAAAGCGCCAGCAGAACAACCCGGCCGTCGCCCGCATCCACGCCGTCGAGGAAATGACGGCGCTGGACGCGCTCAAGGTCGGGCTGGTGCAGTGTTTTGCGATGATTCCGGGCACCAGCCGCAGCGGCGCCACCATCATCGGCGGCATGCTGATGGGGCTGTCGCGCAAGGCAGCGACCGATTTTTCCTTTTACTTAGCCATTCCGACGCTGATTGGCGCCGGGGCTTACAGCCTGTACAAGGAGCGTGCGCTGCTGTCGCTGGCCGACCTGCCGATGTTTGGCGTCGGGCTGCTGTTTTCCTTCGTCAGCGCCTGGCTGTGCATTCGCTGGCTGCTGCGCTACATCGCCACGCACAGCTTTGCGGTGTTTGCCTGGTACCGCATCGCTTTTGGCCTTGTGGTGCTGGCGACCGCCTGGAGCGGTCTGGTCGTCTGGGCCGATTAAATCAGCTTGTCCTGCGGGGTGCTGATTTTCTTCAGCACTTCGTGGCGGGCGGCGGGCATTTTCAGCGGAATGCTGGTTTGGGCGTCGTCCCAGACCGGGTCTTCGATGCTGTCGAACATTTCGCGCAGCTTGATGCCCCAGCTGTTGTGCATCATCTGGTAGTAGGGGTTGTCGTGGTCGATGCAGACGATTTTGTCGCTCCTGAGGCTGTCCGTTTCATAGACCACCAGATCCAGCGGCAGGCCCACGGACAGGTTCGACTTGATGGTCGAGTCCATAGACACCATCAGGCATTTCGACGCTTCGGCCAGTGGCGTCGTGGGCGTGAGCACGCGGTCTAGCACCGGCTTGCCGTACTTGGACTCGCCGAGCTGAAAGTAGGGCGTCTCGTTGGTCGCTTCAATGAAGTTACCCGCCGAATAGACCTGAAACAGCCGCATCGCCTCGCCGCGAATCTGGCCGCCAAAAATCAGCGTCACATTGAAATCGACGCCGCCCGCGTGCAGCGCAGCAGCGTCGCGCTCATAGACGCGGCGAATGGCCGCGCCGAGCACGCGGGTTGCGTCGAACATGCTTTTGGCGTTCCAGATGGTGATTGGCTCGCCGCCCTCGGGGTCTTTGAGCTGCTCAATCTGCAAAATCTCGCGCACCGATTGCGAAATCGACAGGTTGCCCGCCGACAGCAGCACCATGAAACGGTCGCCCTGCTTTTCATAAACAATCATTTTGCGGAAGGTGCTGATGTTGTCCACGCCCGCGTTGGTGCGCGAGTCGGACAGAAAAACCAGGCCAGCGTTAAGTTTGGCGGCGACGCAATAAGTCATAAAAAAGCTCTGAAAAGTTGAAGAAGAGAACCGGAAAACAAAACGGAAAATAGCCGGAAAAATAGCGCCTGCGCTGGTTTTTTCACGCGCTGCGGGCCAGCTTTTTCAGCCGGTACAGCGCTTCGAGCGCCTCGCGCGGGCTGAGCGTGTCGGGGTCTAGCGCGGTTAGCGCCAGCTCGGCGGCGCTCGGCCCGGCGGACAGTGCTTCGGGCGGCGGCGCAAATAAATCGACCTGGGCGCTGGCCTGGTTTTGCTGGGCTTCCAGCG
This sequence comes from Polaromonas sp., assembly GCA_026400075.1. Classification (GTDB taxonomy): domain Bacteria; phylum Pseudomonadota; class Gammaproteobacteria; order Burkholderiales; family Burkholderiaceae_C; genus Polaromonas. The sequence goes on from JAPLPS010000198.1 coordinate 5,577, forward strand.
CCGCCAGCGCGTGGCGGGCGTGGTTGACGACGGCAGCGGGCACGCCCGCCAGCTTGGCCACCGCAATGCCGTAGCTTTTGCTGGCCGGGCCGGGTTCGATGTGGTGCATGAACACGATATCGGCGCCCGATTCAACCGCGCTGACATGCACATTCACCGCGCCGTGGTGCTGGGCGGCAAACTCGGTCAGCTCAAAATAATGCGTGGCAAACAGCGTGAACGCCTGCGCCTTGTTGTGCAGATAAGCGGCAATGCCACCGGCCAGCGCCAGCCCGTCAAAGGTCGAGGTGCCGCGCCCGATTTCGTCCATCAGCACCAGCGAGTGCGGCGTGGCGGCGTGCAGGATTTGTGCGGCTTCCAGCATTTCGAGCATGAAGGTCGATTGCGCGTTGGCCACATCGTCAGCCGCGCCGATGCGGGTGTGAATCGCGTCAATCGGCCCGAGGCGGCAGGCGCTCGCAGGCACGTAAGAGCCGACAGAGGCCAGCAACACAATCAGCGCCACCTGGCGCATATAGGTCGATTTGCCGCCCATATTGGGGCCGGTAATCATTTGCAAGCGTTGTTTGGCGGTGAGGCTGCAGTCGTTGGCGATGAAGGCCGCGCCGCCGGTTTCCAGCAGCCGCGCTTCGACGACCGGATGGCGGCCCTGCGTGATGTTGATGCACGGCTCCTTGACGAAGACCGGGGCGCACCAGCCCAGCGTCAGCGAGCGCTCGGCCAGCGCGCACAGCGCGTCCAGCGCCGCCAGCGCCCTGGCCAGACGGCTCAGGGCCGGGACGAATTCCTGCAGCTGGTCGAGCAGCTGCTCGTAGAGCCACTTTTCCCGCGCCAGCGCCCGCTCTTGCGCCGACAGCGCCTTGTCCTCGAAAGTTTTCAGTTCGGGCGTGATGTAGCGCTCGGCGTTTTTCAGCGTCTGGCGGCGGCGGTAGTCGGCGGGCACTTTGTCCAGCTGGCCTTGCGTGACTTCGATGTAAAAGCCGTGGACTTTGTTGAACTGCACGCGCAGGTTCGCAATGCCGGTGCGCGCTTTTTCGCGCGTTTCGAGGGCGAGTAAAAAGTCGTCGCAATTGGTCTGGATGGCGCGCAGCTCGTCCAGGTCAGCGTCGCAGCCGTGGTTGATGACGCCGCCGTCGCGGATCAGCGCGGCAGGTTCGTCGAGGATGCACTGGCGCAGCAGTTCGGCGCAGCCGGGCGGAGGCTGCAGGTCTTGAAAAATCGCCGTCAGCAGGGCGGGCAGGGGCGCGGCTGGCCCGGCTGCTGGCGGCGTGAGCCGGGCCACTTTTTCCAGCGTCAGCTGCAGCGCGACGAGTTCGCGCGGCCTGACTTGGCGCAATGCGATGCGGGCGGTGATGCGCTCCACGTCGCTGCAGCCTTTGAGCTGGGCGCGCAGGGTTTGCGCGTCGCCGCTGCCCGCATGGCGCAGCTGCGCGATGGCTTCGAGGCGGCGGCTGGCCTGTGTGCGCTCGCGGCGCGGGCTGAGCAGCCAGCTTTTCAAAGCGCGGCTGCCCATGCCGGTGGCGCAGGTATCCAGCAGCGAAAACAGCGTGGGCGAATCCTCGCCGCGCAGCGTTTGCGTCAGTTCGAGGTTGCGCCGCGTCGCCGGTGGCAATTCAATCAGCTCGTCGGGGCGCACGACGTGCAGGCCTTGAACGTGGGGCAGCGCGCGGCCTTGCGTGTGTTCGGCGTAACCGAGCAGCGCGGAGGCGGCGGCGTGGGCTTCGCTCAAACTTTCGGCGTGCCACGCGGCCAGCGAGGCGACTTTGAACTGCTCCAGCAGGCGGCGCATACCCAGCCCGGCGTCGAACTGCCAGGCCGGGCGAGCGCTGGCCGGGCAGCGCTGGGCTTTCAGGCGCTGCTCGAAGGCGGGCGTGGCGTCGGCGCTGTAGAGCAGCTCGCTCGGGTGGATGCGCGCCAGCCAGCTTTCGAGTTCGTCAGCGGCGCAGTGTGCCAGGTGAATCTGGCTTTGCGTCACGCTCAGCCAGGCCAGTCCGCAGGTGTTGCGCTTGCCTTGGTGGACGGCGAGCAAAATCGCTTCGCTCTTGTCGCTGAGCAGCTCGGTATCGGTCAGCGTGCCGGGCGTGACCACGCGCACCACCTTGCGCTCGACCGGGCCTTTGCTCGTCGCTACATCGCCGGTCTGCTCGCAGATCGCCACCGATTCGCCGCATTTGATCAGCTTGGCCAGATAGCCTTCGAGCGCGTGAAACGGAATGCCCGCCATCACCACCGGCTCGCCCGCCGACTGGCCGCGCTTGGTCAGCGTGATGTCGAGCAGGCGGGCGGCTTTTTCGGCGTCGGCGTAGAAGACTTCGTAAAAGTCGCCCATGCGGTAGAACACCAGCGTGTCCGGGTACTCGGCCTTGATGGCGTGGTACTGCTGCATCATCGGCGTGTGGGGTGCGCAGCGGGCGGCGGCCGGGCCGCTGCCCGGAATTTCTGGATCGATCAACAAGTAAAACCTTTTTCTGACGGACGCGCCCTGCGGGGGCGGGCATTTTTCAGACGCAATTATCGAGCCTGCCGGAGCTTTTTCTGCCGGGCTGGTGCTACTCGGTCAGTTCGGCAAATTGCAGCAGTTTCATCGGCGGATAGATGCCCAGTGTGCGCGCCACCCGCATGTTGATCAGCACCGAATGGTGGGTCAGCGTCAGGGAGGGCAAATCGCCCGGCTGCTGGCCGTGGAACAAGATCTGGCCCGCCTGATGGGCGGCCAGCTGGCCTATGCCCGCTGGCGGGCTGATCAGGCCGAGCAGCACGCCGCCCTCGCGAAAGGCTGATTCGGTTGGGCTGAACATCGGGATGCCGCGCGCCGTGGCGCCAGCGCTGATGGCCTGAACCTGCTTCAGCGTGAAGGTCGAGCCGATGTGGTAAATAAAATCGGGCTTGTGGCGCGCCAGCTGATCCAGCGCGGCCGGGATGCGGCTGGCATCGGGGCTGCCGTTGGCCATCATCGGCAGGAGCACTTCGTGGACCCGGACTGAGTGCGCGTTGAAGGCCTGCCGGACTTCCGCTGCCTGCATCACGGCGGCAGGCTCGTCGGTGTTGTAGAGGATGCCGATTCTGGCCAGCGGGCCGAAAGACTGCAGCAGCTTGATCTGGGCTTCAATCGGCACGGCCGTATTGGTGCCTGCCACATAGGGTCGGCCGGACTTTCCGGCGCTGCGGGCAATTTTGGATTCGACCGGATTGCCGACATACATATAGACCACCGCTGTGTCCTTCAGGTGACGCTTGGGGTCGGGCGCATCGTAAGGGCCAACGACTGCCAGCGTGACGCCGGTGCCCCAGGTGGCCACCAGGTCTGGGTGCAGCGTGCGCGCTTCGGCAACGAAAGCGCTGACCCGGCTGACATCGCCTGCGGCATCGCGCCAGATGACATTCACCGGCCCCTGGCTTTGCAGGTTGTTGCGAAAACTCTGGCAGATGGCTTCGCAGCCGCGATTGGTGATCAGGAACACCTGCTTGACCGGCCCGGCCCAGGCGGCTGGCAGCAGCAGTGCCAGCAGGATGATTTTTGTTAGCTTGGTACGCATACGCATTGGTTTTTTCCTTTTCTCAAGACCCAGGCCTGCACCAAGGTGCAAAGCAGCAGCAAGATGCCCAGCGTCTTGGCGGCGCCTGCATAGTCAAGCTGGTTAATCAGCAGCGCCACCAGCAAGGGGCTGAGCATGGAGCCGACACGCTCGACCATCCGGTACAGGCCAATCGCTTCGGGCGGGGCCACGCCGAGCAGCTGCAGCTCGCCCAGGTTGAGCACCAGCACGCCTTGCGCCGGAAAGATGGCCGCCCAGGCCACGCCGATCAGCCCTATGCTGAACCCTATCATCAGGGGCGTGTAGAAAATGCCGCTCAACAGGGCGGCCAGGCCAGCCAGTGCCAGCCCGAGTACTACCAGCAATACATGCTGACCGGTGCGGTCGGCCCAGTGCGCGGTAGCTGCATTGAGCATCAGCACCAAGCCGGAGTAGCTCATCATCATCAGGCCGATGATGGAGGTGGACTCGCCGCTGGCCGCCAGCGCCAGCGGCACCCAGTAAAACAGGACGCCCTGCTGGACGATTTGCATCGGCAGGCCCATCAGGAGCAGCAGCCGGACAAAGGGGCGCTGGCACAGCAGCTTGAGCACTAATCCTGTCTTCAGTGCGGTGCTGGCGCTGCTGATGTGCAGTTGCGGCAGGTAGCGCAGCGTGAGGGCGCACAGCCCTATGCACAGCAGACCGAACGCAAACACGGCGGGCGTGTCGGCCCACTCTTCCAGCAAGGAGCCCAGGCCGGCGCCGCAGATGGCAGCGGTCACGTAGGCGCTCAGGTACAGCGCCATGCCACCCCCCTTGGCACTGTCGGCGCCGCCTGCATTGCGGATATGGGCAAAGGCGGCCACACTGATGCAGCCAAAACTCATGCCAGCGAATATCCGCGCCAGCGACAGGCTCAGCAGCGATTCCGACATCCACGCCAGCACATGACCGCAAGCGGCCAGAGCCAGTCCCAGTTTGAACAGCTGCTTGGGGCCGTAACGTGCGCTGTAGCGGCCAGCAACTGCCGACATCAGCGCCCCCGCCAGCAGGAAAATGGCAATGGGCAGCGTCATGCGAACCGCTTGCGGCAGTATGTCGAATACTGGCACCAGCAGGCGGGCGGCCAGCGTGCCCTCCCAGGCTTGCGGCAGCACCTGATGTGTCAGATCCTTAGACCACATCGGCAAAAAAGCACGCGGCAGTTCTGAGCCGATGAAAAACAGAACCAGCGGCAGACGCAGCCGGGTCAGCGCGACTTTTTCAGCATCCGGTTCAATTCTCGATTTGAGGCCGTACATCAGCTCCATGCTGAGCAGTACGCCAATGACCAGCAAGGTGGCAAATTCCAGCACCCGTTTCTGGGTACGCTCGATCAGCCAGCGTGGATCCAGCCCCACCACCAGCGTGCCCGCGATGGCCCCATTGAGCTTGATGGGAAAGGGGTAGTCGATGGGCGCGGTCACGGCGGCCCTGTCCTTGGGGTGTACCGTGAACAGCGCCTGGCCTTGCGGGTCTTGAATCGTCAGGGCTGCAAATTCCTGGCTGGATTTCAGGGCTGGCTGCAGCCATTCGGTCACACCGCGCAGCTGCGTCAGCGGCATGCCGTGCGCCAGACCGCGCTCAATTGGGGGAACCAGCGTGTTGGCCAGGGTGTTGGCCAGCAGCGGTGCATCGTCACGGCTGACCTGGCTGAAGGCGCGGTAGGCGCTCCAGGAAATCAGGACTTGTACCGCCAGCAGCAGGCTGACCACCAGAAAGCCGATCTGGCGCACGCTGCGTGCTGGCGGGTTCGCGTGGCGCTGGGCCAGGCGTGGCAGCAGTGTGAACAGCGCCACCAGCGCGCCGCTGAGCGCCAGCAGCGCCTGCGGCCACAGTCCGGCGAAGGCCTGGGCGGTTTGCTGGCGTGTTTCGCTCAGGTCATAGTCCAGAATCAGCCAGGCCGTTTTTTGGCCCAAGCTGTTTTGCAGCGGGGTAGCGATGGCCGCCTGGTCGTTTTTGCTGACGTGGCGATTGGTGCGCCGCAGTGCGGCCCGCCACAGCGCGGGCTTGTCCTGGCCGCTGACGATCAGCGTCTGGCCCTGCATGTCCAGCACCGCCACGGCATGCAGGCGGGCGTCCTGTGCCCGCCTGCGGTCGAGCAGGGTGCGCAGGGCTGGCATGTTTTCCAGCGTTAGCCCGAGCGCCAGATGCGACTCCAGCACTTCGGACAGATCCTCGGCCACCAGCATCTGGCGCTGCTGTTCGCGCTGGGCCAACGCGGTGGAAAACTTGGCATGGTTCAGGAACACCAGGAAGGCGACAGCCAGCACCAGCAGCAGCGCATTGGCGGGAAACGGCTGGCGCATTGGCACCTTGTCCATCAAGTGGGCAGGAACATACCGCTTCAACCAAGACGCAGGGCGCATGCAGCTTCAGGGCAGAGGCTGCAGATTGCTCAGCAAGCCCGCTTCGATGTGGCCGCTGGCAATGAAGTGGGCGCCGCCGCTCAATTGCAGCAAGCCCGAGGCCGACTCGCAATCGATCTGCAGCGCTTCCCCGCTGCGCGTGACCACTTCCACTGGCCAGGGCAGGTCAAAGTGCTGGTGCGCCAGCAGCGCTGCCGCTGTGGCGCCGGTGCCGCAGCCCAGGGTTTCGGCTTCCACGCCGCGCTCGTAAGTGCGCAGGTGCAGGCGGCCATCCTGCAGCGCCACGAAGTTGACGTTGGTCTGGCGCGGCGCAAACGCCGGATGATGGCAGACATGGCGGCCCAGCGCCTCGACGGGAAGCTGCTCCAGCGCGCTCAAGTCCGGCAAGAAAATCACCGCATGCGGCACGCCCACTTCCACCGCCTCAAACAGCCAGTCCTGGCCTTGCCAGTCGATGGGGATGCCGCTGCGTACCGGGCCAGCGGCAGGCAGATTGAGCAGGATGCTGTGCGTGTCTTCAAAGCGCACCGGCACAGGCCCTATTGCGGTTTGCAGCACCAGCGTCTGCGTGACCAGGATGGCGCGGTGGATGAAGGCCGCCAGGCAGCGCGCGCCGTTGCCGCACATCTCGCCGATCAGGCCGTTGGCGTTGACGAACACCATGCCAAAGTGGTTCGCCGCGTCGCCGTTGCGCAGCAGCAGCAGGCCATCGGCGCCGATTCCCAGATGGGGCTGGCACAGGCGCTGCGCCAGCGCTGACTCGCATCCGGCAAACTGCTCGGTGCGGTCATCCATCACGATAAAGTCGTTGCCGCAGGCCTGCATTTTGGCGAAGGCCGGATTCGCCAGGGGGTGGGCGGCGCTCATGCGGGTTGCAGGTAGTGGGTGAGTAAATCCAGGTAGTCGCCGGTGTCTATCAGGCGATGGCCGCTGGCGGCGAAAGCGGCAAAATCTGCCGCCGTGGGCGTCGGCACGTAGCGCCGGTCGCTGTCGATTTGCGCCAGTGCGGGCAGGCTGCCCTGGTTCTCCAGTGTGGCGATGGCGTCGGCGATCAGGCTGGCACCGTTGCGGTAGTTGGCAATCCAGTTGGAAAACAGCGAGCGCGAGTAGTCCAGCGGCATCGTTCTGACCTCCACCAGCGGGCCGGAGTCTATGCCCGCGTCTATCCAGTGCAGCGTGCAGGCGGCTTCAAGGTCGCCGTCCTTCATGCACCAGAAGGTCGGGTTGACGCCAGCGCGCTCGGGCAGCGCGCCCGAGTGCAGGTTGAGCGCACCGAGCGGCGCCAGCGCCAGCGCCTGCGGCTTGAAAATGAAACCGAACTGGAACGAGACGATCAGATCCGGCGCGGCCTCCTGCACCCGCCGCGTCAGCTCGGCAGCGTTGGGGAGGTGACCGGCGCTCTGGATGCGCACGCCGTAGCGCTCGGCCAGCGCGTCAAAGGCGAGCCACTGCCCGGCCGCTTGCGGCAGCTGGTCAATCAGCGGAAACAGCAGGCGGCTGGGCAAATCGTGCTCGAAGAATTTCATCCAGCCCAGCTCGGGCACGGTGCCGGTTTCAGGCCGGATGCGGTTGGCGAGCAAGACCTCGACTTCGTGGTCTTGCGTCAAAACGGGCAAGAGCAGGTTGAGCATCAGGTTGCCCACCAGATCATGCTTGGTGCATAGCAGTAGTTTCATTTTGTCTCCCTTGTTATAACAAGTTACAAATGATGCCATAGCCTTGCCCGTTCGTGCATGCTTCATGTCAGCCATGAAGCTGCAGCGTGTGACTTAGAACGGCGCGTCTGGCGCGCTAACGCTGGCGGCCTTGATGCGCTTGGATTTCAGCGTCGTCGGCTTGGCGGCGGGAGCGGCTTCAGCGTCTGGCTGGCCTTCTTCGGCGGGGCTGGCCGCTGGCGCGTCGCCTTGCAGCGACTGGCGCACGCTGGCTTTG
>JAPLPS010000331.1 GCA_026400075.1 Polaromonas sp.
GCAAATCCTGCGGCAGCGCGGCAAACAGGCTGTGCAAATCAATGCCACCGGCACCGGGTAGCAGGCGCTCGCAGCGGGCGGTGTGGATCATTTCTTCCACCGTGAAATCACGGCCTGTCTGGGCGCGGGTCGGCGCGTCGCAAATCTGCGCATAGTGCAGCAGTTCGCGTGGAATGGCGCGGATGTCGTCCAGCGTGCTGGCTGAGCGGTCAAAGTGCAGCGCATCAACCAAAATCCCGGCATTGGCCGGGCGGCCAGCGGCCTCGATGATGCGCAGCGCGGCTTTTACATCCGGCACCGCCGTCCACGGCATGAACTCCAGATCCGCCGTCATGCCGTAGGGCGCCATCAAGTCGCACAGGCGGGCGTAGCCGTCGGTCAGGCGCGCCTCGTCGCGGTCGTCGCCGGCGACCAGCACGGCTTTGGCTTTCAGCGCGGCGCCCGCCTCTAACAGCGGCAGGTAAGCGCGCTCATCAAAACCGCTGTCGATGCGGATGATTTCCAGGTCAAAAATGCCGACGCCGGTGCCCTGCTGGGCGGCAACGGTTTCGCGCAGCACCTCGGGCTGGCCGATCAAAAACTGCTGCGGTGCACCGGCCATATTGGGCAGCAGGCGCAGGCCGACCCAGGCGTAACCGAGTTCGGCGGCCAGGCGCACCGCCTGCGGCGGCGTGCAGGTGTTGGACGTGAGGTAGGCCATCGAATAAATGCGGCTCATCGCTGTTGTCTCCTGATGTTTTTTCTTATTTCAGTGGCGAGACGGCGGTGGGCAGGGCAATCGTCGAAGTCATGCTGGTCGTCAGGTGCGCCGGGCCGCCTTTCGGGGGCCAGATGCCTTGGGCCACGGCGTCGGCTCTCGCCTTGCTGCGGGCGTCCAGCGTGGGGTAAGACCAGATGTTGGTAAAGCGCAGCGGGCCGTCGAGCGCGACCATCGCCACCACGCAGGGCGACAGGGCCTCGCGCGGGGGCACGTACTGTTCCCACAAATCAATCGTGGGCTGCACTCCGCCGGTTTTGATGCCGTAGGTGCGGATTTCATAGACCGGGCCGTTGACGCCGCTTTCGCTGCTGGGGCGCACCGGCTTCATCCACGGGAAACCCTTGTAGCTGTGCTGCTCCAGCGTTTGAAACACTTCGCCGCAGCCGAACGGGCTGGCGCTTTGCTGGGTGCGCTCGCGCTCGGCCTGCAAGCTGGCCAGATCGGCAAAGCCGCGCAGCACGATCATCTGGTTGAGTGTGCCGATGTCGGTAAACCAGCAGCCCAGCAGCTCGCCTTTAGCCTCGGGCGCGCTGGCAAAAGCCTGCACGTTGGCGGCGGCAGCGCCTGCGGTGCCAAAGGGCAGGGTCATGGTGGCGAGTTCGTAATACATGGGGTTTGCTTTCTGGGTAAAAAAATGGCTTAAAAAGAAGTCGCCGGGTCGGCGCCCGCTGCGTGGTGGGCGGCGATAAAGCCAAACGTCATCGCCGGGCCTAGCGTGATGCCGCCGCTGGGGTAGCGCCCGCCCATCACGCTGCTCATGTCGTTGCCGCCCGCGTACAGGCCATCGAGCGGCTGGCCCGCCGCGTCCAGCACCTGTGCGCTGGCGTTGACGCGCAGCCCGGCAAAGGTGCCCAGACTGCCGGGCAGCACCTGGACGGCGTAAAACGGCCCGCGTTCCAGCGGCGCCATGCAGGGATTGGGCAGGCCGTTGGTGGCGTCGCCCTGCACCCGGTTGTACGCGGTTTCGCCCTTGGCAAAGTCGCTGTCCTGGCCTTGCAGCGCCTGCTGGTTGTAGTGCTGGACGGTCTTTTCCAGCGCGCTGGCGTCGATGCCGCAGAGCTGGGCCAGCGCGCTCAGGCTCTGGCCGCGTCTCAGATAGCCGTTGTCAAGCATCGCGCCCAGCGGCATCGGCGCGGGCTTGACGGCGCCCAGCCCGTAGCGGCGAATAAAGCGGTGGTCGCACACCAGCCAGGCCGCCACCGGCTGGCCTTGGGGCGTGGCCGCAATCAGGTCGCGGACAAAGTCGTAGTAAGAGTCCGCCTCGTTGGTAAAGCGCTGGCCCGCCGTCGTGACGGCAATCAGGCCGGGCTTGGCGCGCTCGATCAGGTGCGGAAAATGCGCAAACGAGCCATCGGCACGCGGCACCCGCGAGACTGGCGCCAGCGCGGCGGACTGAGTCAGATCCAGGCTGACCACGCCGCCCGCCGCCTCGCCCAGGCGCAGGCCGTCGCCGGTGTTGCCGCGTGAGGCCGCCGACCAGTGTTCCTGGCCGGTCGGCGCGTGTGGCAGCAAGGCTTTTTTGCGCGCCGTGTCGTGCGGAAAGCCGCCGCAGGCCAGCACCACGCCGCAGCGGGCATGAATCTCGACCGCGCCCGCTGGCGTGCTGATGACGGCGCCGGTAACGCGGCTTTTGCCGTCAACACATTCGGTCAGCAGGCGCTGCGCCGGGCTGCGGGTGCGCATCTCCACACCCGCCTCAAACGCCGACGCGGCCAGCGCCGCCACCAGCGCATTGCCGTTGACCAGCCGCATGCCGCGCCGGTGCAGCGCTAGGTCGCGCCAGTAGCCCAGCACCTTCTTGGTGACGTACCAGAACGAGGCGGGCTGGCGCATGGCATTTAAAAAATGGCGCAGCTCCGCGCCCGAGGCAATGCCCATGCCCCACAGCGTCGTCTCCGGCAGCGGCGGCTTGAGCTGATCCATGTGGCGGCCCAGTCGGCGCCCATCAAACGGCGCGGCGCAGACCGAGCGCCCGCCAGTCACAGCGTCCGGCGTGCGGCCATGAAAGTCGGGCACGCCGTTGCCATCGATGAACTGCAAGGCCGTTTGGGCGCGAAAAAATTCCACCATGCGCGGGCCGTTGTCCAGAAAGGCGCGCAGCATCGTCTCGTCAAACTGGCTGCCCAGCTCGTGGCGCAGGTAGGACAGTGGTTTTTCGATGTCCTCGGTGATCCCGGCGGCCACGGCCAGCGGGTTGCGCGGAATCCACATCCAGCCGCCCGACCAGGCCGTGGTGCCGCCGTACTGCGGGTCTTTTTCAGCGACGATGACTTTCAGGCCCAGCCGCGCCGCCGTCACCGCCGCCGACAGGCCGCCCGCGCCAGAGCCAATGACCAGCAGGTCACAACGATTCGCAGAAGAGGAAGACTCGGTCATGGGCATGGACAGACAGGTGATAAAAAATCAGACCGCGTAAATCGGCTTGCGGCCAGGCGCGGCGCTGGCGCTACCGGTCTCGGCGGTCAGCTTGAAAAACGGCGAGGCACTGCTGGACGCGGCCAGTTGCGACGCCACCGACAGCAGCTCCGGCGCCAGCGTCTGCATGCGCTCGGCGGTAAAGCGCACCGTCGGCCCGGCAATCGTGACGACGCCAAAAGCGGGCTGACCGGCAAAACGCACTGGCGCCGACATGGCGCTCAAGCCCAGGCTGTAGGTATCGACCGTGATGCTGTAGCCGCGCTCGCGGCTGGCATGCACCGCGTCGAGCACGGCTTGCAGCGTGGCCGGGGCATTCGGGCCGAAATCCTGCGGCGCGCCTATGCCCTGCTTGGCCGCCAGCTGCATCGCCTGGTCGTCGCTCATCGTGGACATCCAGGCCCAGCCGGACGATGAGCACGACAGGCGCGCATCGCTGCCCATGTCGGGGTCGTAGCGCAG
>JAPLPS010000041.1 GCA_026400075.1 Polaromonas sp.
CGCGCCGCAGCGGCTTGACCAGCCAGCTGGTCAGCGCCATCACCAGGCTGCCCGGCGGCGCGCTCATGTTGATGCGCAGCCAGTTCATCCAGGCGCGTAGCAGCGCCGAAGCGATCAGCAGGAAAAACCCGGTTTCCAGCAGAAAAGCCAGAATACGGGTCAGCATGACGCGCCTCCGCGTTGAAAAATAAAGAACGTCATCATCGTCCTAGCGGCGCGGCTTCTTGCCCTGTTTGCGGCCGGGATTGCTGACGGATTTTTTCACCGCTGCCTTCAGCGCGTCAATCGGCGAAGCCGACTTGGCCTCAAAGCCGGAACCGGCGCCGCAGCGTGAATCACCGGCAGCACGCCCGCCCGCACCGGCGGACGAACGCTTGGCCGCAGGCTTGCCCGCGCTTCGGCTGGCACCGCGCTTGCGCTCAGCGCCGCGCTCCTGCGCGGGAAGTTCGGCGCCGCCCGCCTTGTCCTTCATCGCGCGGGCGGTCAGGCTGCGCAGCTCGTCGCCTTCGGGCACCAGGCGGAAGTCGATTTTGCGGCCATCCAGATCAACCCGGCTGACCTGCACCTGCACCCGCGTGCCAATCGCATAACGAATACCGGTGCGCTCGCCGCGCAGCTCCTGACGGGCCTCGTCAAAGCGGAAATACTCACCGCCGAGTTCAGTGATATGCACCAGGCCTTCAACATACATCGCGTCCAGCGTCACAAAAATGCCAAAACCGGTGGCCGCCGTGACCACGCCGCCGAACTCCTCGCCCAGATGCTCGCGCATGTATTTGCACTTGAGCCAGGCTTCCACGTCGCGGCTGGCCTCGTCGGCGCGGCGCTCGTTGGCGCTGCAATGCAGACCGGCGGCCTGCCAGGCAACCTGGTCGGCGGTGATTTTCTTCGGTTTTTCGCCCGGCTCCTTGATATCTTTCAGCCGCGAAGCCAGCCGTTTCGATAGCTTGGCCTCGGCCTCGCCCGGCGTCGGCAAGACCGGCAGCACGTACTTGGTCTTTTGCAAAATCGCCTTGATGACGCGATGCACCAACAGGTCTGGATAGCGCCGGATCGGGCTGGTGAAGTGCGTGTAGGCCTCGTAAGCCAGGCCGAAATGGCCCTCGTTCATCGGCGTGTAAATCGCCTGCTGCATCGAGCGCAGCAGCATCGTGTGAATCTGCTGGGCGTCCGGGCGGTCTTTGGTGGCCACGGCAATTTGCTGGAACTCGCCGGGCGTCGGCTCATGGCTGATCGTCATGCCAATGCCCATCGCTTTCAGATAGTTGCGCAGCATCTCGTTTTTCTCGGGCGTCGGGCCTTCGTGGACGCGAAACAAGCCGGTGTGCTTGCTCTGGGCAATGAAGTCGGCCGAGCAGACATTGGCCGCCAGCATCGCTTCCTCAATCAGGCGGTGCGCCACGTTGCGGGTGCGCGGCACGATTTTTTCGATGCGCCCGACTTCGTCACAAACGATTTGCGTTTCGGTGGTTTCAAAGTCCACCGCGCCGCGCACTGCGCGCCCCTTGAGCAGCGCCTGGTACACCTCGTGCAGATGCAGCAGATCCGGCACCAGCGCCTCGCGCTGCGCCGCTTCCGGGCCGCGCGTGTTGGCCAGAATGGCGGCCACTTCGGTGTAAGTAAAACGCGCCTGGCTGAACATCACCGCCGGGAAAAACTGGTAGGCGTGAACCTCGCCCTTGGCATTGACCAGCATGTCGCAAACCATGCAGAGCCGCTCGACGTTCGGGTTCAGCGAACACAGGCCGTTGGAGAGCTTTTCCGGCAGCATCGGAATCACGCGGCGCGGGAAATACACGCTGGTGGCGCGGTCATAGGCGTCGATGTCAATCGCGCTGCCGGTTTCCACGTAATGGCTCACGTCGGCAATCGCCACTAAAAGACGCCAGCCCTTGCCGCGCCCGACCTTGGCCGGCTCGCAGTACACGGCATCGTCAAAGTCGCGGGCATCTTCGCCGTCGATGGTGACCAGCGCGATGTCGGTCAGATCGACGCGGCGCAGCTTGTCCGCCGGACGCACCGCGTCGGGCAGCGTGCGCGCCAAGGCCAGCGCCTCGTCGCTGAATTCGTGCGGCACGCCGTATTTGCGCACGGCAATTTCGATTTCCATGCCGGGATCGTCGATTTCGCCGAGCACTTCAATCACGCGGCCGACTGGCTGGCCAAACAGCGCAGGGGGCGTGGTCAGTTGCACCACCACGATCTGGCCGGTTTTGGCGGTGCCGGTGGCGCCCTTGTTCGGAATCAGGACATCCTGACCGTAGCGCTTGTCTTCCGGCGCGACCAGCCAGACGCCGCTTTCCTGCAGCAGGCGGCCGATAATGGGGTTGGGGGAGCGCTCGATGATTTCCGTCACGCGGCCTTCGGGGCGGTTTTTGCGGTCATGACGCACGATGCGCGCCTTGACCCGGTCTTTGTGCAGGACTGCGCGCATTTCGTTGGGCGGCAGGTAAATGTCCGCCTCGCCATCGTCGCGCAGCACAAAGCCATGACCATCGCGGTGGCCGGAAACAGTGCCCTCGAATTCAGCGAGGAGTCCGGACGCAGCGCCGGAGGTGGAGTTAGTCGGTTTGATAAGAAGTCTCTTTCGTTAGATACCGCCGGTGACAAGCTGTCGGGCCGGAGGCTTTGAATAAGGGAGGGCTAGCGTGGCCCGATTCTGATGTCAGTGTTCAAAACCAGATACTAGCCCGAATTTGTGAAAAACCAATGTCTCCAGCCGGGATGAATGCTCGGGGATGGGCTTGAATGCGCAGGGATTTGGCCTGATGCCTGCCATGACGCGGTGACAGCCTTGAAATTCATGGCTGAGTTCTGAAACTTTTCAAGTTCAAACTCGAAACAGCCTAAATGTAATGTTAGAATTCTAGCTGTGCCCGGGTGGCGGAATTGGTAGACGCGCACGGTTCAGGTCCGTGTATCGCAAGATGTGGAGATTCGAGTTCTCTCCCGGGCACCAAAATTACCCAAGCTTTAAAAGGCCACTGTTAACGCAGTGGCCTTTTTGCTTTTCTGGTCTGATTTTCAGAATCGGCCGCCTGAGCCGTTTTGCGCCAAGCGTCCCGTGTCCCTGTTATTACAAATCCACCCCGACAGCAAAAATTCGCTCAAATGTCGTGTTAAACTATCAGCTGTGCCCGGGTGGCGGAATTGGTAGACGCGCACGGTTCAGGTCCGTGTATCGCAAGATGTGGAGATTCGAGTTCTCTCCCGGGCACCAAAATTACCCAAGCTTTAAAAGGCCACTGTCAACCCAGTGGCCTTTTTGCTTTACGGTTTTCTCTTTTAGAGATTCTCTTGCAGTCGCCCAGCCTCGGGAAAATACCAAATCGCATTCAAAGCCAGCCCCTGCCCCGCCTGCAAGATAGCGCAGGCGGGAAAAGAGCGGCAAACCGAGCCCGTTCAGACCGGCACAGCCACCAGGTCATGCCCCTGAACCCCGACAATGCGGGCGCGGGTGAATTCCCCCACCTTCATCGTTTTGCTGATTTTCTCCGGTGGCAGCAGCTTGACGATGCCGTCGATCTCGGGCGCATCGGCGTAAGAGCGGCCGGTGCCGCCTTTTCGGCCCAGCGCAGGCGCATGATCGACCAGCACCTGCATGGTGGCGCCGACGCGCTGCTGCAGTTTCTCGCTGGACACCGCTTCGGCCACGGCCATGAAGCGGGCGCGCCGCTCTTCGCGCAGCTCCAGCGGCAGCATGCCGGGAATCTCATTGGCGGCCGCGCCTTCAACCGGGCTGTAGGCAAAGCAGCCAGCGCGG